>DXDD01000173.1 GCA_019115665.1 Candidatus Eisenbergiella pullistercoris | reverse complement strand
GGAAGGAGACAGCGGAAACGATGCGGCCGGCGGTACGGAAGGAGACGGCGGAAACGGCGAGACCGGCGGCACGGAAGACAGCGGCAAAATCGAAAGCATCGGAGAAAACAACCCGGATCAGATATCCATTTCCGAAGGAGAAGATGCTTCCGGAGGTGAGAACTCTTCCGGGCAGAACAGTGCCCCGGAGGTGATTCCTCAGCCGGAAAATTCTGTTGAGGACAGTTCCGGCGCGGGAAAGAGTGCGGAGCCGGAAAACGGTGAAAAGGGCGAAAACTCCATCCACACCCTTTCGGCCAGTGCGGAAACCCGGCGTGCGGTTCTCGGGCTGCAGAAGCTCTCTTCGCTTCGGAGCCCGGGAAAATATGCCGCGGCCTGTGTTCCCATGGGCAGAATGACAGACAGCGGGAAGGGGACAAAAGTGATCGCGCTGTCAGCAGGAGAAGGAGGAACGCAGAGAGGGCCGGAGGGAGGATTCCCATCGGCAGACCTGATTGACAGGCTGCTTGACGGTCTGATTGGACTGAAAGCCGGCGCGGATCAGCTGCTTGGCGCTTATACGTTCATCGAACAGATTACCGCTTCGCTCGGCAGCGAGGAAACCCTGTCTCAGCTTGCGCAGCTGAAGGAAGGGGCGGCGGCCCTGGATGCGGGGATCGGGCAGCTGGAGAGCGGAACCTCCGCTCTGGCGGACGGTATTGCGCAGCTTGCGGACGGAACCAGCCAGCTGGTGGATGGGACCGGCCAGCTTGCCGATGGAGCCTATGAGCTTGCGGACGGAGGATATGAGTTCGCGGACGGCACGCAGGAGCTTGCGGACGGCGTATCTGAGCTCGCGGACGGCATGGATGTGCTGAACGACGCTTCGGACGCGCTGCGGGACGGCTCCTCCCAGCTTGCGGATGGAAGCGGAGAGCTTGCAGATGGAACGAAGGATCTTGCAGACGGCGTTTCCGACCTGAAGGAAGGAACGGATGAGTTTAAGGACGAAGCCGGGGACATCGACGGCCAGATCGACGCCGAGGTGGACGAGGTGATCGGCGACCTGTCCGGAAGCGGCTTCACGCCGGTTTCCTTCGTGTCTGATAAAAACACCAACGTGGAGCTGGTTCAGTTCGCGATGCGCACGGAGGGAATCCGGGTTCCTGAGGAAACGAATATCCCGGCGGCGGAGGAACCGATGAGCTTCTGGCAGAGACTGCTGGCGCTGTTCGGCCTGTAAAGCGCCGGAAAAAACAGAAAAAAGAGGCGGAAGGCTTCTGAAAAATGTTCAGACAACCTTTCGTCTCTTTTTGTGCGCTTTTCTTTGTTTTGTGCGGAAGCCCGGCCGTCTCAGCGGTCAGACAGCGGAACGTAGTCCCTGTCTTCGCAGATGGTCTTGTAGGCGGGGCGGATGATCTTTCCGTTGTTGGCAAGCTCTTCCATACGGTGAGCGCTCCAGCCGACCATACGGGCGATGGCGAAGATGGGGGTGAACAGCTCGGTGGGAAGCCCCAGCATCTTGTATACAAAGCCGGAGTAGAAGTCCACGTTGACGCTGACGCCCTTGTACATCTGACGCTCGCCGGCAATGACCTTAGGAGCCAGCTTTTCTACCAGATTATACAGCTCGAACTCCTTATGCAGCCCTTTTTCCACGGAGAGCTTTTCCACAAAGGATTTTAAAACGATGGCTCTCGGATCGGACTTGGAATAGACCGCGTGGCCCACGCCGTAGATCAGGCCCGCATGGTCGAAGGCCTCCCGGTTCAGGAGGCGGTCCAGATAATGAGCGACCTCGTCCTCGTCCGCCCAGTCCTTTACCTCCGCCTTCATATCCTCAAACATCTGGATCACCTTGATGTTCGCGCCGCCGTGGCGGGGGCCCTTCAGGGAACCGATGGCCGCGGCCATGACGGAATAGGTATCCGTCAGGGAGGAGGTGACCACATGGGTGGTGAAGGAGGAATTGTTTCCGCCGCCGTGCTCCATGTGGAGGATCATGCAGATATCCAGGATCCGCGCCTCCAGAGGCGTAAACTTGCTGTCAGGACGAAGGATATGGAGGATATTTTCCGCCATGGAGCCTTCCGCGAGCGGCTGGTGGATGAAAAGACTGTTGCCGTCGTGGTAATGGCTGTAGGCCTGATAGCCGTAAATGGTCAGCATCGGACAGAGACTGATGAGCTGCAGGCACTGACGCAGCACATTGGGAAGGGAAACATCGTCGGCCCTGTCGTCATAGGAGTAGAGCGTCAGGATGCTTCTTGCCAGTGTATTCATCATATCCTTGCTGGGGGCTTTCATGATAATGTCGCGGACGAAGCTGGTGGGAAGGCTTCTGTAGTAGATGAGAAGTTTTTCAAATTCCGCGAGTTCTTCCTTATTGGGAAGCTTGTTGAACAGGAGGAGATATGTAACCTCTTCGTAACCGAACCGGCCGTCCTTATGGAAACCGGCTACCAGATCGTTCACTTCGTAGCCCCGGTAAAAAAGCCGCCCGTCGCAGGGAACCGACTTCCCGTCCACCATTTTCGTGGCCCGTACATCTGAGATGTTGGTCAGTCCGGCGAGAACGCCCTTGCCGTTTAGATCTCTCAATCCCCGTTTGACGTCGTATTTGGTAAAAAGCTCGGTATCAATGACGCCGGCCTCCTCGCTCATCTTCGCCAGACGGATGATCTCGGGGGTGATGTCAGAATAGCTGTTGTGTTCATCCATAGTATCGACCACCTTTCCATTTTCCTATTTTGTCTGCGTTTCTTTTTATCCGCCGTCTGATATTTTGACACGTTAAAAAAGAAAAGTAGATACCTAAAATAATAGCATGGATGAAGGCCGCTTACAAGCGAGAAATAGAATATTTTAGAAACCTTTAACATTTTGTTCATGATTTGGGATAGCTTTTTTGTGCGCATTGTATTACAATAATAGGTCGGAAACGGCAGATTGTATGAGCCGGGAAAGGTGTTTTTGACGATGAGAAGCGAGGAGATTTTGAGCAGGGTGGATCATACGCTGTTAAAGCCGGACGCATCCTGGGAGAGCATGGAAAAGCTCTGTGAGGAGGCGGTCCGGTATCATACGGCTTCCGTCTGCATCCCGCCCTGTTATGTGAAGCGGGTGAAGGAACGGTATGAGGATCTGACGGTCTGCACGGTGATCGGCTTTCCGCTGGGCTACAGCGTGACGGCGGCCAAAGTGGAGGAGGCCAGGCAGGCGGTTTGGGACGGCGCGGATGAGATCGACATGGTGGTGAACGTCACGGATGTGAAAAATCACCGGTTTGCGGAAGTGGAAGCGGAGATCCGCGCGGTGAAGGAGGTCTGCGGGAAGCGTGTCCTCAAGGTGATCGCGGAGACCTGTTATCTGACGGAGGAGGAAAAGATCGCGGCCTGCGAGGCGGTGACGAAGGCCGGCGCGGACTATATCAAGACCTCCACGGGCTTCGGGACGGCAGGAGCCACTATCGAGGATGTGCGGCTGTTCCGGAAGCACATCGGGCCTGATGTGAAGATCAAGGCCGCGGGAGGGATCCGCACCAGACAGGCGCTGGAGGCCTTCCTTTCGGAGGGCTGCGACCGCGTGGGCGCGTCCTGCGCCGTGGAGGTTCTGCGGGACGAAAAATAGAAAAGTCCTGCGCCGTGGAGGTCCTGCGGGATAGAGAATAGAAAAAGGAGACATAAGAAAATGAATCAGAGGATTCAGGAGCGCGTTGCGGCGCTGAGAGAGGAAATGAAAAAAGCCGGAGTGGATTATTACATGGTTCCCACGGCGGATTTTCATAATTCCGAATATGTGGACCGGTATTTTAAGATGAGAGAGTATCTTTCCGGCTTTACCGGCTCCAACGGAACGCTGGTGGTGTGTGAGGAGGAGGCCGGGCTGTGGACGGACGGCCGGTATTTTATCCAGGCGGAAAAGGAGCTTGCCGGAACGGGGATCCGGCTGTTCCGCATGCTGGACGAGGGAGTTCCCACCATCCAGGAATATCTGAAGCAGAATATGAAGGAGGGCCAGACGCTTGGCTTTGACGGCCGGGTGGTGGATACCGCCCTTGGACGCAGGCTGGAAAAGGCGCTTGCGGGAAAAAACATCCGGTTTGCCTATGACCGGGATCTGGGGGACGCGGGCTGGACCGACAGACCGGCGCTGCCCTGCCATCCGGTTACGGTGCTGGACGAGGCGATCTGCGGAAAGACCGCGGGAGAAAAGCTTGCCGACGTGAGGCAGAAAATGAAAGAGGCCGGAGCGGACGCTTTTCTGCTGAGCAAGCTGGACGATCTGATGTGGCTTCTCAATATCCGCGGCGCGGATGTGGAATGCAATCCGGTGGCGCTTTCCTATGCCTATCTGACAAAGGACGACTGCTTCCTTTTCATCCAGGAGGGAGAAGTGACGCAGGAGCTGAAGGATCACGCGTCAAAATACGGGGTGACGCTTCTTCCCTACGGTCAGGTCGTTTCCTTCCTGAAGGAGAGAAAAGAGAAGGAAACGGTGCTGTTTGACGTCGCGAACACCAGCTATGCCCTTTCCTGTGCGCTGCAGGAGAAGGGAGAAACGGTGGAGGGAAAGAATCCCACCGAGCTGATGAAGGCCATTAAGAATGAGGTGGAGCTTTCCCACATGGAAGAGGTATACCGGAAGGACAGCGCCGCCGTATGCAAATTTATTTACTGGCTGAAGAAAAATGTGGGAAAGAGGAAGATCACCGAGGTGACGGCGGCCCAGTACCTGGACGGGCTGAGAAGTCAGATCGACGGCTATCTGGACCTTTCCTTCCCTACCATCAGCGGCTATCAGGAAAACGCAGCCATGATGCATTACGAGGCAGAGCCGGAGACCTGCAAGGAGCTTCGTCCCGAAGGAATGCTGCTGGTGGATTCCGGCGGACAGTATGTGGGCGGGACCACGGACGTGACCAGGACCATCGTGCTGGGGCCCGTTTCCGATGAGATCAAAGAGCATTTCACGGCTGTGGCGGTGGGCATGCTGGCGCTTACCAACGCCAGGTTCCTGTACGGCTGCACAGGAAGAAATCTGGATATCCTGGCCAGACAGCCCATGTGGAACCGGAACATCGATTACAAATGCGGAACCGGCCACGGCGTGGGCTATATTCTGAACGTACACGAGGGACCGCAGGGCATCCGCTGGCGCTTCACGGAAGGACAGAGCGAGGCGGTCATTGAGGCCGGCATGGATGTGACCAACGAGCCCGGCATCTATATCGAGGGCAGCCACGGCATCCGCACGGAAAATGTGATGGTGGCAAGAAACGGCGTCAGAAACGGCGACGGCCAGTTCATGTATTTTGACACGCTCACCTGGGCGCCCATCGATCTGGACGCTATTGATCCTGCGTACATGGAGCCGCGGGAGATCGCATGGCTCAACGACTACCACGCGAAGGTGTATGAAAAGATCGCGCCCCTTCTGGACGAAGAAGAGAGGGCATGGCTGAAGGAGGCTACCAGACCGCTGCCTCTGTCCTGACCTGCACAGATCGGGATCTCACTACGGCCAAAACAGGGAATTTCGGTTTTTGTACCGTAGATTTTGGTGGCTTTGTACGGCAGAAATCGGGGGAAACGGATATTTACCCGTAGTGAGAAGGGTTTTTCTACGGTCGGAATCAGGAAAACCGGATCATTGCCCGCAGCAGGCCGCTTTTTCATGCCGGCATCAGTTCGGGAAGCCTGAAAAGGTTACTGTTCAGCCTTCGGCAGAACAGTAACGGCATCCGGCCATTCCAATCGCTTCGCGATGGGCCGGATGCTTCCTTCCTGTACGTTTTTGTACGGTCTGCGCAGTAAATGCGCAGACCTGGCTGAACAGT
>DXDD01000172.1 GCA_019115665.1 Candidatus Eisenbergiella pullistercoris | reverse complement strand
ACGGCATCCTTCGTGAATACGGCACTTTCCGTTTTCAACGGACAGAAGGAAAGCAAAGCCATCCCATCCTTCTGCCGCAAAATTTTGTCAGTAACTGCATATTTTTTAAAAATTTATATGCAGAAAATTGGTTATAGTATTTGAATAACTGCATATAAAATGATAATATTATATGCAGAAAGGGGGATATAGAATGAGAGTATTCGATTATTCTTTTTTAAATAATGGTCTGCTTCCTGCCAGTCTGGTGAACCTGACTTCCGGTATCGTTTCCCTGAAAACAATGGCAGGAGTTCGCAAAGACGAATATGCAGGAATTTTTACCGAGCTGGAATCTATTGCCAAAGTACAGTCCGTTAAAAGTTCGAATGCCATCGAGGGAATCGTTGCCAGCGATGAGCGTATCAATGCTATCGTAAATCAAAACAGCGCTCCCTTAAATCATAACGAGGCTGAAATCGCCGGATACAGGGATGCGCTGAATGCCATTCATATGGGATATGAATATATGGATTTCAGGCAAAGTGACATTCTGCGGCTCCATGAAATGTTGATGTCCATTGCAGGATATGAATATGGCGGTCAGTATAAAGCTGATGACAATGTGATTCTGGAGGTAGATACAAATGGACGGCAGCGTGTTCGATTTCGTCCTGTGCCGGCGTCAGAAACCCCGGAAGCGATGGAACAGCTGGAGCTGGCATATCTGGCGGCCAGAAACAATGCAAACATCAATCAACTGCTGCTTATCCCCTGTGTGATTCTGGACTTCCTCTGTATCCATCCTTTTCGGGATGGAAATGGCCGCATGTCACGCCTGCTCTCTCTGCTTCTTCTTTATAAAAACGGCTATGATGCCGGAAAATATGTCTCCTTTGAGGAACAGATCAGTAACTATAAAGCTTATTATTATGAAGCTCTGCGGCAGTCTTCTGAAGGCTGGGAAAAAAATGAAAACAGCTATTTTCCATTTATTGAAAATTTCCTCTCCACTTTGTATATGTGCTATAAGGAACTGGACAGAAGATTTGCTGTTGTACATGGGAAAAAAATAACCAAAAAGGCTCGTGTGGAAGCCACAGTGTTGAACAGTCTCACACCCATATCCAAGATGGAAATCTGTCGGATTCTGCCTGATGTCAGCCCTACTACGGTAGAGGCCGTGCTTGGGGCTATGATAAAAAGCGGCAGTATCAGGAAGATTGGTCAGGGAAGAGGATGTAAATATATCAGGGTATGACAAACTTTTTTGGAGGAATCGTGACAATTTGGACGATTCACAGGAAGGGATTGCCTGCACTGCACATTTTCAGACGGAAAATCGAACAGTTATATTTGCAAATATGCGGATTTATCCGAGAGGATCGTTATGCGGATCCTTACGGAACAAAAAAGAGGACATTCTCCCTTCGCTTATTCCGATTTGCAGGACACTTCTCAAACCGCATGGTTTATCATGCAGGATATTCGGACGTGTGAAAAGATCCCATGCAGCGTCTCTGTATGGAAAAGGCAAGTGGCTGCAGCACTTGCAGATATTCATACCGATAATTTGGGGGCTGCTGATAAAAATTCGCGCTTGCTTCCTGCAGATGAAGCGTATTGGAAACATATCACAACGAAAATTTCTGTGGACCATTTTGAAAAGAAATGCGCGTCGGACAATCATTTTGCCGGTCAATATTCCAGGGTATTGCCGAAACTTCGGAAAACCGCAGAGTGGTTTGCGACAGATATGGCCGACCTGTACCGGGATGGGACAAGTGTCACGGTTACCCATGGGGACTTACAGGATATGGTTGGCGACCATGTGCGCTGTTTTCAGGGACGACCCATGATCATTGACTGGGGCTTCAGTCGGTTGGCTCCATTTTATATTGATTTGGTCGATTATTTTACGCAAGAGGAAGCCTTGCTGTATTTGAACGAATTACAGCGCCGAAAAGTCGCGATCCACAGAAATGACTTTGAAGAATGTTACCATATGGCATCTTTATATCCTGTATTTGTATATCTGTATCCGGCGCTGGCTCAATACGAGCGTGGGGACAGGGATAAGCTGAATCGTCTTTTATCAATACTTTCAAAGCATTTATCCGGATAGGGGAAGTACCTTCCCCTATCCGATCTGAAATCTTCAAGGCTGTAAGCCTTCAACAGTGCAGCAGTCGGGCGTATCAGTTCATTTTCCGTTTCAGCACCAGGGCTTCATAGGGCTGAAGCCGGATGAGGCCCGCCGCCGATGTCCTTTTCCCGTTTCCGATCAGAATTTCCGCTCCTGAAAATTCTGCAGGGATTTCGTAGTCGGTTTCCGTTTCCGAAAAACTGCAGATCACCAGAAGTCTGTCCGGTTCCAGGGTCCTGGTATAGACATACAGGCTTTCGCTGTCCGGCTCCTGCAGCTCATAGGAGCCGTATACCATCACCGCTTCCCGCTTTCTCAGGGCGATCAGCTTCTGATAATAGCAGAAAACGGAATCCGGATCCTTTCTTTCTGCGGCGGCATTGATCTCCTTATAATTGGGATTGACTTTGATCCAGGGAGTTCCGGAGGTAAAGCCTGCGTTTTTGCTGTCGTCCCACTGCATGGGTGTCCGGGCGTTGTCCCTTCCGCGCAGGCCGATAAAGCGCATCATATCTTCCGGAGAAATCGCTCCGGAGGAGGTGAGCTCGTGAAACGCGTTGATGCTTTCGATATCCCGGATCTCGTCGAGGGAATCAAAGGGGCAGTTGGTCATGCCAAGCTCTTCGCCCTGATATACATAGGGCGTTCCCTGCATCATGTGAAGGCAGGTCGCCAGCATCTTGGCGCATGCTTCACGAAAGGCCGGGGCGTCGTTTCCAAAGCGGGATACGCTGCGGGGCTGGTCATGATTTCCCAGAAACAGGCTGTTCCAGGCCAGGCCCTCCAGTTCGGTCTGCCATTTGCTCATGATCTGACGGAAGCTCTGGAGATCTGTGCGGCGGTCCGTCCATTTTCCGTATTTTCCGTCGTCCAGTCCCATATGCTCAAACTGGAATACCATGTTCAGTTCCTTTCCATCCGCCCTGGCGTACTTTTTGGCTTCTTCAATGGTGACGCCGGAACACTCCCCTACTGTCATCAGATCATAGCGGGACAGTACTTCCCGGTTCATTTCCTGAAGGTATTCGTGTATATGGGGGCCGTTCACGCATCCGGAAAAGGCATAGGAGGCTCCGGGATAGAGTTTGCCGTCCGGAAGTCCGGGCTCCTTGGAGATCATGCTGATCACATCCATACGGAAGCCGTCGATGCCCTTTTCACACCACCAGTTCATCATGGAGAAGATATCCCTGCGTACCGCAGGATTATCCCAGTTCAGGTCGGGCTGTTTTTTGGAAAAAAGATGCAGGTAGTACATGTCCGTGGTCTTATCGTATTCCCATGCGGAGCCGGAAAAGCAGCTTCCCCAGTTATTCGGCTCTTTTCCGTTTTTACCTTCTCTCCAGAAATAATAGTCCCTGTAGGGATTGTCCTTTGAGCTTCTGCTTTCAATGAACCAGGGATGTTCGTCAGAGGTATGATTGACTACCAGATCCATCACCAGGCGGATTCCGCGTTCATGCATTCCCTTCAGCATCCGGTCAAAGTCTTCCATGGTTCCGAATTCCTGCATGATGGCCTGATAATCGCTGATATCATATCCGTTGTCGTCATTCGGGGACTGATATACCGGGGAAAGCCAGACCACATCCACGCCGAGCTCCTTCAGGTAATCCAGCTTTGACAGGATCCCGTTGAGGTCGCCGATTCCATCTCCGTCGCTGTCCATGAAGCTTCTGGGATAGATCTGATATACGACCGCTTCTTTCCACCATTTTTTTTCCAGATTTTCCATATTTTTTCCGTTTCCTTTCCGTTTATCTTCGTTTATTCCTTCACCGATCCCATGACGATACCGCTGATCAGATATCTCTGGAGGAAGGGATAGATCATGAGGAGCGGGATGACCGCTACGATGATCTTCGCCGCGTTCAGATTTCTGTTTGACAGCTCGGCGGCGTTTTCCAGGGCGGAGCTTCCGGCAGAGTTCTGAACCAGCTCCTGCAGGTTGATGCTCAGGGATTGAATGTACGTCATGATCGGATACTGTTCTACCTTCTGCATATAGATCAGGCCGCTGAAGAAATCGTTCCAGCTCCCCACGATGCTGAACAGGGAGACGGTTGCTATGGACGGCTTGGCGCAGGGCACCATGATCCTCAGAAGGACCTGAAGCTGGTTGGCGCCGTCAATGATCGCCGCTTCCTCCAGGGCCTTGGGAACGCCCCGGAAGAAGTTCATCAGCAGGATGACGCTGAAGATGGGGACCGCGCCCGGAAGGATCAGGGACCAGATGGTGTTGAGAAGATGAAAATTTTTTACCACGATAAAGGTGGGGATCATGCCTCCGTTAAACAGCATGGCAAAGATCAGAAGGTTCATGTAGATATTTCTTGCCCGGAATTCCCGCTTGGTCCTGGTCATGGCATAGGCCATCGGAACGGAGAGGATCAGATTCAGGATCAGCGAAAGGATCACCCGGATTGCGGAAATCCCGAAGGAACGCCAGAACTGACCGTCTTCCAGGATCCTCCGATAGGCGGAGAGGGTAAAATCGACCGGAAGAAGTCCCACCCGGTTGGCGGATACCGCGGCGCTTCCGCTGAAGGAGATCGCCAGGATGTTCAGCATCGGAAACAGACAGAGAAGTCCCAGGAGGATCGTGATGCAATGAATGACGGTATTCCTGATTTTTGAACCTGTGCTTTTTGTATCCAGCATTTTCTGTCCCTCCCCTTTTTAATAGATCCGCTGACCGGTGAGCCTGTCCGTGATCCTGTTTGCGCCGACCAGAAGGATCAGTGCGACAGCCGAACGGCAGAGGCCTACCGCCGCGCCGAAGCTGTACTGCCTTCCCACAAGGCCGATCCGGTAGATATAGGTATCGAGTACGTCTCCCACTTCATATACCATGGGAGAATAGAGGTTGTAGATCTGATCAAATCCCGCGCTCAATACGGAGGTAAGGTTCATTGCCGTCATGAGCAGGATGATCGGCAGCATGCCGGGAATGGTAATATGCCAGACCCGCTTCCACCAGGATGCGCCGTCGATCGCGGCAGCCTCATGCAGTCCGGCGTCGATCCCGGTGATCGCGGCCAGGTATACCACGGAATTATAGCCGAATTCCTTCCAGACATCCGTTCCGATGATCAGCTTCCGGAAAACCTGGTTGCTTCCGAGAAAGTTGATCTTGTCGATTCCGATAACTCCCAGCAGCTGATTTACCAGACCGTCCAGATTGAACAGATTGGTAACGACTGCGGCGAGTACCACCCAGGACAGAAAGTGGGGCAGGTAGACGATGGTCTGAATGCTCTTTTTCAGAGTCCTCTGGCGGATCTCATTCAGAAGGATGGAAAAGACGATGGCAAGCAGCATGCCGAGGAAGATCTTTCCCAGGGCGATGATCAGCGTATTGCGGATCACTCTTCCGATATCCGGAAGGGAAATCATATATTCAAAATGCTTCAGTCCGACAAATTCAGAGCGGAAAAATCCCTTTGCCGGAACAAAATCCTGAAATGCCATCACAAGTCCCAGCATGGGAAGATAACCGAAAAGGATCAGAAAGACCATTCCCGGGAGAACCATGGCATGGTAATACAGGGAATGCCGGCTGCCCGATCTCGCCGGCTTTGTTTTCAGATGAGCAGGCTGTTTCGTTCTGTTTTTCATAAAAATCTCCATTCCGGAGCGCAGCGGATCAAAGCTTTGCCGCGAGCGGCGAAGAGAAATCGCATTCGCGGTTTCTCTTCTGCCGCCAGGCTCCTTTCCGAAATTTATTCCTGAATCTGTTCCTGGATCTCTGCGGTGATCGTATCTCCGCCCTGGCTCTTCCAGCCGGAAACAAAGGCGTTGAAGCTTTCGTCCAGATCATCGGTTCCGGTGATGATCTTAATAAAGGATTCTTCTTCCAGCGTCTGCAGGTTTGCCCAGTTGGTGGCCATGGTAGCGGTCGTTTCCGGGTAGATGGGGGAAAGCCAGTGATACAGATCGCTGTCGTTGAGGTATGTGAGCAGGTCTACGCCCTTGCAGCGGGAATGGATCTTGCACCAGCCTGTTACGTCTCCGTTTCCTTCCTGATATGCCGTGATGGCATCGTAGTTGGAGCGTTCCTCCGCGGTACTGATCTCATCCCTTGTTCCCGTTCCGTCCAGAGCCGCCTTCAGCTGTGCGTATTCATCCAGCAGGTAGGTATTGGATTTCACTTCGATATTATAGGGGCGGGCGGTTCCGTCAACACCTTCCTTCAGGTAGGCGTCCACCTCCGGATATTTTTCCAGAAGCTCTGCGGAATTTACCATATCGTCATAGATCAGATTCAGGATCTGAATGGCGATCTCAGGATGCTCAAACTCCGCGCTCACGACGACATATTCGCCGGTCGCCTTATAATGGGTGCAGTTGACTTTGCCATTCGCGTCGATCACCGCATAGGGCTCAAACACCGCGTTGCTGTTCATCATGTACGTGTTGTTCAGGATCCAGTCCGGAATATGCCAGGAGCCGAAGGTAATGCCGCACTGTCCGTTTGTCATAAGAGCTGTAATATCATCCCATGTCCTGGTGCCGAGCTGAGGATCGACGATACCCTCCTGATACCATTCTCTTACGATGGAAAGCGCTTCCTTCATCTCTTCCGTCGTGGAGCCGTAGATCAATTCCCCGGCGTCGTTCTGATACCAGTGGCGGGGATAGGCGCCCACGGAGTAGGCGATGCTGTTTATCATATAGGCGGTGTCGGAGGTGGTCGAAGTCAGGCCGACATCAAACGCGATTCCCACCGGGTTTTCCGCGTTTTCCGGATTGGCTTCCATAAACTGTTTTGCCAGCTCCTTTACCTCATCCAGGGTCAGGCAGCGGTCTCCGTCCGCATCCACGGTGATTCCAAGTTCATCGGCCCAGTCGCTTCTGATCCAGCACATTCCGGGGCCCGCGTCGGAGCTTGTGGCGGGAATCGCCATCATCTTTCCGTCATAGGTGACATCCTCCAGCGCCCTTCCGTCAAAGGAGTCGTAGAGGCTCTTGATATAGTCGCTGGCATAGGCGTCGTATACCTCAGTCAGATCGGCGATCAGCTCATTCTCATAAAGCTCCGTCAGCTCATCCTTCGTCGCCACCTTCATAATGTCCGGGAGGCTTCCGGCGGAAAGAGCCAGAGATACCTGGCGGTTGTAATCGTCGCCGGAGGGAGCTTCAAACGCATCTGTGATGTCAACGTTCAGCTCCTGCTCCACCATGCGGATATAGGCGTTGTCCTCGTAGGAATCCCCCTCCGGAAATTTGGGATTGGAGGAGGTCTGGCGTCCCATGGTGATCGTCACCGTTCCTCTTTCCCCGCTGTCCGCTGCGGCATCCTTTTCCGTATCTTGGCTGCTTCCGCACGCCCCGAGAAGGAGGGCCGCCGTTACAGCCAGTGAGACTGCCGTTATTTTTTTCCTGTTTCCTTTTTTCATTCCGATATCCTCCCTGCGTTTTTTTCACACCGGTGAGACTGATCCTGAACCTGTTCTGCCATGGCTGTTGTTCCTCTGCTTTGCATATTTATTATAGACACGGCGGAGAAAAACTGTAAATGCAACATATTTCAGCTTTGTAGAAGATTCTACAGGTTTTCTTTCATACATGTTGTTGATGTTTTTTGAGAATGCTATAATTTTTTCATAAAATACGACAGAGGAAAAAGCGATGTATAAGATTCTCATTGCAGACGATGAAAAAATGGAGCGGGATCTGATCCGTTATCTGCTGACCCGGGATTTTCCCGGGAGATTTCAGATCCTGGAAGCGTCCAACGGGGAAGAGGCGCTTCTTTTCATCCGCAGGGAAAAGGCGGACATTCTCCTGACGGATGTGCAGATGCCCTTTCGCAATGGAATTGAGCTGGCTTCGGAAGCAAAGAAGCTGATCCCGGATATTGAGATCCTGTTTTTCAGCGGATTCGACGATTTTGAATATGTACAGAACGCGCTGATCCTGAGGGCGGTGAATTATATTCTGAAGCCGGTCAATGAGGAGGATTTCCGACAGATCATCACGGGGATCCTGACACGGCTGGATTCCAGAACAATTGATTTTGCGAAGTCCATGTCCTATTATCAGGACAGCTTTTATGACCGTCCGAAGCGCCCGGAGGAAGCGGCGGAGACGACGGCGCAGTCGGATCAGATCCTGCTGGAGAACATTTCCCTGGCGATCTCACTCAAACGTCCGGATCAGCTTGCCGGCCTGGTGGATCAGCTGCTCGTGAAATGTTCGGATTCCACCGCGCATTCCCCGGTATATACGCGGCATATTGCCATTTCGCTGCTGCAGCTTCTGATGAAAGCCATTCCTTCCGCGACAGAGGCTGATTTTGAGGCGGCGGCGGAAGAGATCTATGTCCTGCGCCATTTTTCGGATATCAGGGAGATCCTTCTGAGGTATCTGGAGCAGCTGACTGCAGACCTTCATCAGGAGATCGACGGGGCAGGCTATTGTGTACATCTGGTCAGACAGTACATTGCCGAGCATTACGGGGAGGAGCTGACGCTGAATCTGCTGGCGGAGCAGGTTTATCTCAGCCCCAATTATCTCAGCAATATGTTCACCAAGGTCACCGGCTGCTCCCTGCATAAATATATCAAAAACTTCCGGATGAAAAAGGCGCAGGAGCTGCTGGTCGGCAGCAACATGAAGATCGTTGATATCAGCAGGGCGGTCGGCTATCCAACAGCGTCCTATTTTATAAAAACCTTTCAGGAGGTTTACGGGATCACGCCCAGCGGCTACCGTGCGAAGGCGGGCATGCCGGAGAAAAAGGAGACGTCGGAAACATCATGAAAAAAAAGTTTCTTCTGTTTTTTAACAATCTGTCCTTCCGCAAAAAGATCGGGACGATCTGTACGCTGATCAGTCTGGTTCCCATGCTGCTTTTCGGAACGGTGAGCTATGGGCAGATCAGCAGCCAGATGGTCCGCAGGGAAGAAAATAATCTGAATGAAACGCTTCAGCAGACGGCCGCTTCCATCGATTATCGTCTGAATGCCTATATGGACGCCCTGAATATGGTCTTGTGGAATGAGACTGTCAAAACGGCTCTGGTAAAAACCTATGAGACCAATTATGATCTGTATATGTTTTACAAGTATAATATCGATTCCCTGTTCCTTGCGGTGCGGTCGCTGAATACGGATATCGATACCGTTACCATCTATACGGACGCAAAGCTGAATCCTCACGGAAACAGCGTTATGCCTCTGGATTCCGCCCGGGATATGCCGTGGTATGACAGGGCTCTGCAGACGACCCTTCCCTTTTATCAGGTATCTGACGACGGCAGTACCCTGTATCTGACAGGTCAGATGTATTATCGTTATGATGCGCCGGTTTCCGTGGTCTGCCTTTCCATCGATATGGACAGTCTGTCTGCCTCCTCGCAGAAGCTGGTTCAGGGAAACTATCGTTTTCTGCTGACGGATGAGAATGGGGAAACGGTTTATGAAACCTCCTCCTTTCCGGAGGATCCCTTCTATCCGGCCCTTACGGTGCAGGAGCTTGAAAACGGCGGCATCCCTTCCCTTTACATCGACGCACACTGTCCGCTCAATGAAGGTACATGGACGGCATGGCTCTACCGCCCTTCGGACGAGGTGCTGAAAACCTTCCGACACTTTCAGATCACCGCTCTGTTTCTGGCCGTCATGTGTATTTCGGCGTCCTTTCTTGCCGCGGGCTTTCTTTCCCGCATCGTTTCCCAGCCGCTGGAAAGGCTTTCGGAAAATATCCAGCTGGTGGAGCAGGGACGTTATGAGATCATTTCAGAGAGCACGCCGAGAAAGGATGAGGTGGGACGCCTTCAGAACGCTTTTGGGGACATGGTGAAGCAGCTGGATCATATGATCAATGAAGTGCTGCTGGCACAGATCAGACAGCAGAAATATGAGCTTCGGATCCTGCAGGCGCAGATCAATCCCCATTTTCTCTATAATTCCCTGTCCCTCATCAACGTGCAGGCCATCATGGCAGGACAGTCCGGGATCAGCCAGCTGTCCCAGCTGCTTTCCACCTTTTACCGTACGATGCTCAATAAAGGAAAAAACATGACGACCATCAGGGATGAGCTGGAAAACACCAGAGCCTACGTGTCGATCCAGCAGATCATGCATTCCTATTCCTTTGACGTAACCTATGACATCGACGAAAGAGCATTACCCTTTTCTGTCCTGAACCTGATCATTCAGCCCCTGGCAGAAAACGCGATCCTTCACGGGCTGGATCACAGAAGGGCTCCCGGCAAGGGAATGCTGACCGTTACCTGCCGGCTGGACGGGGACGATATCCTCTTTCAGGTCATCGACAACGGCTGCGGCATGTCGGAGGAGGATTGCCGCCAGATCCTCACCACGGACAGCAGGGGATACGGCGTAAAAAATGTCCATAAGAGGATTCAGCTGTATTATGGGGAAGCGTACGGGCTTCGATACCGGTCAACGCCCGGATCCGGCACCTGCGCTCTGCTGAGGCTGAAGAAATGCAGCGAGGAGCAGGAAAATATGCTTTCAGGGAGGAGCGTATGAAAAAAATCTTCTACGCCGAGGACGATGCCGCCATCGCCCGTTCGGTACAGGAATACCTGCTGCAGCAGGATTATGAAGTGGATATTTTTCCAACGGCGGCCCGGACAAGGCAGGCTCTCCTTTCCGAAACGCCGGATCTCATCCTGGTGGACTGGAACCTGCCGGATGAGAACGGGGACGGGCTGTGCCGGTGGATCCGCCGGAGGTGGGAAAGCCTGCCGGTCATCTTTCTGACCGTCCGGAATGACGCTGCGGATGTGATCTCCGGTTTTGAAACCGGGGCGGATGATTATGTGACAAAGCCCTTTGACCTAGAGATCCTCGCTTCCCGGATCCGGGCGCTTCTGCGCCGCGCGGGCAGGAGGGCCGGTGCGGAAGGGGATAGGGAGCGGCTTCGGTGCGGGGAGATCCTGCTGGATACGGGGAAAAAGACAGCCTTCATCGGGGAGGAGGAGATCGTCCTGAGCCGTCCGGAGTATGAGCTTCTCCGGATCCTGATGGAAAATCAGGGCAGGACAGTGACCAGAGCGCTGCTCCTGGAGCAGGTCTGGGACAGCGAGGGGAATTTTGTGAACGACAACACCCTGACCGTGGCCATGAAGCGTCTGCGGGAGAAGCTTCATCATCCCGCCTGTCTGAAAACCGTCCGCAGCTTCGGATATCGTATGGAGGATTAGAGCATGATGGAAAAAAAGCGCAGCGTTTCCCTTCTGCCCGCCCTGATCTGCCTGGCGGGAATGGCAGCCCTTCTTCTTTTGTGGCGAAACGCGTATCAGAACGCCGTATTCTCCCGGCTGTCCGCTTTCTGCGGCATTTTTCTGGAGCAGAATCCGCAGCTGGAAGGGGAGGTGCTTTCCGCTCTGCAGGAGTATCAAAGGGGGATGGAAATCTACGGCGGATCGGAAGGAGAAGACGGCCGGAGAGATTTCCTTGTCCGCTATGGATATGAGGCGGCGGATTTTGCTCCGGCCTTTCCGGCGTTTGGGGCTCCGGGAACGGGGGAAAGGGGAGCGGGAGGGCTGACGGCATGTTCCATCGGTCTTGCGCTTGCCGCTTCGGCGGCTGTTTTTTTCCTGCTTCAGAGATATGGACGGAAGGAAAAAAACAGGATCGACGGGCTGACGGATTATCTGGAGCAGGTCAACCGGGGAGCGCCGGGAACCCTGCTGCAGGAGGAGGACGGTTTTTCCTGCCTGCGGGACGAGATCTATAAGACGGTTACCGGCCTGTATGCGGCCAGGGACGAGGCGGTGCGGGCGAGGAAAAATTTTGCGGACAATCTTGCCAACATTGCCCATCAGCTGAAAACGCCTCTGACCGCGGCCCTTCTGTCTCTGCAGCTGATGGAGACGAAGGCGCCGAATCCCTATGCGGAGCCGGTGAGAAAGCAGCTGGAGCGCCTGACCCGTCTGGAGGAAGCGCTGCTTTCTCTGTCCCGGATCGATTCCGGCACGCTTTTTCTGAAGCGGGAGGAGGTGGACGTTTTCACGGCGCTGAATCTGGCCGCGGAGAATCTGGAGGATCTGCTGAGAGAAAGGCACGTTTCCGTGGAGATCTCGGACCGCGGACGCGTCTGCTTTCCGGGAGATCTGGAATGGACCATGGAGGCGCTTATGAATCTGATGAAGAACTGCCTGGAGCATTCTCCGGCGGGCGGCAGCATTCACTGCGATTATTCGGAAAATCCCCTGTATGTGAGGATCCTGATCCGGGATGAGGGGGAAGGCTTTGAAAAGGAGGACATTCCCCATCTGTTTGAACGCTTCTACCGGGGAAAAAACGCGGCGGAGGGAAGCACCGGAATCGGCCTCGCCCTTTCCCGGGCGGTTTTTGAACGGCAGAACGGGACGCTTACGGCATACAATCTTTTAGGAGATGGAGGAAGCGTCAGCGGCGCGTGCTTTGAGGTTCGGGTGTATGGGATGGATTAACAGCCGGGAAAAGCAGGCCGGTCACTGTCCAGTCACTTTTCTCTGATAGGATAAAAACAGCACGGGCGGCAGAAGCCGCCGGAAGGAGAAAGGAGACGGCCTTGGAGATTCTGAGATGTGAGAAGCTGACGAAACGATATGGTTCGGGAGCAGGAGAGGTGACTGCGCTGAACGGCATTGACCTGTCTGTGGAAAAGGGAGAATTTGTGGCGGTCATGGGGGCCTCCGGGTCGGGAAAATCCACGCTGCTGCACATTCTGGGAACGGTGGACAGGCCGACCTCCGGGAGGGTGGTGGTGGACGGAACGGATCTTTCCACGCTGAACGCCGCGAAGGCGGCCGTTTTCCGGCGCAGGAAGGTGGGGCTGGTGTATCAGTTTTATAATCTGATCCCCACGCTGACCATCCGGAAAAACATATTGCTGCCGCTGCTTCTGGATAAACGGAAGCCAAATGTGGATTACCTGGAGCAGATCGCCGGCATCCTGGGGATAACGGACAGGCTGGAGGCGCTTCCGGGACAGCTTTCCGGAGGGCAGCAGCAGCGGGCCGCGATCGCGCGGGCGCTGATCTTCCGTCCCGCCATTCTGCTCGCGGACGAGCCCACGGGAAATCTGGACCGGAAAAATTCGGAGGAGATCATGGATCTGATCCGGCTTTCCAGCAGGAATCTGAAGCAGACGGTCCTTCTGGTCACCCATGATGAACGGATCGCGCTGCGTGCGGAACGGATCGTAACCATCGAGGACGGGCGCATCGTCAGCGACCGGAAACAGGGGTAAGGGAATGCTGCTGATGCGAAGAAGCATCCGGCGGCAGGTCAGGAGGAAAATGGGATGTGGAAGGATTATTCTCTCAGTTATATTCGGAAAAACCGCGCTTCCAGCTTTTCGGTGCTGGCTGCGGCGCTGATCGCGGCGGCGTTTCTTTCCCTGCTTTTCAGTCTGATGTACAGCATGTGGGATTATGAAAGGACGCGGATTGTGGCGGAGGAAGGGGATTACCATGCCAGGCTTACGGGAAGGATCGATGAAGAGAAGCTGGAGCTCATCCGGGGATGGGCGAACGTGGAAAGCGCCGTGGTCCGAAAGCAGGGAGCGGAGGGGGAAAATACCGTCGTTGACATCCGGCTGAAGGATCCGTCGGATATTTATGAGGAAATGCCGAAGATCGCGGCGCTGGCGGGGATTCCGGAAAATCAGACGGAATATCATGACCAGCTTCTTTCGCTTTTCCTGGTGCGAAGTCCCCGTGATCCGGACGGGGCCATGATGCTTGCGCTGTTTGCGGCCGTTTCCGTTTTTGCCTGCATCGCCCTGATCCTGGTGATCCATAACGCCTTTGCCGTGTTCATGAACGACCGGGTGCATCAGTTCGGCATCCTTTCCAGCGTGGGAGCGACGCCGGGGCAGATCCGTTTCTGCCTGCTGCAGGAGGCGGGACTTCTGTGCGCTCTTCCGGTGCTTTTTGGAAATCTTGCGGGCATGGCCGCGGCGGCCGGACTTCTGGAAGGGATCAATCTGTATCTGAAAAAGGCGGCGCCGGACCGGCTTCCTTCCCATTTTGTTTTTCATCCGGCTGTCTTTCTGCTGTCCGTTCTGTGCGCGGCGGTTACGGTGTGGGCCTCGGCCCGGATTCCCGCGGGAAGACTGAGCAGGCTGACGCCTCTGGAAGCCATTCGGGGCGGAGGGGAATTTTCTCTGAAACGGAAAAAACATTCCCCCATCCTTTCCCTTCTGTTCGGGGTGGAGGGAGAGCTTGCCGGAAACGCGCTGAAGGCGCAGAGAAAGGCTCTGCGCGCCGCCGGACTTTCCCTGATCCTTTCTTTTCTGGCGTTCACTCTGATGGAGAGCGTGCTTTCTCTGTCCCGGCTCAGTACTCAGATCACCTACTGGGACAGGTATCAGAACGCCTGGGATGTGATGATTACGGTGAAGAATACGCAGATCGCTCCCTTTGGAAAAACGGAGGAGCTTTCCCGGATCCGTTCCCTTTCCGGCGTCCGGGATGTGCTGGCCTATCAGAAGGCGCGGGCGCAGCGGCTTCTGACGGATGGGGAGCTGAGCGGCGCTTTCCGGGAAGCGGGCGGATTTCGGGACGGGACCGGAGAACGGCTGGTGTCCGCTCCCCTCATCATTCTGGACGATGAGGCTTTTCTTTCCTACTGCGGACAGATCGGCGCGCCGGAAAGGCTGGACGGGGTGATCGTCTATAATGAAGTGAGAGACGACCGGGATCCCAATTTCCGGAAACGGAAGGTGCTTCCTTACCTGCAGGAGGATGCGGATACCGCCGTTCTTTATAAGTACGGGCAGGAGGAAGCCGTTACGGTGCCTGTGACCGCGTATGCCTGTCAGACGCCCGTACTCCGGGAGCAGTTCGGCGTGGAGGATCCCCATGAGCTGGTTCATTTCCTGCCCGCCTCCCTCTGGGAGAAGATCGGGGAAACGCTGGGAGAGACGGAAACGGATCTGACCATCCGCGTCCTGGCGGAGGAGGGAGCGTCCATGGAGACGCAGAATGGCCAGGAGACGCCGGGCGGTCTGGAAACGCTGGACAGCCTGGAGGAGGAGATAAACGGCCTGCTGGAAGGTTATGAAACGGAGAGCGAAAACCGCCTCCGGGCCAGGCTGGAAAGCGACAGGGCCTATGACGCCCTCATGACGCTTTTCGGAAGCTTCTGCGCCCTTCTCGCCCTGTTCGGCATCAGCAGCGTGTTCCTCAACACCCTGAGCTTTGTGCGGCAGAGACGGCGGGAAGTGGCCAGATATCTTTCCGTGGGAATGACGCCCTGCAGCGTGGGGAAAATGTTCTTCGTGGAAGCTCTGGTGCTTGCCGGAAGGCCGGCGCTTATCACCCTGCCCCTGGCCGCTCTGATCGTGGCGTGGTTTCTGAAAACGAGTTATCTGGATGCGGGCCTGTTTATCCGGCACGCGCCCGTGGTCCCTGTCCTTCTTTTCCTGGCCGCCATTTTTGCCTTCGTGGGACTGGCCTATTATCTGGGAGCCAGGAAGCTACTTCGCTGCAGCCTGACGGAGCTTTTGAGGGATGAGAGTGCCGTTTAGTCCGCTCGACGTGCTGCCGGACGCAGAATCGGGAAACTAAAAGAGCCCCGGCCGATATCCGCACAGAGGCGTCGGCCGGGGCTCTTCATAATTCGACAAAAAATAAAAGCACCAACCCCGAAGCTCTTATGTCTTCAAAATCGGTACTTTCAAGTGCGCCTTCAGGGGCTCGAACCCTGGACACCCTGATTAAGAGTCAGGTGCTCTACCAACTGAGCTAAAGGCGCGTTTCTTTTGTGTCTTCCTTAACGCGAAATTTATTATATTACATGTCTTTTTATTTTGCAACACTTTTTTTGAAAAAATTTATAATTTTTTCCGGAAGCTTTCAGAATACTGAAAAGTATGGTATGTTAGATTTGTACCGTCTAGGCGAAAGACTGGAAAACGCGCCCGGCGGCGCAGTTTCCAGACGGGATTTATAACGCTTCGACATGGAGGAAGCTATGATTTTTGACAGTCACGCACATTATGACGATAAAGCTTTTGACGGGGACCGGGACGCGCTCCTTTCGTCGTTTCCCCAGAACGGGATCGAAGGGGTGGTGAACGCGGGAGCGGACCGGAGGTCCGTCTGGAAGACGCTGGAGCTTGCGGAGCAGTATCCTTTCGTCTATGCCGCGGTTGGGATCCATCCGGAGCATGTGGGGGATATGAGGGAAGAGGATCTGGAATGGCTGCGCGGCCTGCTGGCCGGAGCGCGGGTGGTCGCCGTGGGAGAGATCGGGCTGGACTATTACTGGGATCAGACGAAGAAGGAGCTTCAGAAAAAATGGTTCGCCGCCCAGCTTGCCCTGGCGGCGGAGGAAAAGCATCCGGTGGTGGTCCATTCCAGAGATGCGGCCTCGGACACGCTGGAGCTGATGCGGTCGGAATACGGGAAACGGCCCGCCTGTATCCACTGCTTTTCCTATTCCAGGGAAATGGCGGAGGAGTTCCTGAAGCTGGACTACAGGATCGGGATCGGCGGCGTGGTCACTTTTAAAAACGCAAAGAAGATCCGGGAGGTGGTGGAGTACCTTCCCATGGACCGGATCCTTCTGGAGACGGACTGCCCCTATCTTGCGCCGGAGCCGAATCGGGGAAAACGGAATTCGTCCCTGAATCTGCCCTATGTCATCCGGCAGATCGCCGAGATCAAGGGGATCGACCCGCAGGAGGTGGAGGAGATCACCTGCCGGAACGCGAAGGAATTTTTCGGGATCGGAACAGGAGCCTGAAAAAGGAAGAACAGAAAGCGAGGAGTTATGCCAAAGCTCGGAACAGCCGCGGGGACCCTGGAGGTCCTGCGGAAATATGATTTTCATTTTCAGAAAAAATACGGTCAGAATTTTCTGATCGATCCCAATAAGCTGGAAGCGATCGTGGAAGCGGCCGGCGTGGGAGAAGAGGACTGTGTGCTGGAGATCGGGCCGGGGATCGGCACGCTGACCCAGTATCTGGCCGAACGGGCGGGAAGCGTGATTGCCGTGGAGATCGATCAGGCGCTCATCCCGATCCTTTCGGATACCCTTTCCGAATATCCCAATGTCACCGTGATCAACGAGGATATCCTGAAGGTGGATATCGCGCGCCTGTCCCGGGAGAAAAACGCGGGCAGGCCCTTCAAGGTGGTGGCGAATCTGCCCTATTACATCACCACGCCCATCATCATGAAGCTGTTTGAAAGCCATGCGCCGATCGATCTCATCACCATCATGGTGCAGACGGAGGTGGCCGAACGGATGCAGGAAGGGCCGGGAAGCAGGGAATACGGCGCGCTGTCCCTGGCCGTTCAGTATTATTCCAGGCCCGAAATCGTGGCGCATGTGCCTGCGGGCTGCTTCATTCCCGCCCCGAAGGTGGGAAGCAGCGTGATCCGTCTGACCAGATACGAGGAGCCGCCGGTGACGGTAAAGGACGAGGCCTTCCTGTTCCGTCTGATCCGCGCCTCCTTCAACCAGCGCAGGAAGACGCTGATCAATGGCCTGGGGAACGCGGAAGGACTTGCGGTCACCAAAGCGGAGGCAGCACAGGCGCTACGGACTCTTGGAATCCCGGAAAATATCCGGGGGGAAGCTCTGTCTCTGGAGCAGTTCGCCCGTCTTTCCGACCTTCTCTGTCAGAAGGAAGCTGAAAAAAAGATACCGGCTGACCCGCAGACGAAGAAAAATACGCGGATTGACCGGCAGGAGGACGAATGATCATGGAAGCGGTTATTTTTGACATGGACGGCGTCCTGTTCGATACGGAGCGGCTGAGCATTTCCTGCTGGCTGGAGACGGCGCGGAAGATGGGGCTGGGAGATATCAGAAAGGGCGCGTACGGCTGTATCGGCCTGAACCGGACGGACAGCAGGATTTTTATCAGAAGCCTGTACGGCGACGCCTTTCCCTATGATGAATTCCGGGCGGAAAATTCCGCCCTGTTTCAGGAAAAAATAGAAAGAGACGGCCTTCCCGTAAAAAAGGGAGCCGGGGAGCTTCTGGCCTGGCTGAAGGAAAAGGGGGTAAAAACGGCCGTCGCTTCTTCCACCAATACGCAGACGGTGAAGAGCCACATGGAGAGGGCCGGGTTCCTCCCGTATTTTCAGGAGATCATCGGAGGGGACATGGTGGAGCACAGCAAGCCAAGGCCGGACATTTATCTGATGGCCTGCAGAAAGCTTGGCGTGGAGCCCCAAAAGGCCGCGGCAATAGAGGATTCCCCCAACGGCATTCGAAGCGCCCACGCGGCGGGCATGCTTCCCGTCATGGTTCCTGATATGGTGGAGCCGACGGCGGAGATCGAAGCGCTTCTGTACCGGAAGTGCAGGGATCTTGTGGAAGTGAAAAATTTATTTGAACGGATTTTCCTGTCCTCCAATATAAATAAATAAAGGAATACCGCCGTCCGCCGCCGGGAGAGCTCCGGCCTGCAGACGGCATGGAGGCAGGACTGACGGGAGAATACGAAAAAGAAAGGAAAACGACAATGCTTCAGTCACTGAAATGGGCGGCCAGCGGAACGGGGTTCACCTTCCTTATGACCACGCTGGGGGCCGCCATGGTTTTTCTGTTCCGCAGAAGGATCAGCGAAAAGGTTCAGAAGATCTTTCTGGGCTTCGCCGCGGGCGTCATGATCGCGGCTTCCGTCTGGTCCCTTCTGATCCCTGCCATCGACAGGGCGGAGGCGGCGGGACAGACCGGATGGATCCCTGCGGCCGGCGGTTTTGCGCTGGGGATCCTGTTTCTGCTTCTGATGGATCAGCTTCTTCCCCATCTGCATGTGGGAGAGGAGGAGCCGGAGGGGATCGGCACCTCCTGGAAGAGAACCACCCTTCTGGTGATGGCAGTCACCCTTCATAATATTCCCGAGGGAATGGCCGTCGGCCTTTCCTTCGCGCTGGCCGCCCAGGAGGCGGGAGCGGGAGCCGGCCTGATGGCGGCTTTTGCTCTGGCGCTGGGAATCGGCATCCAGAATTTCCCGGAAGGGGCGGCCATCTCCCTTCCCCTGCGGCAGGAAGGGGTTCCGGCCTGGAAGGCGTTTTTGATGGGAAGCCTTTCCGGGATCGTGGAGCCCGTATTCGGCATTCTGGTGGTGCTCGCGGCGGGAGGCATCGAGCCGGTGATGCCATGGCTTTTGAGCTTCGCGGCGGGGGCCATGATGTATGTGGTTGTGGAGGAGCTGATCCCGGAGGCCCATCTGGGAGAGCATTCCAACACCGGCACGCTGGGCGTGATGGCAGGCTTTCTCATCATGATGATCCTGGACGTGGCGTTGGGATAAAAACAAAAGAGAAGCGGGGTACGCTTCAGCAAGGAGGATACGAAAGTGGAAAAATCAAAGGTTTATTTCACCAGCATGAAAACGTCTTTTTCAGAAAACCTTCCGCAGAAGCTGGAACGGCTGATCAGGACGGCGGGTATCGGCAGCATCGATTTCAAAAATAAATATGCGGCCATCAAGATCCATTTCGGAGAGCCCGGAAACCTGGCCTTCCTGCGGCCCAACTATGCGGCCGTGGTGGTGAAGGTGGTGAAGGAGCTGGGCGGAAAGGCGTTTCTGACCGACTGCAACACCCTGTATGTGGGCGGAAGAAAAAACGCGCTGGATCATCTGGATACGGCTTATCAGAACGGCTTTTCCCCTTTTTCCACGGGCTGTCACGTGATCATCGCCGACGGCCTGAAGGGGACGGATGAGGTTCTGGTTCCCGTGGAGGGTGGAGAATATGTGAAGGAAGCCAAGATTGGACGCGCCGTCATGGACGCGGATGTGTTCATCACCCTCAGCCATTTCAAGGGCCATGAAAATACGGGCTTCGGCGGCGCTCTGAAAAACATCGGCATGGGCTGCGGCTCCCGCGCCGGAAAGATGGAGATGCACAGCGCCGGAAAGCCCCATGTGGATCAGTCCCTGTGCGTAGGCTGCGGCCGCTGCATCCAGATCTGCGCCCATGACGCTCCTTCCATCACGGACGGAAAGTCTTCCATCGACCATGACAAATGCGTGGGCTGCGGCCGGTGTATCGGCGTCTGCCCGGTGGATGCGGTCTGCCCTGCCAGCGACGAGAGCAACGATATCCTGAACTGCAAGATCGCGGAATACAGCAAGGCGGTGGTTTCCGGAAAGCCATGCTTCCACATCAGCCTGGTCATCGATGTATCCCCGAACTGCGACTGCCATTCGGAGAACGACATCCCCATCGTTCCGGATGTGGGCATGTTCGCTTCCTTCGATCCGGTTGCCCTGGATGTGGCCTGCGCGGATGCGGTCAACCGCCAGCCCGTGATCAGCGGAAGCCAGCTGGACCGCATGCCCCATGTGCACCACGATCATTTCATCGATTCCGCGCCGGAGACCAACTGGCACGCCTGCATCGACCACGCGGTGAAGATCGGGCTGGGTTCGGATCAGTATGAGCTGATTGAGATCTGAGAAGACTGCGTGAAGAACTTCCGGAAAGAAAAAAGATGCAATGATGGAAAAAGGCCCTGACAGAGAGTTCTTTTATGGATCTCCGTCAGGGCTTTTTACAGCGCTTTCGTGATGGAAGCTTCCGGTTCGTTTTCATCAAAAAGACAGAAGCTTTCGCTTTGCGGAAATATTTACTGTTCCTGCGCGTACTTCTTTGCCTGCTCCTGGATCAGGGCGGCGTCTTCAAAATAGTTGATCTTCATGGCGCGCTTCACCTCGGAAAGGGTGACGGCCGCCACCGCTTCCGCCTCTTCGCTTCCCTTTTTCAGGATCTCGTAGATGGCGGGGATATCCTTTGCAAATTCTTTTCTGCGGTTCCGGATGGGCTCCAGAACCTCCTGCATCACGTTGTTGAGGAACTTCTTCACCTTTACGTCGCCCAAGCCGCCGCGGGAATAATGATCCTCCAGCTCCTGCAGGGAAGCGTAATCCGGAAGATAACGTTCAAAATGCTCCGGCGTGGAGAAGGCCTCCAGATACATGAAGACCGGATTGCCCTCCACCTTTCCGGGATCCTGCACCCTGAGGTGTCCGGGATCGGTGAACATGGACATGATCTTCTTTTTCACATCGTCCGCGCTGTCGGCCAAGTAGATGCAGTTGTTCAGGGATTTGCTCATCTTCGCCTTTCCGTCGATGCCGGGAAGCCGCATGCAGGCTTTGTTGTCCGGAAGCAGGATGGCGGGATCCGTGAGGGTTTCTCCATAGATGGAATTAAACTTGTGCACGATCTCCTTCGTCTGCTCCAGCATGGGCATCTGATCCTCGCCCACGGGAACCGTGGTGGCGTGGAAGGCGGTGATGTCCGCCGCCTGGCTGATGGGATAGGTGAAAAATCCGACCGGAATGCTGGCTTCAAAATTCCGCATCTGGATCTCCGCCTTTACCGTGGGATTTCTCTGCAGCCGGGAAACGGTCACCAGATTCATATAATAAAAGGAAAGCTCGCACAGCTCCGGGATCTGCGACTGGATCAGCAGGGTGGATTTTGCCGGGTCAAGGCCGCAGGCCAGATAATCCAGCGCTACCTCGATGATGTTCTGACGCACCTTTTCCGGATTGTCCGCGTTGTCGGTCAGCGCCTGCGCATCCGCGATCATGATGAAAATTTTGTCATACTCGCCGGAATTCTGAAGCTCCACCCGGCGGCGTAAGGAGCCCACATAATGGCCCACATGAAGCTGCCCTGTGGGGCGGTCTCCCGTCAAAATGATTTTTTCTTTCTTTTCCATGTTCCTGTCTCCTGATTTTAAATTTTTTAGAAAAAAACGTCCCAAATCCCGATTCATCCGGGATTTGAGACGGTAATAAACATACATTTATTATCGCGGTGCCACTCAAATTGACGTAACGTCCACTTTTCCATACTCGCGTATGCGCGCACTGCCATGCGTGCCGGTCTGATAACGGGCCCGGTCTCCCGCCGGCGCCTACTTCGTTCAGGCCGGCCTCAAAAGTCCATTCGGCAAAAGCTCCTGTACCGCTTTCCAGCTTCCGCGGCTCTCTGAGACATTCGCTGATGCTTACTATTCTTTCTCACAGGTTTATGATCTGCGTTTAAATATAAGATATAGCAAAATGGGGGGGACTGTCAACCTTAATTTTAATTGTCAAAGGTGATATACAGGATTGAAAAATCATTAAAGTACGGGTATAATTTAGCCCATCAACCACGAAAGAGGTCGCAATGTGCGTATAGTCGGGAAAATAGACAGGGAGATTGAACATATACTAAAAGGGCTTTACCCAGATAATTATTTGAGGTGGTAGATTTCGTAGCGACCACACGCCGATGGTACTGACAGGGGAGACCCGAGAGATGCAGGAGAATGCTACGCCTGCCAAATAATTATCTGGTTAAGCAAATATAGAAACGAATACCACCGATCAGGAAAGAGCGGTGGTATTTTTTCCCTGCATATACCACTTTTTCTGCGCCTGCAGCATTTCCCGGAACATTCCTTCTTCCTTTTCCAGCTCCTCATAGGTTCCTGTCTGTACCAGCCTTCCCCGGTCCATAACCATGATCCGGTTCGCGATCTTCGTCAGGCCAATTCTGTGTGTGACAATAAACGCGGTCCTCCCCTCGGCCATTTCCGCAAATTTCTGATACAGTCTGGTTTCCTCCAACGGATCGATCGCAGAAGTCGGCTCATCCAATACCATCACTTTCCTGTCACGGTACATACCACGCATTATGGCGATTTTCTGCCATTGTCCGCCGGATAATTCTGTCCCGCCAAATTCCCTCGACAGAATCGTATCACGGCCCTCTGCAAACTGCCCGGCCTCAAAATCCATATCGAACTGCGCCGCACAGTTTTCCAGCGCGGCCCGATCTTGTCTGCCGGGATCGCTGATTCTAATGTTATCCTCCACCGACATTTTGTATTTCAGAAAATTCTGAAACACTGCCGACATTCCCACGCCCACAGACTTTGAGGAAATTTCTCCGATATCCACATCTCCAATCTTCACGCTTCCGCTCTTCGGCGTATAAATACCTAACAGGATTTTTGACAACGTCGTTTTCCCAGAACCGTTATTTCCCACAATTGCTATCGTTTCACCCGCTCTGACACGGAAAGAAACATGATCAAGCGCCAGCTTATCTGCCCCCGGATACGAAAAAGTGATATCCTCGGCCACAATCGGCTTACTGAAATCAACCGGCCTGTCCTTCCATTCCGGCAGTTTCCCCTTTATCAGGGCTACAAAGCTGTTTACGACCGCAACTCCATCAAAGGGTGACAGAAAATGATACGCCGCATCGTCACACATGGCATACATGAGCGTGATGGATGAAAACACCGATGCATAGAGCGCTGTCGTTATCCGTCCCCGCAATAAGGAAACAACCAGCAGCACCATCACTCCCCCATATCCAAATACGGAAAACAGGGTTGTCATCAGTTCTACCAGTTTTATTTTTTTCTGCGCCTTCCAGATATAGCCGTTCAGCAGCTTCACATTTTCCAGAAATTTCGATTTAAAATAGCCGCTGATTCCCAGTGTTCTCGTCTCTTTGAAATATTCCGGACCTCCCACGCATTTTTTCAGGTAAGCGTCCATCCTCCGCGCCGGAGCGGCATGATCCTCCAATTCAAAAATGAGATCCGGCCTGATTACCATAGACGCAAAAGCAGGAATAAAGATCAGCACGACACACAACGCGAGCACCGGATCATAACGCTTTAGATAAAGTCCCATCAAAACGCAGTACGGCCCATACTTAAACAGAAAACGGAGCATCGGAATCAGCAGGGCAAAACAGTACCCGGTTCCCTTATATGCCTTCTCCAAAAAGTCCAGAAACTCCCTATGTTCAAACCACTCTGCAGGAACATCCCTGCTTTTCCGTTCCAGCTTCACCAGCGCCTCCCTGTCCAGCTTTAATTTCAGCGCAGGGATCACTGAATGGCCGATTCCGTTTGTCGCATGCTGCAAAATGATGACCGCACACAGCACACCCAGGGCAAGCACCACCTGACCGGAATAGGAATCGTTTTCCTCCACCACACGAAAAAACTCCGTCGTAAAGTAGGTTATGGAGAATGCCAGCAGGCAATTCGTTATGTCAATCAGGAGAAACACCAGAAAATGAAACGGGCACCTGCCAAATCCCTCTCGCAGCGTCCACAGGAAGAGCCGTAAGAAGCCATATTTTTTTTGCAGAATATCCTTCATCTCACTGTTTATCATTCATACCACCTCCTCTGGCTGTTGTACATGGCTGCATAAAAATCATTCCTCTGCATCAGCTCCGCATGAGAACCTGCCTCCCTGATTTTTCCTTCATCCATAACAAAAATAATATCTGCAAGTTTCGTGGAACCCAGACGATGACTGATAAATATACTCGTCCTGTTCCGGCAGATTCTTCCAAATTCCTCGTACAGCTGATTCTCCATCATCGGGTCCAACGCCGAGGTGGGCTCATCCAGGATCAGTAACGCATTCTCTTTTATCAGCGCCCTGGCAAGTGCAATCCGCTGCCATTCGCCGCCGGACAATTCCACTCCGCCTTCTGCAATTCTCCCCAGCGGTCTCCTCACGCCGCCAATTTTTTCCACCAGTTCTTCCAGCCCGCAGCGCTTTATCACCTCTTCCATTTGCTCCTGTGTACACACCGGATTTCCAAACGAAATATTATCATACAAGGATACCTGATATCTGGCGAAATCCTGATAGATGACCGCATACAGCTTCCGCAGTTCCTCCGCCGGATACTCCCGGAGTTCTTTTCCGTCAATCAAAATTTCACCCTCGTAGTCCCGATATAACCCCACAAGGAGCTTTATCACCGTGGACTTTCCGGCCCCATTTTTACCAACAAACGCATAATGGGATCCGGCAGAAACGGAAAAGGACAGTCCCTGCAAAATATATCGGTCCGTATTGGGATATTTAAACCAGACATCCCGGAATGTTATCGAGGGAATCCCCGGCATCCGGTTCACCGGCAAGTCCTCCGTTTCCTCCTCCGGCAGCCTGAAAAACGCATCAATATCCTTTAGTTTCTGATGATTATTGGTAAGCTCTGATATCGCACCCGCAAATCCCCAGGACATCGTTTCTGTCAGGGACATCACCTCCGAGAACAGGGAAAGAAACAGGCCGATTGTCATACTTCCCCTGTAATAGGAAAACAGAAGCATGGATGCGATCAATACCGTAAACAGAGACGTAACTATGCTCCCGCCTTCCACGTTTATATTATTTCGGATGGTCACAACAACGCTCTTTTTGCGGAACATCTCATAAAATTTCAGCATATGCTTTTCCACAAAAGAGCCATACTGAAACAACGTCCGCTCCTCCACGCTGTCCCTGCCGGAAAGCAAATCGTAAAAATACTCATAACGCCTCTTACAGGCTGCCTCTTCCTTCTCCAGATCATATTCCCGTTTCCCCGATTTTGCGGCAATTCTCATCAAAGGCAGCGACACCACCAGAACAATCAGCCCTGTGAGCAGGGAAGCGGTCATGATGGCAGCGAATACGGACAGAATCTGCGCCAGCAATACAACGGCATTTAACATGGACTGATATATTTTGCAGATGATCTCCCCATCGTCCTCCGTCCGCTTTAACAGTTCCAGCACATTCGGATCTTCTATATTGCGGTACGCAACCACAGCCATTTTATCCATCCGCATTGATCCGTAAATCACTCTCAGCTTCGCGGTCAGCCGGATCGTGATAATACTACGGATGCTTTTTCCCAGATAGGAATAGCCTGACACCAGGACCACGACAGCAATCGGGAAAAGTGCATCGGTTAAGGGCGTCTCTTCGGACAGCAACCGAATGGAAGCATCGATAAATTCTGCCGTCGCGTAGATTTTTAACAGCGGGCTCATGACCAGAATGGCCGTGTCAAGCAGCATCAAAACGGTCAGAAATGGCGTTGCTGTAAAACACAGCCTTATGCAGGCAAACTCATTAAATCTTCTTTTCA
>DXDD01000171.1 GCA_019115665.1 Candidatus Eisenbergiella pullistercoris | reverse complement strand
GACTGAAAGAATGCACTGCTGACAGCGGAAAGGCGGAGAAGAATTATGAAAGAAGAATATGATTTTTCAAATGGACGGAGAAATCCTTATGTAAAGAAGCTGAAAAAGCAGATAACGATCAATCTGGATGTGGATACGATTGATTATTTTAAAAGGCAGGCGGAGGCAACAGGTGTGCCTTATCAGACACTGATCAATCTGTATCTTTCTGATTGTGCCGCACGGAAAAAGGAGCTGCAGCTTTCATGGAACTGAAAAGCCTTTACAGAAAAAGAAAATCCGGTTATACTGGCTGACAGAGAAGAAAAATCCGATGAACTGTTTTTGACAAAGAAAGGGGACTTCACTGTATGACTACTGATGTTTATTCTGCATAGCGCAGGGGCTATTGCAGAGAAAAAAGAACACAATAGCCTTTGCTCATCCTAAAACAAAAAAATTTAGGAGGGCTTTATGGGCTACAGAAAAGCGGAAACGATCCTGCCGCCCGAGGTGGTGGCGCTGATCCAGCAGTATGTGGATGGAGAATATATTTATATCCCCCGCAGGGAAGGAAAACGGAAAAGCTGGGGAGAGACGACCGGATGTCGGAAGGAAACCGGAGAGCGCAACAGACGGATCTGGCTGGATTACCGGTCCGGAGCCAGAACGGACGAGCTGGCGGCGAAATATTTCCTCTCGGTGAAAAGCATCCAGAGGATCGTGACAGAAGAAAAGAGAAAAGCGATGAAAGAAACCGATACGGCCTGAGGGGCTGTGTCGGTTTTTCTTTCTATTGAACAAAAAAAGACGTTGCTGCGCACTCGCGCCGCCCATCCGGAACACGCCTCAAATATTTTTCTGCCCGGATCTTGAGGCGGCAGAGAAAACGCTTTTCTGCTATACTGAGGCCATCAGGGCGGACTGCCGCTGCGCGGGATCGAAGGAGGAAAGAAAATGCTGGAAAAAATGGATCAGTTTTTTGAAAAGAGGCTGGAAGGCTATGAGGAGCATATGCTGTCGGGGATTGAGGGAGCGGGAGAATTTTATCCCTTTACGGCCGGGCTGCTTCCTGCTTCCGGCAGATGCGAGGTTCTGGATCTGGGCTGCGGGACCGGGCTGGAGCTGAAGGAGTATTTTCTTCGCAGTCCAAAGGCGCGCGTTACGGGGATCGACCTTTCAGAGGCGATGCTTGGGGCCCTGGCGGAGCAATTCCCGGATCGGTGCGCGGACGGAAGGCTGCGTCTGATCTGCGGCTCCTATTTTGACGTCCCGTTTGGAACAGAACGGTACGACGCCGCGGTATCCGTGGAATCCCTGCATCATTTTACGCCGGAGCAGAAGCTTCCGCTGTATCGGAAGCTGCGGCAGTCTCTGAAGGAAAGCGGATTTTTCATCCTGACCGATTATTTCGCGGAGTCGAAGGAGCTGGAGGCGGAATATTTCCGGGAGCTGGAACGGCTGAAACGGGAGCAGAATCTTTCGGATGATGTTTTTTATCATTATGACACGCCTTTGACGGTGGAGCATGAGACGGATGTTCTGAGGGAGGCGGGATTTTCAGACGTCAGGATCCTGAAAAACTGGGCCGCCACGTATACGGTCCGGGCGGTCAGGTGAGGAGAATCTATGTTATATCGAATTCATCACGGAATTGTAAAGTTCAATGCAGAGACAATATTGGAGGATATCAATATTGAAATAAAGGACGGAGAAAAACAGGAAGGAAGCATCCGGCCCATCGCGAAGCGATTGGAATGGCCGGATGCCGTTACTGTTCTGCCGAAGGCTGAACAGTAACTAACACATCAGTCATATCGGAAATTAAGAAAATCTTTCCTTGTGCGCATACGAGGAAGATGCTATGATACAGATAAGCATAAATTTTCTGTGAAGCCGTTCGGCTGCGGCGGATCTTTGCCGCCTGTTCATTCTGACATTCATTTCGGAAACTCTATGTTGATTTTCAATCCCCAAAGGACGTAACTTATAAGAAAACAGGCAGGAGTGAAGAAAGAGAATGCCGCTCCTGCCGCCGGCGCACAGCCGGAGCTTGAGCTAAAGGTACGCTTTCTGAACATCAACGAGGACAAAATCAGGAGCTTATGGAAAGATGCCGGTCGCTGCGGGAGTACAGCGAATTTGTGTCCCGGATCAGGAAATATGCGGCCGAAGGGACAGGGATCGGGGAGGCCGTAGACAGGACGGTAACGAATGTATCGCGGAAGGGATCCTTGCGGATTTCCTGCGGAGCCAGAGAGCGGAGGTGGTAGCGGTGTCGATCTTTGAGTACAACGAAGAAGAGGAACTGAAGAAGCTTGGCCGGGCGGAATACGGGAAAGGAAAGATGGACGGAAGGGCGGAAGGAAAAGCGGAGTCCGTACTGCTGGCGCTGGAAATGAAGGGTTCCGTATCCGGGCAGCTGAGAACACATATTCTTGCGGAGACAGATGTCCCTGTGCTGGAGGAGTGGCTGAAGGCGGCAATCGAAGCGGATACGATCAGAGATTTCAGAGATAAGACAGGTTTGAAGGAAAGCTGAAAACGGAACGGGAAAATGTTTCTGGCGTTTTGTTCCCCGGGAGGCCAGGGAGACGGCTGTCAGTGCCGGAAAAGGGGATGGCGGGTATCTGCGCTGCCGGAAAAGGATTATGATCTTATGATGAAAAGAGGATGAGAGATGGAAAAAAGAATCGTTTCTTACGGAAGGCTGCCGGAGGAGGCAGTCAGGATCCGAAAGGAGGTATTTATGCAGGAGCAGGGCTTTCAGGAGGAATTTGACGAGATTGACGGCCATGCCTTCCATCTGGTCCTTTTCTGCGACGGCGATCCTGCGGCGGTTCTGCGTTTCTGGAAGGTTTGTCCGGAGGATGGCTGGGGGATCGGACGGCTTGCGGTCAGAAAGGAGTACCGGGGAAAGGGACTTGGTGCGGAACTTCTTGCGGCCGCCGGAGAAGAGATCCGGAAAGCGGGAGGCGGAACAGTGCGCCTGCACGCACAGAGACAGGCGCAGCCCTTTTATGAAAAGCAGGGCTATGCCGCTTATGGAGAAACGGATTTTGACGAGGGGTGTCCTCATGTGTGGATGAAAAAAAGTTTATTCTGATAATGATTTCGGAAGCCTATACTGATTTGAGGTGGTAGCGGTGTCGATCTTTGAGTACAACGAAGAAGAGGAACTGAAGAAGCTTGGCCGGGCGGAATACAGGAAAGGAAAGATGGACGGAAGGGCAGAGGGAAAAGAAGAAGGAAGAGCAGAAGGAGAAGCTGAGGGAAGGATGAAAGGAAAAGCAGAGTCCGTACTGCTGGCGCTGGAAATGAAGGGCTCCGTGCCTGAGCAGCTGAGAACGCGTATTCTTGCGGAAACCGATGGCCCTGTTCTGGAGGAGTGGTTGAAGGCGGCGATCGAAACGGATACGATCGAGGGCTTCAGGGAAAAAAACGGTTTAAAGGAAAACGGATAATGAGACCTCACAATGCGGGAGGCCAACGGGCGGGCCTCCCGCATTGTGGCGGTGTGCCCGCCTACAGGCTGAGCTCCGCCCTCTTGATGATATGATCCTGATAGTCCTTATCCAGCTCCACGAAGTAGCCGCTCCATCCCCAGACGCGCACGATGAGGTTCCGGTATTTTTCCGGATGCTTCTGCGCGTCCAGCATGGTATCCCGGTTGACGGAATTGAGCTGAAGCTGGTGTCCGCCCAGATCCACGAAGGACTTGACCAGGGCAGCGACCTTGGAAATGCTTTCTTCATTGCGGAAGAGGGTATCGTGCAGCTCCAGGGTCAGAGGACCGCCGTTTACGGCCTCGCTGAGATCCGGTTTCGTGAAGGATTTCACGATGGATACGGGGCCTTTGTTCCTCGCGAACAGGCTGGGAGAATAGTTGCAGGCGAAGCCTTCGCCGGCCCGGCGACCGTCCGGGGTAGCTCCCAGATCACGGGAAAACCACAGATAGTACATGGCGGAGCCGGTTCCGGCCCGGAAGCAGCCGCCCCTTTCGTTCCGGCGTCCTTTCAGGGCTTCTGAAAAAATATGCAGAAGATCGGACGCGATGGAATCCGCCAGGGGATCGTTGTTCCCCATTTTGGGCGCTTCGTAGCGCAGGAGATGAAGCAGGCGGTCATGGCCTTCAAAATCCTTTTCCATGGCATCCAGCAGCTCTTGTCTGGACACTTCTCCGGTATCAAAGACATATTTTTTCACAGCGGCCAGAGAGTCTGCGGCCGTGGAAAGTCCGGCGCCATGGAAGCCGTAATTGTTGTATACGCAGCCGAGAGAGACGTCTTTTCCCTGCTCCACGCAGCCTTCCATCATCAGGGAGAGGAAGGGAGCGGGATAGATGTACAGATTTTTCGTGTTTTCACACATCTCATCCACCCGGGCGCGGATTTCGGCTTTTACCTGTTCCTGGATCGATTCGTAGCCGGACGCCTGAGGAAGGGCGCGGACAATGACGTCTCTGACCACTTTGGCAAAGCAGAGCGCGTCGATGTTGGGGATTTCCATGCCCTTGCCGGGGATGATGAATTCCCAGCAGGCCGCCGCGGCATAATCTCTGGCGTCCTCCGTCCGGTATCCAAGCTTTTCCAGACCGGGGATGACCACGTCGTCATTGGAGTACTGGGGAAAGCCCAGTCCCTGCTTTGTGAGCCTGGTTCCCAGTTCGTAAATGGAAAGGGGCGTATTTTTGCTGACCCGGAGATTGATCTTGGGATCGATGACCTTCAGCTCCAGACTCGCCTGCAGGCAGAGGGCGGAAAGCCTGCTGAAGCCGTCCTTCCCGTCCGGCGTCAGGCCGCCCAGCACCATGCTCTGGCCGTTGTCTCCCTGCTGCATGCCGGGATAGAGGTCGCTGTCCATATTGAAGGTGAGAAAATATTCCTCCAGAAGCTCCAGCGCGGATGCTTCCGTCAGCCGGCCGCTTTCCAGATCCTTCTGAAACCAGGGGAGCATATACTGGTCGAAACGGCCCAGCGTATTGTGGTAGCTTCCGGAAAGCCACATGGTAAAATGCAGGATCCGCTGCATCTGCAGAGCGTCGTGCAGCGTTTCCGGGGCCTTTCTCAGAAGGCGGGAAAGGCGCTCCGCGATTTCCGTAAGTCCCTGTTCGCAGGCTGCCTGGCTGTAGCGCAGGATCAGATCCGTCAGAGCGTCCAGGATCTCCAGTTCTCCGTTGAGATATTCCGCTTCAGGAAGCTTTCCCTGCGCCAGAAATGCCTGCGCCTGCTCTTCCACGCGCCGTCTCATGCCCGCAAAGCCCAGGGTGAGAAAACGGCTGTAATCCACACAGATGTTGGACAGCTCGCCGGATTCGTGCAGGCGGTGATGCCGGGCGATCTCCTCCTTTTCTTCCGGCGTAAAAAGCGCCTGAAGAGTGGGATTGGTGCGGACAAAAGCGATGGTCTGATCCGGGAAAAAGACCGGCGTTTCCTCATTCAGCATATAGACCAGCCGCCGGACGGCGCGCCTGGTATCGGGAATCCCTTCCCTTTCAAAGGAACGGGCCAGAAGAAATTCATCGGAGGAAGACTTCCGGCAGGCCCGGTGCGCGTGATCTTCCACAAAAAATTTTCTCAGTCTGCGGATGCGTTCTGTCATAATACCTTACTCCTTATTTTATATTTTTCAAAAATATGTTCCGGTATCTGAAGCGGGGCGGAGGGGTCGAATTCCGGCCGATATTCCATGCCCACCATGCTGTATTTGGCCCCTGCCGTCTGATGGTAGGGAAGCAGCTCCACCCGAAGAAGGGAGGAAGCGCCGGAGAGGAATGAAGCGGTCTGCTCCAGGTTTTCCCGCGTATCGTTGACTCCGGGGATCAGGGGGATCCGGACCACAAACGGCTTCTTCCCGCGGCAGAGGCGGGTGAGATTTTCCAGAATGATCCGGTTGTCCACTCCTGTATAATGGCGGTGCAGGGCCGGATCCATCAGCTTTACGTCCATCATGAGAAAGGACAGCCGTTCTGTCACCGCCTGAAAAAGCCCGGCCGGGGCGAAGGCGGAGGTTTCGATGGCCGTATGCAGATCGGGGATCTGCTCCAGCACTTCAAGGAGAAACTCCCCCTGCATCAGGGGCTCCCCGCCGGAGAAGGTGACGCCGCCTCCCAGCGCGGCATAATAATCGCTGTTTTCCCGGATGAGATTTACCAGCTCTGAGGAGGACATTTCTTTTCCGCTGATCTGACGCAGACCGAGGGGACAGACCTTCACGCAGGCGCCGCAGGCCGTGCAGCCTTCAGGAGAGGCCGGAGCGGGAAGCTCCTTCTGCCTGGTAAGGGGACAGACCAGCCGGCATTTTCCGCAGCTGATGCATGAGCTGCGGCTGAACATGAGCTGCGGCTTCGCGGAAAGCCCTTCCGGATTATGGCACCACTGGCAGCGCAGGGGGCAGCCCTTGAAAAAAACGGTCTGCCTCACGCCCGGGCCGTCGTGGACGGCAAATTCCTTTATGTCAAAAATGATTCCGGATTTCATGGGGGACGGTTCACCACGCTTTCTTTTTGGGGACATAGAAGAAGACAGCCTGCGGTGGCTGTGCGGATCTTATGCCCACCAACATTAACGTTAATGTTATCGTTAACTGGATTATAAAACAATTTATAGAAGCTGTCAATGCGTAATTGTTGGGCAATATATACAAGAAATGTATGAAATAAGTGGAAAATATGGGTTTGACATAGAAAACTTATATGATATTATAAAGAATAAATGAACAGAAGGAGAAAAATAACGGTATGGCATATAAAAAGACCGGTACTGTAACGCTGAAAGATATCGCGGCGGCAACGGGTTTCTCCGCCAATACGGTTTCCCGGGCGCTTTCCGATAAGCCGGATATTTCCGAAGAGACCAAGGAGATCATCCGAAAGAAGGCGGAGGAGATGGGGTATATCGCAAACGCGCTGGCCAGCTTTCTGCGTTCAGGAGTCAGCAGAAACATCTCCATCATTGTCGGAGACATTTCCAATCCTCATTTTTCCGTTATGGTCAAGGAAATGCAGATGCTTCTGCAGAAAAAGGGTTATAATTCCATTATTTTCAATACGGAAGAAAAGCCCGAGATGGAGAGACAGGCAGTTACGGTATCCATCAGCCAGAATGTGGACGGGATCATCATCTGCCCGACGCCGGGAGGGGAAGCCAATATCGGTCTGCTGCGTCATTACGGAAAGCCCTTTGTGCTGATCGGAAGAAGGATAAAGGAAAATCCCGGAGATAAAAAGGCGAGCTATGTGATCTGCGATGATGAAAACAGCGGATATATTGCGACGCGCTGCCTTTTGAATAAGGGGCATCGCAGAGTGTTGTTCCTGAATGGGCCGAAAGAGATTTCCAGTGCAGCGGAACGTCTTGCCGGGTATCGCCGCGCGTTGAAGGAAGCAGGGGTACCCTATGATGGCAGACTGGTGCATACCGTCCCCGTTACGGCGGGCAGGGGGGCGGAACGGATGCGCAGAGCGCTTTCCTCAGAGCAGGATTATACGGCTGTCCTTGCTTTCAGCGATATCCTGGCCTGGCAGGCGGTCTGCATCCTGGAGGACCTGGGGAAAAAGGTGCCGCAGGACTGCTCTGTGATCGGCTTTGACAACATACGTTTTGCTTACCCGCAGCACCTTACAACTATTTCATCTTCCAAAACGACCATGGCAAAAAAATGCGTGGAGATTCTGCTGAAGCATCTGGGAGGCAGGAAGGAAGGCGCTGAAAGGATCGTACTGGAAACAGAGCTGATACAGGGGGATACCGTAAAAAAGAAGGAGGAACAGGAATAGCATGAAAAAAGCAACCCTCACACTGGACAAAAGCTACAGGGTCGGAACAATCGACCGGCGCATCTACGGCTCGTTCATCGAACACATCGGGCGTGCCGTGTACGGAGGAATCTATGATCCCGGCCATCCCCTTGCGGACGATCAGGGCTTCCGGAAGGATGTGATCGAACTGACAAAGGAGCTGCAGGTGCCGATCGTGCGCTATCCAGGCGGAAATTTCGTGTCCGGTTATAACTGGGAGGACGGGATCGGACCGAAGGAGCTGCGCCCGAAGCGGACGGAGCTTGCCTGGTTTGCCATTGAAAACAACCAGGTGGGCGTGGACGAGTTCTGCGAGTGGGCCAGAAGGGCTGACACCGAAGTGATGATGGCCGTGAATCTGGGAACCAGAGGCGCAGACGCGGCAAGAAATCTGGTGGAATACTGCAACTTCCCTTCCGGCACGTACTGGAGCGACCTGCGGATCAAAAACGGATATCGGGAACCTCACAACGTGAAGCTGTGGAATCTGGGGAATGAGATGGACGGCCCCTGGCAGATCGGCCATAAAACGGCGGAGGAATATGCGAGAGCGGCCTGCGAGACGGCAAAGGTGATGCGCTGGGTGGATCCTTCCATCGAGCTGGTGGCCTGCGGAAGCTCCAACTCCGGTATGCCCACCTGCTATGACTGGGAGGCGACGGTGCTGGATCATACCTATGATTTCGTGGATTATATTTCCATGCACCAGTACTATGGAAATCGGGACAACGATACCGCGAACTTCCTGGCAAACACCGTGGACATGGATCGGTTCATCAAAAACATCGAGTCCGTGTGCGACTATGTAAAGGCGAAAAAGCGCTCGAAGAAGACCATGTACATCTCCTTTGACGAGTGGAACGTATGGTATCACGCGGATGAGGCGAACGCGAAGGCGGAGAAATGGCAGGAGGGCCCGGCCTTCAACGAAGATATCTATAACTTTGAAGACGCGCTTCTGGCCGGAGGAATGCTGATCACGCTGATCCGGAATGCGGACCGGGTAAAGGTGGCCTGTCAGGCGCAGCTGGTGAACGTGATCGCGCCGGTGATGACGGAGAACGGGGGAAGGATCTGGAAGCAGACCATTTACTATCCGTATCTGCACGCTTCCGTATACGGACGCGGGACGGCGCTGAACCTGCTTGTGGACTGCCCTAAGTATGACACGAAGGACTACGCGGACGTACCGGTTCTGGACGCCGCGGCCGTGGAGAACGAGGACGGGGAGTATGTGACACTGTTCGTGATGAACAAAAGCCCGGAGGCCGTGGAGACGGCGTGCGATCTGAGGGACTATCCCGGCTGCCGCCTGGAGGAGATGCTGACAATGACCTGTCCGGACCTGAAGGCGGTCAACACGGCGGACTGCGAGCGCGTGGCGCCGCGCAGATCGGAAGCGGGCCGGATCGAGGACGGAAAGCTTACGATGAAGCTGGAAGGGTATTCCTGGAATGTGATCCGGGTGAAACGGTAAAGAAAGAGGAGTTCACAGCCAATGATGAACAGACCCGAGCACCGCATGGTGCGCATTACGGAAGGCTTCTGGAAGGAGCAGCTGGATAAGATCCATCATATTACCGTCTGGGATGTGCTGAACAAATTTGAGCACGACCATGAGGACGGCATCATGAAAAACTACGAATGGGTGGCGGAGGGAAAGCCCGGAAAGCATGTGGGCCCGCCCTGGTATGACGGCCTGATCTGCGAGGTGATCCGCGGGATCAGCGATATCATCGCGGCCTCCTATGATGAGGCGCTGGATCAGAAAATAGAATTTTATACGGAAAAGATCAGCCAGGCGCAGGCGGCGGATCCGGATGGCTACATCAATACCTATACCACGCTGATCTGTCCGGACAGGCGCTGGGGAGAGAATGGGGGAAGCCTGATCTGGCAGCATGAGACCTATAACATCGGCTGCCTTGCGGAGGCGGGCATCCATTATTATAAGGCGACGGGAAAGACGAAGCTTCTCTCCTGCGCCGTAAAGGCGGCGGACTGCATGTGCGCCGTAATGGGCCCTGCTCCCCGAAAAAACATCGTTCCCGCCCATTCTCTGGCAGAGGAGGCTATGGTAAAGCTTTACCGCCTGCTGAAGGACGACAGGGATGTGGGACGGATTTTGAAAGAAGAATACGGCCTTGCGGTACAGCCGGAAAAATATCTGGAGCTTGCCCGCTTCTGGATGGATCACAGAGGCGTGCATGCGGACCGGGCTTCCTTCCCCCATTATATGGGAGAATACGCTCAGGATCACTGCAGGATCGAGGAGCAGTCAGAGGCGGTTGGACACGCGGTGCGGGCGGCGCTCATGTATACGGGACTGACGGCGGTGGGAATCGAGACCGGCGAAGAAAAATACCTGGCGGCCGCAAAACGTCTCTGGGACAATGTGGAGCAGACCAAGCTTCATATCAGCGGCGGTATCGGAGCGGTTCACAATGAGGAACGCTTTGGATATCAGTATGACCTTCCCAACGACGCCTATCTGGAGACCTGTGCCGGCGTGGCGTTTGCTTTCTGGGCGGGAGAGATGTACCGGGCGTTCGGAGAGAGCAGATACATGGACGCCTTTGAGTGCGCGCTGTACAATAACGTGCTGCCCGGACTTTCCGCGGACGGCGTTCATTACTTTTATGAAAATCCCCTGATCAGCGACGGAACGGCGGAACGCTGGTCCTGGCACGGCTGCCCGTGCTGTCCGCCCATGTTCTTAAAGCTGATGGGCTGCCTGCAGGATTACGTATACGCCTTCGGAGAAAACCGGATCGCGGTGAACCTTCTTATCGGAAGCGAGGCGGAGCTTTTGCTGAACGGCCTGTATGTAAAAATTGAGCAGAAAAACTGCGGGATTCCGTGGGACGGGGAGAATACCATCATCCTTCATCCGGAAAGGGAGGAGGCCTTTACCCTGGCGATCCGCAGGCCCGCCTGGGCAGGAAAATTCTGCGCGGTATACCGGGGGCGCAAGTTTGAAACCTGCGATGAGAAGGGTTACATCCTGATTTCGGATACCTTCCGGGATGGGGATGAAATCCGGATTTCCATGGAGCTTCCTGCCATGAAGGTGGAGGCCCACCCTTATGTGAGCGCGGACGTGGGAAGGGTTGCCCTGATGCGCGGCCCGCTTCTGTACTGCCTGGAGGAGACGGACAATCCGGACGGCGTGGAGGTCACTTTGGGAAACGGAGCGCTTACCGTATCAGAGAAGGAGGTCTGCGGTCCGGCCAGGGTGCTTTCCGGAATCTGCGCGGACGGGAAAACGTTCACCGCAGTGCCCTACTACCTGTGGAACAACCGCGGCAAAGGCAGAATGGCTGTATGGGTGAAGCAGGAAGGAAAGGATGCGGATGCGGTGAAAACCCGGGAGACTGCCGGAGAATACGCGGCGCACCGCACCGGCGCCGGGACGGCGGCGGATCTGACCGGATGGGAAGGAAGGCTGTACCGGAGATATACGAAGAAGCCGGGGGCATAAGAGGGACATTCCGGGGCGAAGAAGCAGGGGCTCGGCGAAATGTTCCATGAATTTTTACAGGAAAGCATTCCGCCGGGTCTTCCGCGGGACCCTTCCGCCCATATACGGCCCAAAACGAAAAAAATGATTTTCAGCCGTACAAAATCTGTTTTTAACTGTACTGGAACATTAGAAATTAAGAAAATCTTCCCTTGTGCGCATACGAGGAAGATGCTATGATACAGATAAGCATAAATTTTCTGTGAAGCCGTTCGGCTGCGGCGGATCTTTGCCGCCTGTTCATTCTGACATTCATTTCGGAAACTCTATGCTGATTTTCAATCCCCAAAGGACGTAACTTATAAGAAAACAGGCAGGAGTGAAGAAAGAGAATGCCGCTCCTGCCGCCGGCGCACAGCCGGAGCTTGAGCTAAAGGTACGCTTTCTGAACATCAACGAGGGACAAAATCAGGAGCTTATGGAAAGATGCCGGTCGCTGCGGGAGTACAGCGAATTTGTGTCCCGGATCAGGAAATATGCGGCCGAAGGGACAGGGATCGAGGAGGCCGTAGACAGGACGGTAACGGAATGTATCGCGGAAGGGATCCGTGCCTGAGCGGCTGAGAGATCGTATTCTTGCAGAAACGGACGTTCGCCTGCTGGAAGACTGGATGAGGACGGCAATCGGAGCGGATACCATTGACGCTTTTAGGGAGAAGACAGGAATGGAGGAAAGCTGAAAGGCAGGATGCGGGCAGGAGAAATTTCCTTTGCGCTGGAAATTTCTCCTGCCCGCAGTTCCTTTTTATTCCATATACCCGCCTTTCATCGGCGACACCGCCAGAGCGGAAAAATGCTTCAGCGCCCCTTTTTCATATTGGTTTTTCGGAGGCGTCCAAGCCGGCGCCGGCCGCCTGAACAGCAGCGCCTGAGAAAGCTTGTCAGCCGGAAATCCTTCTTGCAAAAAAAGACGGCAGCGGCTACACTGGAAACAGAAAAAGGTCCGTGCGGTTTATTTGAAAATATGAATGATCCCTCTGTCATTCAGGTTTTTCAGAAGGGACAGAGTGATCGGAAAACCGAACAGCCCGATCACGCCCAGAAGCTGCAGGCCGGCAAGCATGCTCGCCAGCGTGACCACAGGATGAAGTCCCACCTGATGGCCCACGATCTTGGGCTCAATGATGTTGCGGATCACGGTAATGATCAGATACAGGACCAGCAGCCCGATGCCGCGGAAAAAATCTCCGGTGAGCAGGGAAATGATGGCCCAGGGAATCATGATGCCGCCGGTGCCGAGGACCGGAAGAATATCAAAAATGGCGATGCAGAGCGCGATCAGAAGAGCGCTGGGAACGCGCAGCAGCGTCAGGCCGATGGAGATCTCCGTAAAGGTGATGGACAGGATCAGCGCATAGGACAGGATGCATTTGATCAGTGTGCCGCAGACATATTCCCGGATCTCGGAGATGACCCTGCGCCCCCCTTTCGGGAACTGCCTCAGAAGAAATTCCGTGATCCTGGGATAATCGATCGTCATGAAAAAGGTCACGATAATCGTGATGACCAGGTTCAGAAAAGTGCCGGGCACCGAAGCGGCCAGCGAGGAAACGGCGCTGATGGCGCTGATGGAAATATTGGAAACCAGACTTCCCAGCGAACTGAGCACATCCTGAGAGATATCTTCAAGAACTGCGACCGCAGAAGGGTCCAGGGCGGACAGAGTCACCTCAAGGCCGGCAAACAGCTCCTGCAGCATGGGCAGCAGCGTGTTCGCGTAAAAGGTGGGGAGGGCGCCGATGATCTGCTTCGCGGAAGAAAACAGCCGGAAACCCAGCAGGGTGATCAGCGCGCCTGCCGCCAGAAAAAAGAGCGTCGTTATGACCAGAGCGGGAAATACTCTCGGAACGCGAAGCTTCCGTTCGATCCATCGGATCGGCCAGTTTAAGAGAAAGGCCGCGACAAACGCGAAAACGAAGGGAGCGAAAAAGGGAAGCGCATATTTGACGCAGACATAAACGAGGGCGAGGATGATCACCCAGAATGCAAAACGGATCAGGAAATTTTTCTGCTTATCGAGATTCATAGATTAAACTGCCGCAGCAGAGGAACAGCATTTTGAGTCGAAAGCTGTCGCTGCGGAATCCTCCTTCTGGACGGACAGAAACAACGTTCCGTCCTGTTTCAGTGTAAATGCTTTCTGCCTGACCGTCAATAAGAGCATGGTATATTTTATGCATTTTTTAGAAGAAAGGAAGGGGAAAAGGAAAAATGAGGAAGATCGCGATCCTTACGGAAAATACGGTAAACCGCAGAGGCTTTCTGGCGGAGCACGGCCTGTCGGTTTTCATTGAGGCGGCGGGGCGGCGGCTCCTGTTCGATACGGGGCAGAGCGGCGTCTTCCTGCATAACGCGAAACAGCTGAAGGCGGATCTGAACGGTCTGGACGGCATCGTGTTAAGCCACGGCCATTACGATCACACCGGCGGACTTCCCGCGTTTCCGGAAGAGCAGCTTCCTCCTGTTTATGTGCGGGAAAGGGCATTTGAGGAGAAAATGACCGGAAACCCGGATAAGGGAACTCTGCGGGAGATCGGGATTCCCTGGCGCGGCGGAAGAGGATCGGAAAAAGGGACGGCTTCCGGAGCGGCCTTCGGAACTGCGCCCGGGCTTCTGTCTCTGCTTCGGGAAAAAGGACTTCTGCGTTTCACCGGCGAGCGGGAGGAGATCTTTCCGGATATCTGGACGGTCGGCGGGATCCGTGCCGCAGTGCCGCAGGAGCCGCTTCCGAACGCCTTCTTTATCAGGAAGGACGGCAGTCTTGTGCCGGACTGCATGGAGGACGAGCAGCTTCTCGTGATTCGGACGGAAAACGGGCTTGCGGTGTTTGCGGGCTGTGCGCATCTCGGGATTCTTAACTGTCTGGAACGGGTAAAGGAAGCCTTCCCCGGAGAGCGGCTGTGGCTGCTTCTTGCCGGCATGCATCTGCGCGGCTGCACCGAAGAAAGGCTGGACGCTACCGTGGAAGGCCTGCGGCGCTGCGGCTTCCGGTGGATCCTTCCCCTGCACTGCACCGGCATCGAAGCGATCGCCAGGATGCGGAAGGAATTTGGGGAAAAATGCCTGGCGGGAGAGGCGGGCCGTGTATACGAGCTGTAAAAATATAAAAAAGCGGTTGACAGAGCGGCGGTTTTGCTATATTTTATTACTAACAGAAAACCACAAACCTGTGAGAAAGAGTAGTAGGCATCAGGGAATGTTTCAGAGAGCCGCAGATGGTGGAAGTGCGGTACAGGAGCTCTTGCCGAATGGACTTTTGAGGCCGGCCCGAATCAAGTAGGCGTCGGCGGGTGACCGGACCCGTTATCAGCCCGGCGTGCATAATGGTGCATGCATACGAGAGTATGGAAAAGTGGACGTTGCGTCAATTTGAGTGGTACCGCGATAATAACGAGAGTTTATTACCGTCTCAAATCCCAAACGGGATTTGAGACGGTTTTTTGCATGATAAGCCCGGAGAGCAGCCGCAGGGATGGGCAGGCGTGCCCGCACAGACATGCGGATATTCGACGGGCAACGGGCAGGGAGCAGCGGAGCTGCGAGCTGGCCCCGGCAAGCGGCCGCTCCCACTCCGCCTCATCCTGCAGGTTGCCACCCATTTTATGAAAAGGAGAAGAAAAAATGGCTGTGAACAAGGAAATCCCCTACAAAATCTATCTGGAAGAGAACGAGATGCCGAAGCAGTGGTACAACGTGAGGGCGGATATGAAGAACAAGCCTGCCCCGCTTCTGAATCCCGGCACTCTGCAGCCCATGACCTTTGAAGAGCTGCGCGGCGTATTCTGCGACGAGCTGGTCCGCCAGGAGCTGAACGATACGGACGCTTATATCGATATCCCGGAGGAGATCCGGAAGTTTTACAAGATGTACCGCCCCTCCCCGCTGGTGCGCGCCTACTGCCTGGAGGAAAAGCTGCAGACGCCGGCAAAGATTTATTACAAATTTGAGGGAAACAACACCAGCGGAAGCCACAAGCTCAATTCCGCCATCGCCCAGGCCTATTACGCGAAGCAGCAGGGGCTGAAAGGCGTGACCACGGAAACCGGAGCCGGCCAGTGGGGAACCGCCCTGTCCATGGCCTGCGCCTATTTCGGACTGGACTGCCAGGTATACATGGTGAAGGTCTCCTATGAACAGAAGCCCTTCCGCCGCGAGGTGATGCGCACCTACGGCGCGAAGGTGACCCCTTCTCCCTCCGAGACCACGGCGGTGGGAAGAAAGATCCTGGCCGAGCATCCCGGAACCGGCGGAAGCCTTGGATGCGCTATTTCCGAGGCGGTGGAAGCGGCTACCGGACAGGAAGGCTACCGCTACGTGCTGGGAAGCGTGCTGTCCCAAGTGCTTCTGCATCAGACCGTGATCGGCCTTGAGACCAAGACCGCCATGGACAAATACGGCATCGTTCCCGACATGATCATCGGCTGCGCGGGCGGCGGCTCCAATCTGGGCGGCCTGATCTCCCCGTTTGTGGGAGAGATGCTCAGAGGCGAGAGAAACTATGAGATCATCGCGGTGGAGCCCGCCTCCTGCCCGAGCCTGACCCGCGGAAAATATGTCTATGATTTCTGCGATACCGGCCATGTATGCCCGCTTGCCAAAATGTACACCCTGGGCAGTGAGTTCATCCCTTCGCCCAACCATGCGGGCGGCCTGCGCTACCACGGCATGAGCTCCGTCCTTTCCCAGCTCTATCATGACGGCTACATGAGCGCCCGCAGCGTGGAGCAGACCGCGGTATTTGAGGCGGCCGAGCAGTTCGCCAGAGTGGAGGGCATCCTGCCCGCTCCGGAAAGCAGCCACGCCATCCGCGTCGCCATCGACGAGGCCCTGAAATGTAAGGAAACCGGCGAGGAGAAGACCATCCTCTTCGGCCTGACCGGAACCGGATACTTCGATATGGTGGCCTACGAGAAGTACAACAACGGCCAGATGACCGATTATGTTCCCACGGACGCAGACCTTCAGGCGGGCTTTGACAGGATCCCCAGGTTCCCGGGGAATGAGATCTGAAGCGGGATAGAAAAAGACAAAGAAAAAGACAGACAAACGGACAGCCTGGCCGACTGATACGCAGCGGCCTGGCTGTCTTTTTATGCCCCTTTTGTGTCGCAGCGTATACAGGACTGAGCGCCCTTCTCAAATGTACATGCCGGAGAGTTGAGATTTGTTGCAAACGAAAATAAGTAAAGTTTATAAATATATAGACAAAAATGAATTTCCCATATAAGATAGAAGAAAAAAGGAAAGGAGAATGCCGATGGAGAAAGCCCTGTGGAATTATTCCATGGAAGAGATTGCGGCCGGATATGCAGAGGAAGATGAGGCATACCGCTGTGTGTTCTGCGGGAAGAGTTTTGAAAAGGGGAAAATTTTTCAGGAAGAAGACGGTTTGTACGATGCGTTCGGCGCGGTTCGGGCGCATGTGAAAATGGCACATGGAACTCCGACGAACTGTCTGCTTTCCGGGAATCCGGCAGCCGCAGGCATCTCCGGGGTGCAGAAGCGGCTGCTGGAACTGCTTTCGGAAGGGAAAAACGACCGCCAGATTGCAGCAGAGATGGGAATTACTCCTTCCACGGTACGGAATCACCGGTTCAGGCTGAGGGAAAAGGAGAAACAGGCGAAGATTTTTCTGGCCCTGATGCACGCGCTGGAACAAAAGACAAAGGAGGGCATTATGGATACAGATCAGGGAAGACTGGAGGAAGTGCATCCCGCCGCCGCCATGGTGGATGACCGGTACAGCATTACCTGGCAGGAGCGGGAGAAGGTGCTGAAAACCTACATGAATGAGGATGGGAGCCTGAAACAGATCCCGGCAAGGGAGAAGAAAAAGATCATCATCCTGCGGGAAATCATGAAGCGGTTTGAGCCTGGGCGGGAGTACACGGAAAAAGAAGTGAACCGGATTCTGAAAGAGATTTATGCGGAAGATTTTCCTTCCATCCGCCGTGCGCTGATCGAGTACGGCTTTATGGACAGAACGGATGACTGCAGCGCCTACCGGGCAGCGGGAATCCTGCCGGATGGCGGGAAGCATTGAGAAGAAGAGGCGGACGATTTCACTGACCGAAAGGCCGCCCCGGGCGGCGGAAAAGAGGCAGAAATGGAACTGAGAAAATATCATCCCAGGGACTGTGCGGAAATGGCCCGTCTTTTTTACGATACCGTTCATACGGTCAACGCGGCGGACTATACAAAGGAACAGCTTGACGCCTGGGCGGACGGACAGGTGGATCTGGAAAAATGGAACGCCTCGTTTCTGGAGCACGATACCCTGGTGGCTGTGGAAGGGGAAACCATTGTGGGCTTCGGGGACATGGACAGCACCGGCTATCTGGACCGGCTGTATGTCCATAAGGATCATCAGAAAAAAGGAATTGCCACAGCCATCTGTGACCGGCTGGAGCGGTCGCACCGAAAGCGCGCCGCCTTCCGGACAGAAACAGACGGGAATGCGCGGCAGGAGGAAAGGGAGCGCGCGGAGCTGACCTTTACCACCCATGCCTCCATCACCGCCCGCCCTTTTTTTGAAAAGAGGGGATACGTGGTGAAGAAGGAGCAGCAGGTGGAACGCAGGGCAAAACGCGAGGCGGAGAGCAGGGCAGCTTGCCCGGGAATCCTGCTCACCAACTTCGTGATGGAACGGACGGAAGACCTGGAGCTGATACTTCTGACCAAAGAAAAGGAGAACGAGCTGAAAGCCTGTGCGCAGATTCTGATGGAAAGCTTCGAGCATGCCTGGAACACGGAAAAAGAGGCGGAAGAAACCCTCCGGGAGACGCTGGAATCGGGAGTGCTGATCGCCGTGCGCAGGGAGAAAAAAACGGCAGGTTTTGTGGGAGCCCATCCGGAATATCCCTTCGGATGGGAGCTGCATCCTCTTGCCGTTGCGCCGGCGCACGGGGAATGGGGCTGGGAAGCCTGCTTGTCGCCCGCATCGAAAGGGAGGCGGAGCGGGCCGGAGCGCTGGTCATGTATCTTGGTACGGATGATGAGGACGGCCTGACCAGTCTTTCGGAGGGGGACCTTTTTGAAAATACGCTGGAAAAAATGAAAGAGATCCGAAACAGAGCCGGTCATCCCTATGAATTTTACCAGAAATGCGGCTATCAGATCGTGGGAGTCCTGCTGGATGTGAACGGGCCGGGAAAGCCGGATATTTTCATGGCAAAGCGGCTGGCCGTCCTGTCCGGCAGGGCCGGAAAGGGCCCGGACCTTCAGAAAACGGGAAAACAGGAGAGCGGCGGCAAATGCGAAAATCCGGAAGAATGAGCGGATGGAAAGGCGGAAAACAGATATGAAAGCAGTCGTATATGAAGGAAACGGAAAACTGACGCTGACAGAGCGCCCGGAGCCGAAGCTGAAGGAAGCGGCGGACGCCATCATCCGGGTGACGCTGACCACCATCTGCTCCAGCGACATCCACATCAAACACGGCGCGGTGCCGAGAGCGGTTCCGGGAACTATCCTGGGCCATGAATTTGTGGGCGTGGTGGAACAGACGGGCGAAGCGGTAAAAAAATTCCACCCCGGGGACCGGGTGGCGGTGAATGTGGAAACCTTCTGTGGAGAATGCTTTTTCTGCGAAAGGGGGTATGTGAATAACTGTACCGATCCCCAGGGCGGATGGGCGATGGGCTGCCGGATCGACGGCGGACAGGCGGAATATGTGCGCGTGCCCTTCGCGGACAACGGACTGACCGCCATTCCGGACGGGGTATCGGACGAGGCGGCGCTGTTTACCGGAGACCTGCTCTCCACCGGCTACTGGGGCGCATCCCTTGCGGAGATCCGGCCGGGGGATACGGCGGCGGTGATCGGAGCGGGGCCTACGGGCCTGTGCTGCATGATGTGCGCAAGGCTGTATCAGCCCGGGCGCATTATCGCCATCGACGTGGACGACAGCCGGCTTTTGCTGGCAAAGCGGCAGGGCCTGGCGGACGTAACGCTCAATCCCCTGCGGGACGATGTGGAGAAGAAGGTCCGCCGCCTGACGGAAGGCCGCGGGGCGGACGCTGTGCTGGAGGCCGCGGGCGGAAGGGATACCTTCCAGATGGCATGGCGGATCGCCAGACCCAATGCGGTGGCAGCCATCATCGCCATGTACGAGGAGCCGCAGACTTTACCCCTTCCGGACATGTACGGAAAGAATCTGATCTTTAAGACCGGCGGCGTGGACGCCTCGCACTGCGGAAGGATCATGGAGCTGATTGCCGAAGGGAAGCTGGACGCCCGCTGTCTCATCACCCACAGGACCACTCTGGAGCATATCATGGAGGCCTATGAGGTGTTTGAGAATAAGAGAGAGCATGTGGTTAAATATGCCGTGAAGGTGGGATAGGAGCGGCTGCCGTTGTTTTGTTCCTTTAGCAGGAGCGTTTTTGACTGTCAATCTGCCAGGCCGGACAGATTGCGTTTGATCTGCGCTGCCACATCCGGATGATTCATGGTATAGATATGGACGGCATGGACGCCGTTTGCGAGCAGATCGATGATCTGCTCCGTGGCGTAGGCGATTCCCGCCTGTTTCATGGCCTCCGGCCTGTCCCCGAAGCGATCTGCCATCCGCTGGAGCCTGACAGGAAGATGTGTGCCGGATAAGGACAGGGTACGTTTCAGCTGGCGGATATTGGTCAGAGGCATGACGCCTGCAAGAATGGGAACAGTGATCCCCATTTTCCGGGCTTCAGAAAGAAAATAATAGAACAGGTCGTTGTCAAAGAACATCTGCGTGGTCAGGAAATCGCAGCCCGCATCCACCTTTTCCTTTAAGCGGCGCAGATCCTCTCTTCTGTCCGGGGATTCCGGATGTCCTTCCGGATAGCAGGCCCCGCCGATGCAGAAATCCCCGGCAGCCTTTAATTCGCGGATCAGCTCGGATGCATACCGATAATCTTTTCCGGGAACCTCCGGAATGTCGCCGCGCAGGGCAAGGATATTTTCAATCCCTTCTGCTTTGATCTGGTCTGTGAGAATGCGGATCTGATCTCTGCCGGAAGAAACGCAGGTCAGATGCACCATGGCGGTTACGCCATATTTCTGCATCAGATTGGACGCGATATCTACCGTATAGCGGCTTGTTCCGCCGCCGGCTCCATAGGTTACGCTCATGAATGCCGGCTTCAGCTCCGCAATTTCATGAACCGCGCGCTCCACGGTCTGATAAGAGCTTTCCTTTTTGGGCGGAAATACCTCGAAAGAAAGGGCAGGCCTTTCCCGGTTCAGAATGTCTTTGATCTTCATTATTTTTTCCTCCATATCAACCGCCTGCGCTGCTGTATTTTCGCAGGCCGCGTTTATATAAGATCTGAAAGATTTTGATGGACAGGACTGCCAGAAGAAAGCACCATGTCTGCAGCAGCCAGGGGAGCTTCCGGAGCAGCAGCAGGGCCGGAAGAGCGCAGGGCAGCAGGACAGGGATGAGAAACAGTCCGATGGCCTGTATGAGCCTGGGATAAAAGTGAAACGGCAGGTTGTTCAGATCCCAGATTTCCCATATGACGCCCAGGAAGGAACCGGTGCTGACATATCGGAAGGCAAGAAGCTGCGGAAGAAAGAACAGGGGATAGCAGATCATGAGTCCGATCCCTGCCGCGAAAAGGAAAAAAAGAAGATTGACGGCACTGAACGGAAGGGAAAGCTCTTTCCAGCCGTACAGGACCATAATCCCTCCGCAGAATGCGTTTGACAGCAGGGAGCCGAAATCGATTTTATAAAATGTGGTCAGAAACTGTGCGGACACCGGCTGGCACAGATGCAGATCCAGCGCGCCGCTTTTTATATGATCGGACAGCAGGGAGATATTGGAACCCCACAATCCCATGCAGATGCCGGTCAGAAGAATGTAAGTGCCGATCAGCAGAAAATAAAGACCTCTTTCTTCCGGAACAATGGAAAAGATTACAAAGGAATACAAAAGTTTCGCGATGACCCAGCCCAGCTCGGCGGTCCAGCCGCAAAGAAAATTAAAACGATAGACGGACTGAAGCTGAAGCTGCATCCGGACAAGCTCCCGGTAAATCCGGAGATATTTTCGCAGCTCTGCGAGCCAACCCGGTTTTCTGATTCTTTTAATCGCCTGCTGAAACATATTTTCTGACTCCCATTTTCCACAGACGGCTGACGCACAGCAGCAGAATGCCGATCCAGCCTGTCTGTATCATATAATTCCATAAAATTTCCTGAATGCTCAGATTCCCTGTGAGAACATCGACCGGATGATCCAGGATGTACAGAAAAGGCGTGTACCTCATGATCCTCACCATCCCTTCGCCAAAGACGGAATAAGGGGATGAAGCCTCCGCAGAAAATCTGGATGAATACCTGCCAGGCCCGAAAGGCACTTTTTACTTCTACAAACCAGAAGCCCAGAATGCCGATGACGCTGTAGATCAGAAACAGCAGCAGGACGGAATTGACCAGCGTGAGGCCGAAAAAGAGGATCCGAAGAAGACTGGTCTCCATCAGGCCGGACAGGGCAGCCCAGACGGTCAGCAGTGTTCCGATGATATAAATAAAGAGGAAGGAGACGGTCTGAAGCCCCAGGAATTCGGCAAAACGCAGTTTAAAATAATGAACGGGCTTTATTAAAAACCGGCTCAGAGTGCCGTTTTTGATATCCTCCGGAAGGACCTTGCTTATGGTGGGCTGGGATACGGTCAGAACGAGTCTCGCGATGACGGAATAGAGAATGAGATCTCCGAAGCTGTATCCATACATTTCCTGTGCGCCGGTACGGGAAAACATCGCCCACCAGAGCAGTACCAGCGCGAGGATTTTAACGGAACACTCCAGAAGACCGGCCCATAAATGAAAACGATATGCAAGGCCCTGACGGACGCCAAGCTTATAGATTGCCCAATACTTCATGCTGTCCTCCCGGTGAAGCTTTATGCATAAGCCGTGTCTGCCTTCAGATATTCCGCCAGGCAGTCCTCCAGGGAGGCTGTCTGGATGGAAAAGGAGACGGGATCGCTTTTTTCAAGAATTTCACGCATCACGCCTTTGATCTCCTTTTTGGGGACGGTGATGTATATTTTTCCATCCTCCCGCTTTTCCGTTCTGCCATAGGAGGCGAAAACGTCCGGTCTGACAGGCTCTTCAAACTGCAGCTGAAGGACGCAGCTGGGATTGAGGCCGCAGATGCCTTCCATATCGCCGTCATAGATGAGGCGGCCGTCCTTTAAGATCAGGGAGCGTCTGCACAGCTTTTCCAGATCATGCATATTGTGGCTGGTGAGGATGACAGTACATTCACAGCTTTGATGATATTCCCGGATAAAGCTGTGAAAATCTCTCTGGGCAAGAATATCAAGGCCGATGGTCGGCTCATCCAGAAAAAGGAAGGACGGACGGTGAAGCATGGCCGCCATCAGCTCAAATTTCATCCGCTCGCCAAGGGAAAGCCGTCTGACCGGTATATCCATCAGATGCCCGATGTTCAGCAGATCGCTCATCCGGTTTACCATTCTGCGGTAAGAGGAGTCGTCCACATCATAAATAATCTTATTCAGCTTTAAGGATTCGACTGCGGGAAGATCCCACCACAGCTGGGTTTTCTGTCCCAGCACAAGCGAAAGCTTTTTCTTGAAGCTGTCTTCTCTCCGGCTGGGGATATGACCGTCGATCCGGATTTCGCCCGCCGTCGGATAAAGAATCCCCGTAAGCAGCTTCATGATGGTCGTCTTTCCGGAACCGTTCGCGCCGATGAGTCCGACCATCTCCCCGGGCTGAATGGAGAAGCTGACATTCTGCACGGCTGCTTTTGTCCGCTTTTCCCGGAAAAACAGATCTTTCAGAAAATTCTTTTTTTCGGCGTCTGCCAGATAAAATTCATAGGTTTTAGATAATGAATTTACTTCGATTCCGTTCATCTGAATGCTCCGATCCTGTTTACCGCCGCCTTTGCGGGTCTCTTTTCGTATACTATAAGACCGGGGCCACTGGATGTAAAATACATAAAAACAGCGGTTTGATATAGGTAAAATCTATACCAAACCGCTGTTTTACTTTTCCTGCCTGGCAAGGACTTTCAGTCTTTCGATGTACAGCTTCCCCAGCCGGCTGGGGAGAACCTCTCTGTGTGTGATGTACCCGATCTCCATATAATCGTCGATTTCCAGAGGGACGGCAATGATGTCCGGCCCGTTCAGCTTGCGGCTGATCACGCCGCTGCAGATGGTATAGCCGTTCAGACCGATCAGAAGGTTAAAGAGTGTGGCGCGGTCTCTGACCAGAATATCCTTCTGCCTTTCCAGCGTGCTCTGGATCTCTTCAGCAAAATAGAAGGAATTATGCTCTCCCTGTTCGTAGGAGAGCCGCGGATAGGGAGCCAGATCCTCCAGCGTGACAGATTTTTTCACTGCCAGAGGATTGGATGCCGAAATGAATATATGGGGGCTGGCTGTAAACAGGGGTTCAAATCTCAGGTTATTGGCATGCAGGGTTCTGCGGAGGATGGTTTCATTATCCCGGTTCAGATACAGCACGCCTACCTGGCTGCGCAGCTTTGCCACATCTTCAATGATCTCCCAGGTCTGCGTTTCCCGGAGACGGAAATTATAAGCTTCGCCGCCGTGATCGCGGATCAGATCGACAAACGCCTCGACCACGAAGGAATAGTGTTGTGCGGAGACACAGAAATCCTGCTTTCGGCGGGGCTTTCCGGTATATTTTTCTTCAATCAGGCTGACCTGCTCGATGACCTGTCTGGCATAAGCGAGAAATTCCTCCCCTTCTCTGGAAAGGATAACGCCCCTGTTGGTCCGGTGGAAGATGGTGATCCCGAGCTCTTCTTCCAGCTCCCTGACAGAGCTGGTCAGACTTGGCTGGGACAGATACAGTTCGGCGGCCGCGTCACTGATTTTCCCTTTCTCCGCTATGACAAGGATATATTTTAACTGCTGCAGGGTCATATCTGAATTTCCTCCTTCCGCAGGCATTCCGCCGTCGCACCCGTTCCGTGCGCGAGCATTTCCTCCGGCGTGCCGGAAAAGACCACCGTACCGCCCTGTTGTCCGCCGCCCGGTCCAAGGTCCAGGATATGATCGGCAGCCCGGATGAGCTGCTGGTTGTGCTCCACTACGATGACTGTGTTTCCAGCATCCACCAGCCGGTCCAGCAGGAGGACGGTTCATCGGCGTCGATCTCTCCATATTCCGCGAACAGCTTCCGGATGGGCGTGTACAGGTCCGTGAAGGTGGCCACGTTGGAGCGCTTCATGCGGCGGGCGGAGAGCTGCTCCACGGATACGATGCGGGAAAACTGCCCGTAGCCGCGGACGATATTTTCCTCTCCGGTCTGCCGGTCGCCTCCGGCGAGGAGAGAAAAGACCAGCGTGGATTTTCCCGAGCCGGAGGGGCCGGTAACCGCGGTCAGACAGCCGGTGGGAAAATCCACATTCAGGTGCTTCAGGTTGTAGAGGCAGGCGTTTCGGATCTGAAGCCGCCCGCCGTCCCCGGGACGGAAGGACTGTCTGACCGGAGGAACGGCGCGCAGATAACGGCCGGTGACGGAAGCCGGATGGGAAAGCAGGTCATTCAGCGTTCCCGCAGCGACTATTTTTCCGCCGAAACGGCCGGAGCCGGGGCCGATCTCTACGATGTGGTCGGCGGCGCGCATCACGTCAGGGTCGTGCTCGATGACCAGAACGGTGTTTCCCAGATCGCGCAGGCGTTTCAGGAGAAGGATCAGCCCTTCGGTGTCCCTGGGGTGCAGTCCCGCGGTCGGCTCGTCCAGAATATAGATCAGCCCGGTCAGCTCGGACGCCAGGGCGGCGGAAAGCTTCAGCCGCTGCAGCTCCCCGCCGGACAGGGTGGGGACCGTCCGGCTGCAGGTCAGATACCCAAGCCCCAGCCTGCGGATGCGGGAAAGCTTTGCGGAAAGGTCCGTCAGGTAGTCCTGTACCAGGCTCCGGCGGCTGTCAGACAGAGACGCGTCCAGATCGCTGACCCAGCCGGAAAGGGCGTCCAGAGAAAAGCCGGCAAGCTGCGGAAGCCGGACGCCGTTTACCGTAACCTCCCTGCTTTCCTCCTTCAGCCGCTCTCCGCCGCAGGCCGGGCAGGGAGCAGGATGAAAATAAGCCTCCAGCTCTCCCCGTTTTTCGCCCCGGTTGTTCAGCCTGCGAAGCAGAACCGCTAAAAGTCCCTCAAACCGTCCGCCGGATACGGTACGGGGCGGCTTTTTTTCCGGAAAGGAACGGGTGATCTCAGAACTTTCCACACCCTCGTACAGGAGGGCCTTCTGCAGAGGATCAAACCGAATGACCGGAAGACCGGCCGGGACCGAAAGGCCGTAGTGCCGGCAGGCCGCGTAAAAGGCTTCGGTCTGGTATCCTCCGTATTTTGCCTCCCAGAACCGGACGGCCCCTTCTTCCAGAGACCGGGATTCGTCCACGGCGGCGGCCCGGTTGAGGGAGCGGATCTCGCCCATGCCTTCACAGACCGGGCAGGCCCCTTCCTTCGTATTAAAAGAAAAATCCGCCGCGCAGATCTTTTTCCCACAGTGCGGGCAGGAACGTTCTCCCAGTTTTTCCCAGAGCGTCCGCAGATCGGTATAGAGATTTGTCACCGTACCCACGGTGGAACGGGGATTGCGGTTCTGGTCGGTCTGGGTGATCACAACGGCCGGAGAAGCGTTTTTTACGTACTCTACCGCAGGCTTCGCGATTCCCTGAAAGGATATGGACTCCAGATACTGCCTCTGACATTCCATGTACAGAACGTCGATTAAAAGCGTGGATTTCCCGGAGCCGGACAGCCCGGTGAATACGGTCAGGCTGTTTCTGGGAATGTCCAGAGAGACGGATTTCAGGTTCTTTTCGGAAGCGTTTATGATGGAGATGGGTTTCATACAGGGCTCCTTTTGTGAAAATGAAGAAAGAAGGCCGGTATTTTCCGACAGAGCCGCTTCTGTCAGGAAAGCTGCTTCACTTCACAGTCTTTTTTGTAAAAACAGATTCCATAGGCCAGCACGGTTCGGTAGCCCTCCTCCTGCAGGCCCTCCCGGTAACGCCGGTCTCTGATCTGGGCCAGCGCGGCATCGCAGAGGGAATCCATATCCCGGTAGCTGCGCGCGGTTTTCAATTCAAGAAGGATGGCCCGCCCCTTCAGACCCGGCGTTTTCAGGATGAGGTCGGGCCTTCCCGTACCGGCTTCCCGGTTGGACAGGATCCGGTAGCCCGGCATGTTCTGCAGGATTCCGGTCAGAAAACCGTGATAATAATTTTCCGCATAGTCATAAAAGCTGATGGATTCCTGAAGCAGCCGGGAGAGCTCTTCCGATATTTTTCCGGTATCTCCGTTTTCCAGCGCGTGAAACAAAGGACGAAGATCCTGCTTTTTCAGGTTCGAAGAAAACCAGCCGGTCACGGTGCTCTTATAAATGTGCAGCACCTCCTTATTGGGGATGGCGAGGCTGCAGTACTGCGTATCCCAGTCAAGACGGCGGGACACCTGCTTCAGATAGCCGGTAAAAAGCAGAAAGTTCCACAGATTATCCTGACTTTCATGAATATCCTCATAGGTGATTTCTTCATGAACCGGTTTTTCGATGGTGGAACCGGTAATCAGAAGCTCGATCTCTTCCCGGACATTCAGGTCCGCCTGCTCGATGAGCTCCCGGACGATCTGATTGCTGCTGGTATTGGACCAGTAAGGCGCGGGCAGCGCCTGCGGATTGGCGGTCAGGGCGTCCACATAGTTCAGGACGCTCCAGGGGTTATACACCTCTTTGTTCCCAAACAGATATCCGTCATACCAGTCGCGGATGACGGGAAGAGCTGCGCTTCGCTCATAATCCGCGGCCATCCGTTCCACTTCCGCGGGGGTAAAACCGAAATATTCCCCGTATGTTTCACTGAGGATGGAATTTACCTTCAGATTATTCAGCCCGGTGAAAATGGATTCCTTTGTGATGCGCAGGCAGCCGGTAACGACCGCAAAGTGCAGGGAAGGATTGGATTTCAGGGCGGATTCAAACAGAGAACGGATGAAAACGGTCATTTCCGGATAGAATCCGGCGAAATAAGCGTTTTCCAGAGGAACGTCATATTCATCGATCAAAATCACGGCAGGCTGTCCATAATGCTGATGGAGCATACGGGAAAGGAAAAACAGGGCGGTATAATAGTCCTGATCCGTTCCGCGGCGCTCTGCCAGGCGCTGGAAGCGGAGCCGGTCGGCCTCGATCGGAATTTCGGGCAGAATTTCCATATGTCGCTGATATTCCTCTTCCAGAGCGGCTTTCAGAGCGCCATAGGCCAGCTCCCAGACAGGCTGCTTCGCGGATTTCAGGGAAAGCTGTATCACCGGATAACGGTTCATCTGTGAAAGGACGCCATCGTCCGCCTTCATGACCTGAAGGCCGCGAAAAAGTCCGCGCCGATCCATATTTTTCTCTTCCGTCCCCGCGTCCTCAAAAAAGTACCGCAGCATGCTCAGATTCAGCGATTTCCCGAAACGGCGCGGCCGGGTGAAGAGGTTTACCTTTCCTCCTTTTTCCAGAAGTTCTTTGACAAAATCTGTTTTATCCACATAATAGTATTCGGCAGAAATTAATTCCTTAAAATCATCAATGCCGATAGGGAGCGGTTTGTAAGCCATCGTGTTCTCCTTTCCATGAATCTGATCCGGAAAGCCGGTGTGAGCGGAAGGATATCCGGAGCCATCTGAATATGAAGATTATAGCAGATTATAAAAAGAGGTTCCAGAGAAAGCACTGATATTCGTGATCCTGAGAATCCCTGAAGCTGTTTCTCACGGGGCAGGGGATCCGGCGAAATGCTCCACGGATTTTTACAGGAAAACATTCCGCAGGGGTTTCCGTGGAACCCTTCCGCCCATGTACGGTTGAAAAATGAAAAAATGGAATTGGATCCGTACAAAAATTCATTTTTTACGGATTCAATTCCGAAAAATGCTATTCTGAACCGTACATTTTATGGCATGATACGGTTAAAAGATCAAAAAATCTGTTTCTAACCGTACAGATACCCCAAAAAGTACGGTTACAGATGAGAAAATCAGGTATGTAACCGTACTGGTGACAAAATAGTGGTAAAAAGTACGGTTAAGGAGCGGAAAATCCTTTTTTTAACCGTCACTTTAGATTTTCTGTACGGTTATACAATGCAGATTCTCTCTTTAAACCGTATTAAAGCATCCGGCAGGTGTTAAACAGGGATTTTTCGATATGGGAAAAGGAATCAACCGCAGTACTATCACGCCCAATGAAAAGTAAGTGCGCCCAGGATTTGTCAATCCCTGGCTTTTGTGCTAAAATCAGGACAGAAAACAGGCCGAAGCGTCGCAAATCCCAAGAATACAAATCCCGTTACGGGATTTGTATTCTTGCGCAGACGCCGAACTGGAGGTTCGGCGCGCGTGCCTCAGCGTAAAACGCTTCGGCATGGAGGTAAAAATGGACGAACATGATATGATCGTAAATCTGAAAAACATCGAATACCGGGAGCCGGAGGACGGGAACCTGCGGATCAAGCGGGCCTTTGCCGGGGATAAGGAGACCATCCTGCGGTTTGTGCGGGAGAATTTCAGCGAAAGCTGGACAGCGGAAGCGGAGTGCGCCATCCTGCAGATGCCTTCCCAGTGCTTCATCGCCACGGAGCAGGGGAGGGTGCTGGGATTTGCCTGCTATGACGTGTCGGCGAAGGGGTTTTTCGGGCCCATCGGCGTGCTGGAGAGCGAAAGAGGAAGGCAGATCGGGAAATACCTGCTGTTAAAGACGCTGGACGCGATGCGCTCCGTCGGCTATGGCTATGCCATCATCGGCTGGGTGAGTGAGGCGGAGGGGTTCTATCGCAGGACTGTACATGCGGAGGCGATTCCGGATTCCGCTCCGAAGGACAGCGTGTATTCCAATCTGGTGCGGATGCCATAGAAGAATGGCATTTATATAAAAAAATCCGTTGCAGGAAAGGATGGGAGGGCGTTCTAATGAAACATATTTCTCTGGGAAAAAGCGGGCTTTTGGTGCCTTCAGTCGCGGTAGGGTGCAGGCGGATCTGCGATGTGGAGAAACAGGAGGCGGAGGAGCTGTTGGATACCGCTCTGGAACTGGGGTGCCGCTTTTTTGATCATGCGGATATTTACGGGCGGGGCGTCTGTGAGAGCCGTTTTGCCGAGGCAATCCACATGTCTCCTTCTGTTCGGGGAAAAATCATTCTTCAGTCTAAATGCGGCATTGGACCGGGCAGAAAATACGACAGCTCCAAAGAGCATATTCTGTCTTCTGTGGATGGAATTTTAAAACGGCTTCAGACTGAATATCTGGACGTACTCCTGCTGCACCGGCCGGATGCTCTGGTGGAACCGGAGGAGGTGGCGGAGGCATTCGACATTCTGTACCATTCCGGCAAGGTGCGCTTCTTCGGTGTATCCAATCATCGTCCGTCTCAGATCCGGCTTTTGCAGAAATACGTGCGACAGCCTCTGGTAGCGGATCAGCTGCAGTTTTCCATTGTCAATTCTTCCATGCTTCAGATTGGCATGGAAGCGAACATGGATACGGACGGTGCGGTGGACAGGGACGGCGGTGTTCTGGATTTCTGCAGAGAAAACGAGATCACGATCCAGACGTGGTCGCCGTTCCAGTATGGTTTTGGTTCAGGCACCTTTCTGGGAAATCCGAAATTCCAGGAACTCAATGACGCAATCGGTGAACTGGCACAAAAATATGGAACGACGGATACCACAATAACGGCCGCATGGATCCTGCGCCATCCGGCGAAGATGCAGCTGGTGGCCGGAACGACGAAGCCGTTCCGGCTGAAGGAGATCTGTCGGGCTGTGGACCTGACGCTTACCAGAGAAGAATGGTATCGTCTGTACCTGGCGGCAGGGCACAGGCTTCCGTAAAAGAAGGACATTTCAACTCTCAAAAGCGGGTAAAACAGATACCGCCGCACCGGCAGATAAACAGCCGGTACGGCGGTATTTTTTTATTTATACGGTCTTGTCCGGAAACAGAACCTTTAAGCCTGTGGACGGCTTCCAGGAGAAACCGCCCCGTTTTTCATGCCTTACATCCTCTTCGTGATTAGCTTCGCAGCCTCGCCGCCCAGCATGGGGAGGAAGGCGAGCAGCAGCGCCATGATGATCTCGTCAAAGGAGAGAGCCACGGTGCTGAATACCGGATTCAGGAAGGGTACGTAGATGCTGGCGATCATGAACAGCATGGATACCAGCACGCACTTGTTCAGGTAGCTGTTTTCAAAGACCTTCATCTTAAAGATGGAGGTGGATTCGGAACGTGCGGAGTAAGCGCGAAGCAGCTCGCCCAGAACCAGGGTGAGGAAGCAGGCGGTTCTCGCAACCTCCAGGGAATCGTGTACGATCAGGCCGTATACGAAGGAGCCGAGGGTTCCCAGCGCCAGAGCTACGCTCTGAATCAGCACGGCCACGGTCATCTTCCTGTCCACAATGGGCTCGGAAGGATCGCGGGGCTTACGGTTCATGGTGCCGGGCTCTTCCTTTTCCATACCCAGAGCGAAGGCCGGGAAGGCGTCCGTGATCAGGTTGATGGAAAGCAGCTGGATGGCAACCAGCGGCGTGGGCAGGTTGGTGAGCATGGCCAGGAAAATGACCAGGATCTCGCCGATGTTGCAGGAGAGCAGGAAGCCTACCACCTTACGGATGTTGGCGTAAATGGTACGGCCCTCCGCGACGGCGCGCACGATGCTGGCGAAATTGTCGTCGGTCAGGATCATGTCGGCTGCTTCCTTGGATACGTCGGTTCCGGTGATTCCCATTGCCACGCCGATGTCGGCATGCTTCAGGGAAGGCGCGTCGTTTACGCCGTCGCCGGTCATGGCGGCAATGTTTCCGTTGGCACGGACAGCATCCACCAGACGGACCTTATGCTCCGGAGATACGCGGGCGAACACGTTTGTGGTCTTCACGCACTCGCGCAGCTGCTCGTCGCTCATTTCGCTGATCTCGCGGCCTTCCACCGTGCGGTCGGTCTGGATGCCCAGCTGCGCGCCGATGGCGCTTGCGGTGATCTTGTGGTCGCCGGTGATCATCTTCACCTGGATGCCCGCGGTCTTGCAGACGTCGATAGCGGCCTTCGCCTCTTCTCTGGGCGGGTCGATCATGCCGACCAGACCGACGAAGATCAGATCGTTTTCAGCCTCCGGAGAAGGATCCGCTGCATTCATGGTGCGGTAGGCCACGCCGATCACACGAAGCGCGGACTGAGCCATCTCCTGGTTGACGCCGAGGATTTCCTCCCGCTTCGCGTCCGTAAGCGGATTGACCGCGCCATTTTCTTCAATTCTGGTACAGCGGCGCAGCAGCTCGTCCGGAGCGCCCTTGGTGTACATGGTGATGGAATCCCCGATCTTATGGAAGGTGGACATGAGCTTTCTGTCCGAATCGAAGGGGATTTCCTGCACGCGGGGATATTTGCTTTCCCATTCCGCCTTCTTCATGCCGTGCTTGTAGGCAAGCACCACCATGGCGGCTTCCGTGGGATCGCCCACGATGGTCTGCTTGTCGGGATCATAGGTGGCGTCGTTGCATAAAAGCGCCCCTTCGATCAGGCGGTCCGGGTAAGAAGCAGGCACATTGCCGGCCTCGTCGGTGATCTCGCCCTCCGGGCTGTAGCCCGTGCCGCTTACGTTATAGTGGCCGGAAGCGTCGTAGAGCTTCTGGATGGTCATCTTGTTCTGGGTCAGGGTTCCGGTTTTATCCGAGCAGATAACCGTGGTGCTTCCCAGGGTTTCCACCGCGCTCAGGCGCTTGATGATGGCGTTGCACTTGACCATTTTCTGCATGCCCATGGCAAGAACCACCGTAACCACGACGGTCAGGCCTTCAGGAATGGCGGCTACGGCCAGGGAAACGGAGGTCATGAAGATATCGAACAGCTCCATGCCGTGAAGCAGGCCGAGCAGGAAAATGACCACGCAGATGGCAAGACATACGATACCGAGCACCTTGCCCAGGCTGTCCAGCTTCTTCTGAAGCGGGGTGGACTCGTCCGGCGTGTCGTTCAGCATGCCGGCGATATTTCCCATCTGGGTCTGCATGCCGGTTTCGGTGATGACGCCGCGTCCGCGTCCGTAGGTGATGACCGTGCCCATGTAGCCGCAGTTGATGCGGTCGCCGAGGCTTGCGTCCTCAGCCAGAACGGCGGAAGCGTCCTTTTCTACCGGGACGGATTCTCCGGTCAGAGCCGCCTCGTCAATTTTCAGGTTGACGGATTCGATCAGCCGCAGGTCGGCGGGAACATAATCGCCCGCTTCCAGAATGGCGATGTCGCCCGGCACCACGTCCGAGGAGGGAACCTCGACGATCTGTCCGCCGCGAAGCACCTTCGCGTGAGGGCTTGCCATTTCCTTCAGCGCCTTCAGCGCGTTGCTCGCCTTGTTTTCCTGATAAACGCCCAGGAAGGTGTTCAGGACGACGATCGCCAGGATGATGACGCCCTCCAGCGCCTCTCCCAGAAAAATGGAAATCACGGCGGCGATCATCAGGATGATCACCAGGAAATCCTTGAGCTGCTCCAGGATCATCTGGATCAGGGACTTCTCTTTTCCGCCCTCCAGACGGTTGGGTCCGTATTTTTCAATACGTTTTTCGGCCTCTTCATTAGTCAGACCGCTCGATACGTCCACCTGAAGCTCTCTGGCCGTATCAGCCGGCGACAGGCTGAAAAATGATTTCATACAGTTACACCTCATCCTTTCTTATGTTTTTTCCGGCGCTCCGCCGGTTTGAAAAGTGTAAAAGTCATACGGGAGCAAAAAATCCCGCATGTGGATTATTATATCAGATTGCCGGCGGGTTATAAATCGGATAATTGAAAATTATATGAAATTTTAACCGATTTTAACCCGGCGGGTCCGGACCCTGTCTGTTCAGGCCAGCGCCGGTCACCTGCTGACCGGCGCGTAAGAAAAGCGTTCCGGCCTGAATCCGGCCCGCCCGCCGCAGGCGATGCGGAATGCCGGGCCGGGTTCCTGTCCGCCGGCTTGTCGGCGGACAGGAACCGCTTCTGCGGCAGGTTTCTACGGCAGGAATCAGAAGAATGGCATGTTGACCCGTAGGGATAGGCAAGATCCTGCGGCAGGGATCAGGAAAACCGGAAAAGGCGCTGAAAAACTTCCGGTATTCCCGAAAGGCTTCCTGCAAAAGCTTTGCGCCGCCGAAAGTGTCCTCAAGACGCTTTTCAAAAACTCGTTTTTGGTGTATTGTGGATATATGGTTATGCTTCAGCCGGGACTGTGCATGTACCGGGCGGATCTGGCGGAAACGGACCGGAGGAAGCCGGCCGGCAGGCTCATTTTTCGGACAGGCAGGCCCATTTCCGGCCGGCAGGCTCATTTCCGGACAGGCAGGCTCATTTCCGGACAGGCCGGCCCATTTCCGGACAGGCCGGCCCATTTCCGGACAGGCAGGCCCGTTTTCAGACAGGCAGACCGGCTTCCGGGCCGGCAGGTCAGAAGCGGCAGGAAAGGAACGAAAGAAGAAATGGATAAGATTCAGGCGATCGCGCATATCCATACGGATTTTCCGGAAAAATTCGGGATCCCCAGGCAGAGCGGACTGGTGGAGGATCTGGAGGGAAGGATTGTTTTTGAGCCGGAATTCCGGAATCCGGATGCGGTCCGGGGGCTGGAGCAGTTCAGCCATGTCTGGCTTCTGTGGAAATTTTCGGAAAATGAAAGGGAGGGCTGGCAGCCCACGGTGCGGCCGCCCAGGCTGGGAGGGAATACGAGGCTGGGGGTGTTTGCCACCCGTTCGCCCTTTCGCCCGAACGGCATCGGCCTGTCCTGTGTCCGGCTGAAGCGCGTGGAGCTTACGGAAAAGGAGGGGCCGGTGCTTACCGTGCTTGGGGCGGATCTGATGGACGGGACGCCGATCCTTGATATCAAGCCCTATATCCCGCTTGCGGACTGTCATCCGGAGGCTTCGGAGGGCTACACGAAGGAAACCGGGAAGCATGCGCTTCTGGTGGAATTTCCCGAAGAGCTGCTTTCCAGGTACCCGGAGGAAAAAAGGGGAGCCGCGGCGGCGCTGCTTTCCCAGGATCCAAGGCCCGGCTACAGCAGTGATCCGGAGAGGGTCTACGGCGTGGCCTTCGCCGGATACGACATCCGATTCCGGGTGAGGGACGGAGTGCTGACAGTCTGCGGGCTGGAGCCGCGCGGGGACGGAGGCGGCGAAAGCCGGTTCCGAGGGGAGGAAAGCTGTCCCTGACGAGGAAAGCCGTCCCTGACGAGGAAAGCCGTCCCTGATAGGAGGAACGCCGGTCACGACAGGAGGAACGCCGGTCCCTGACGGGAGAAAAAACGGCCCACGATGGGGACAGGCTTATGTACGGAAAACCAAACGCCGCCCGGGGGCGGCAGAAAGAAGGAGGCTGCAATGGACAAAAGAACGAGGGTATTAAACGCGATGAACAAGAGGGAGGTGGACCATGTGCCGGTGGGCTTCTGGTTTCATTTTGCCGGAGAGGAGGCGGCGGGGGACGCCTGCGTGCAGGCCCATCTGAACTATTACAGAGAGACGGATCTGGATTTTCTGAAAATCATGTGCGACAGCTATTTCGCCTGGCCGCTTCCAAAGATCCGGAAGGCGGAGGACTGGAACCGGGTGGAGCCGCTTCCGGCGGATCATCCCTTTATCCGGGAGCAGGTGGAACGGGCGGCGGCCATCGTGAAGGAGATCGGAAAGGAACGCTGCGTCTTCTACAACGTGTTCGCGCCCTTTTCCTCTCTGCGGTTCGGGATCGAGGCGGCGGGGCAGCCGGATTCCATGATCATGGAGCATATCCGGACGGACAGAAACGCCGTCATGCGGGCGCTGGACGCCATCGGGCAGACCAACGCGCTGCTTTCTGAGCTTCTGATCGCGGAGGCGGGCTGCGACGGAATCTATTACTGCGTGCAGAGCGGGGAATATGACCGCTTCCAGCCCGGGGAATATGAGAAGACGGTCCGGCCCTCCGACCTGTACGTGCTGGAACATGCCAACCGCTTTTCGGAAAACAATATCCTGCATATGTGCGGCTGGGCGGGAGCAAGAAACCGTCTGGAGCTGTGGAAGGATTATCCGGCGAAGGTGATGAACTGGGCCGTGTTCGTGGAGGGAATGAGCCTGGAGGAGGGACGCTTTTTCTTCGGCGGAAAAACGGTGCTGGGCGGCTTTGAGACCCACTGGGACGGAAAGGTTCAGCAGGGTGTCCTGTATCACGGCACGAAGCAGGAGCTGCAGGACTATACCAGAAATCTGATCCTGAATTATGGAAAGAAGGGCCTGATGCTGGGCGGGGACTGCACCGTGGACGCGAAGATCGACCGGGAGAGGCTGCGCTGGGTGGCCGAGGCGGCAAGGAGCCTGTAGGATGCCTGTAAGGACACAGCCGGCACAGCGGCCGCCCCTGGCAGAAACATGGTTCTTTTTACCCTGGCGGCGAATCCGGTCCTGATCTTCAGGATATTCCGGAGGAAAAAGGGAAAGGCATAACGGTGAAGCGGTTCCTGGCCGGGGGGATCCGGGCGGGAACCGGCAGCAGATCGTCTGCGGTAAAAAAAGGAGGAGCGTATGGCATTTTATTATGGGGAACCGTCAAGAACATTCAGCGAATATCTTCTGATCCCGGGATATTCCTCCACGGACTGCATTCCGGCGAAGGTGAGCCTGAAAACACCGCTGGTCAGATATGAAAAGGGGCAGGAGCCGGAGCTTTCCATCAACATCCCGATGGTATCCGCGATCATGCAGTCCGTTTCCGATGACAGACTTGCGGTGGCGCTGGCGCAGGAGGGAGGAATGGCCTTTATTTACGGCTCTCAGCCGGCCTGGCAGCAGGCGGAGATGGTGAGAAGGGTGAAGCGCTACCGGGCGGGATTTGTGGTGAGCGATTCCAATGTGTCGCCGGACATGACGCTGCGGGACGTGCTGGAGCTGACGGAGCGGACGGGCCACTCCACCGTCGCGGTCACGGAAACGGGAGAAAACGGGGGAAAGCTCCTTGGCATCGTGACGAACAAGGATTACCGCGTCAGCCGGATGAGCCCGGACACGAAGGTTTCCGAATTCATGACGAAATTCGAGGATCTGGTCTACGCGGATGAGGACACCACGCTGAAGGAGGCCAACGACATCATCTGGGAACACAAGATCAACTGTTTGCCCTTGGTGAACAAAAAGCAGGAGCTGGTCTACCTGGTGTTCCGCAAGGACTACGATACGCATAAGAAAAATGAGAACGAGCTGATCGATTCCTCCAAGCGCTACATGGTGGGCGCGGGCATCAATACCCGCGATTATGAGGAGCGGGTGCCGGCCCTGGTGGAGGCGGGGGCGGACGCTCTGTGCATCGACAGCTCGGAGGGGTATTCCGAGTGGCAGAAGATCACGCTGGATTATATCCATAAAAAATACGGCCGCAGCGTGAAGGTTGGAGCCGGAAATGTGGTGGACGGAGACGGCTTCCGCTTCCTGGCCGAAGCGGGCGCGGACTTTGTCAAGATCGGGATCGGCGGCGGAGCCATCTGCATCACCAGAGAGCAGAAGGGAATCGGCAGGGGACAGGCTACGGCCGTCATTGAGGTGGCGAAGGCCAGAGACGAATATTATAAGGAAACGGGCATCTATGTCCCCATCTGCTCCGACGGGGGTATCGTGCATGATTATCACATCACTCTGGCGCTGGCCATGGGAGCGGATTTTGTCATGCTGGGCCGGTATTTTGCCCGGTTCGACGAAAGCCCCACCAAGCGGGTGAACATCAACGGAAGCTACATGAAGGAATACTGGGGCGAAGGTAGCGCCCGCGCGAGAAACTGGCAGAGATACGACCTGGGCGGGGATAAGAAGCTTTCCTTTGAGGAGGGAGTGGATTCCTTCGTTCCCTATGCGGGAAGCCTGCACGACAATGTGAACATGACGCTGAGCAAGGTGAAATCCACCATGTGCAACTGCGGCGCGCTCACCATCCCGCAGCTGCAGCGGAAGGCGAAGATTACGCTGGTCTCCTCCACCAGCATCGTGGAGGGCGGCGCGCACGACGTGATGCTCAGGGACAAGAGATAAGAAAGCCTGGCCGCGGAGACGGCCCGGAAAACATCAGTGCCAAAGGAGTATGCTGGAAGAAATGGAAAAGATGCAGAAGGTCAGGATCATCAGAAAAAATGACGCGGATTCTCTGGAATATGAGGTGGGAGATATCCTGGACGTGGAAGGAACCTGGTACGGCGGCGTCAATGTGAAGGGCAGAAGCGGGATCCCCCTGTCGCTGGACAGAGAGGAATACGAGGAGTACAGGCAGGAGCCGCGGAATGCGGCCGGACAGGAGGATCGGACGGATATGCAGGTCCGGAAAAGCGGCGGGATCGATCCTTATTCCTATCAGCTGGGCGTGATGGACTGCTTCTGCGAAATGGTCGCTTCCGGACTCAAGACGCTCGCCATGAGTCATCCTTTTTCGGACCGTCAGGAAAGGGACCGGTATCTGGAGGACGTGAAGCGGCTCTGCGAAAAGTATGAGATCCTGTTTTACCCGGAAGACGAGGCGCTCCTGACCGCGCTTTTCCCTGAGGAGGCAAACCGGAACAGACCGCTGTTTCTTTTTTACAGAAAAAAGGAGACGCTGGAAGCCTATCTTTCCCTGAAAAAAGAGAGAAAAGCCCTTCTGGAGCGGGGAGAATATACGGAAAAAGAGAAGCTGCGGCTGGCGCATGCCTTCGGACGGCTGCTTTCCTATCCGGAGGACGGGATCGAACGGCTGATTCAAAAGGCGCGGGAAAATGAAATTCGGAGGTGAAAATGCCCTCAGACATGAAGGAGAGGATCGCCCGGGAATTTATCCGGCTGGCCCGGGCGGGATCCATTGACAGGATAACGGTAAAGGACATTGTGGAAGCCTGCCATATCACCAGGCAGACCTTCTATTATCATTTCAGGGACCTCCTTGACGTGATCGACTGGTCGCTGCGCCGGACGGTGGAAGAGCTTGCGGAAAAGTGCCTGCAGCTGGATTCCAGGCAGCAGGTGATGGAGCTGTTCCTCACGGAGGCGGTGCAGGCGAAGGATCTGATCCGAAGGCTTCTGGATTCCCAGCTCCGGGAACAGACGGAGCGGCTTCTGGTGGAGGCCGTCCGCGCCTGGTTTCAGGAGATGGCGGACCGGAGGGAGCTTCTTGAGGATGTCAGCCGGGCGGATGCGCAGGTGGCGCTGGATTTTTATTCCTACGCGGTGGTGGGGATCCTGCTGGAATACTGCGGCCGGCCGAGGCTTGACGTGAAGCGCCTGGCAGGACAGCTGACCCGGCTGATGGACGGAAGCTTTCAGAAGGAGCTTGAGGACTGAGGGCAGAAAGGAAAAGCGGCCCCCGCAGGGCGGCAGACGGGACTGACAGAAGGGCTCCGGTGTAAAGATTTTTTACACCGGGGCCTTTTTGTCAGGACAGAGGGAGAGATCTGCGTATGGAAGCGGAGGCGGATTTCTGGTAAAAATAAAACAGAGCCGGAGCGGCACAAATAGCCCTGATGGCAGAATAGAAATCGCATTCGCGATTTCTATTCGCCCCGTCGCTGCGCGACGGAATGAGGATCGATATGGGGAAAATCTGAGGCGCTTCGGCCGGGAGGTTTGAATGGATCAGGGAATTTTATCTGTCAAGCTGTGCGAGATGGAAAAGGAGTACGGGAGGCTGCAGAGCCGCATCCAGCTTTTTCAGGACCGGGATCATAAACGGCTTCTGGAGGAGATCCGCCGGATGGAGGATAAGGCGGCGCAGGAAACCCTGCTTCTGGAAAAAAGAATGCGGGGGAGCGGTTCGCCCGCCGCGGTGAAGCTGGCGCAGGCGCAGCTCGCCTATGAGAAAAGCGTGCGCCGGATCCTGAGGGAAGCGGAGGCCGGCGCGTTTTCCAGAGAAAACAGGCCGCCGGAGAATCCGGAGCCTGCGATCCTCTGCGCGGAATATGCGGCGGATTTTGCCACGCAGTCCATGAACTACGCGCTTCTCGCCGCGCTGAAGGCGATGGAGCGCCAGCTTGCCTGTGAAGAGAAGGAAGGAGAAAAAGAAAATGAATGAGGTGAAAACGCCGAAAAAGCCGCTTATTTTTTACTATGTGATCGTCATGCTCGTGCTGATGCTGTTAAATTTCCTCGTCATGCCCGGCATGCTGCAGGCCAGCATCCGGGAGGTGGATTACGGCACCTTCATGGACATGATCGACGAGAAAAATATCGGTGAGGTTGAGGTGGAAAGCAATCAGATCATCTTCACCGATAAGGATAATACGCAGATCTACAAGACAGGGCCGATGTTCGATCCGGGGCTGACGGAACGGCTGCATGAAAGCGGCGCGGTATTCGCGCAGGAGATCGTGGAGCAGGCGTCCCCCTTCGTGAGCTTCCTGTTTTCCTGGGTGCTGCCCATCGCGATCTTTGTGGGCCTGGGCCAGTGGATGTACAAGAGAACGATGAACAAAATGGGCGGAGATTCCATGATGTTCGGCATGGGAAAAAGCAGCGCGAAGGTTTACGTGAAGTCCTCCGCCGGCATCCGCTTCAGCGATGTGGCCGGAGAGGATGAGGCGAAGGAAAACCTGACCGAGATCGTCAACTATCTGCACGACCCGAAGCAGTATGAGGAGATCGGCGCATCCATGCCCAAGGGTATCCTTCTGGTGGGCCCTCCCGGAACCGGCAAGACCATGCTGGCGAAGGCGGTCGCCGGCGAGGCGGATGTTCCCTTCTTCTCCATCTCCGGTTCGGAATTCGTGGAAATGTTCGTGGGCATGGGCGCGTCCAAGGTGCGCGACCTGTTTAAGCAGGCGAAGGAAAAGGCGCCCTGCATCGTGTTCATCGACGAAATCGACGCCATCGGCAAGAAGAGGGACGGCCAGTATGGCGGAAACGATGAACGGGAGCAGACGCTGAACCAGCTGCTCACCGAGATGGACGGCTTCGAGGGAAACACCGGCGTCGTCATCCTTGCCGCCACCAACCGTCCGGAATCCCTGGATCCGGCCCTGCTTCGTCCCGGCCGGTTCGACAGGCGGGTGCCCGTGGAGCTTCCGGACCTGAAGGGCCGGGAAGAGATCCTGAAGGTGCACGCGAAAAAGGTGAAGGTAAATTCCGATGTGGACTTTTCCGTGATCGCCCGCATGGCCTCCGGCGCTTCCGGCGCGGAGCTTGCCAACATCGTCAACGAAGCCGCCCTGCGCGCGGTGCGCGACGGCCGGAAGGTGGTGACCCAGGCGGATCTGGAGGAGAGTATCGAGGTGGTCATCGCCGGATACCAGAAGAAGAATTCCATCCTGACGGACCATGAGAAAAAGATCGTCTCCTATCATGAGATCGGCCACGCGCTGGTCGCGGCGAAGCAGACCCATTCCGCGCCGGTGCAGAAGATCACCATCATCCCCAGAACCTCCGGAGCCCTGGGCTACACCATGCAGGTGGATGAGGGTAACCATTATCTCATGAGTAAGGAAGAGATCGAAAACAAGATCGCCACATTTACCGGCGGCCGCGCGGCTGAGGAAGTGGCATTCGGCTCCATCACCACGGGCGCTTCCAACGACATCGAACAGGCCACGAAGCTGGCCCGCGCCATGATCACCCGCTATGGCATGAGCGACGACTTCGATATGGTCGCCCTGGAAACCGTCACCAACCAGTATCTGGGCGGCGACGCCTCCCTGGCCTGCTCCGCCGAAACTCAGACCGAGATCGACAGACAGGTCGTAGAGCTGGTGAAGAAGCAGCATGAAAAGGCGGTAAAGATCCTCCAGGACAACAGGAAGAAGCTGGACGAGCTGGCGGAGTACCTGTATGAGAAGGAGACCATTACCGGGGAGGAGTTTATGAAGATTCTGAACGCTCCGGAAGCGTAACTGGAAAGCGAAATGACGGGCGCCTGGAGCGCGGCGTCCTTATTAAGAAAAATAGCTGGATCGTCTCCGGGCGGTATGGCTGAAAGGTTATGCTGCCCTGTTTTTTATATTTCAGGAACGGATTTCAATTATAAATGTGCGGAAATTATGGGAAAAAGACACCAGAGTCCTCTGCACAGGAAAATTCGTTTGAGGTAAGACATATAATTTGCTACAATGAGACGGATGATATTGATGTAAGAGGAAAGCGGCTCCTTATGGGGATAACAAATAAAAAGGAGACTTTGAATGCAGGATGACCACGCAGTGAAGGAACTTTTAAATGCCAAAGAGGGGGAACAGGTACAATTTAAGGAAGCAAAGAATCGCTTTGATTCTTCTGAGGCAGCCCGCATTTGCTGTGCTCTGTCAAATTGCGGCGGAGGGAAGCTTGTATTTGGCATATCAGATAAACGCCCCCGCCATGTAGTAGGAAGCGCCGCTTTTGATCAACCGGAGCGAACGAGGAAGGGATTGATTGAAAAGCTCAAAGTCATGGTGGATTTTCAGCTGTACGAATACAATGAGAAGCGGGTTCTGGTTTTTGATGTGGCCTCAAGACCATTGGGACTTCCTGTACAGGCAGATGGGGTTGCCTGGTGGTATGAAGGTGACAGCCTCATTCCGATGCCGGAAGATGTGCGCCGCAAGATTTACGAAGAGACAGGAGTGGATTTCTCTGGCACAGTCTGTGTTGGCGCCAGATTCAGTGATATTGATGAAAATGCTGTTGAAGTATTTCGAAAGAGATGGATAGAAAAAAGTGGAAACACAAGGTTAAAAGGTTTGGAACCGGAACAACTGCTCAGAGACTGTGAGGCGATTACAGAAGAAGGCATTACTTATGCGGCGCTGATTCTGTTTGGCAAACGTTCAGCTGTCAGAAGATTTCTGCCACAGGCGGAAATCGTTTTTGAATACCGCTCATCTGATGCATCAGGTCCTGCAAGCCAGCGGGAAGAATTTCAATCGGGATTTTTTTCCTGTTATGATCGGATCTGGGAACTTATCAACCTGCGGAATGATAAGCAGCATTATCAGGACGGCTTTTTTGTTTATGATATTTCGACTTTTAATGAACGCGTGGTGCGGGAAGCAATTTTGAATGCGGTATCACACCGGATGTATCAGATGAGCGGAAGTATTTTTATCCGTCAGTATCGTGATCGGCTGGTAGTGGAAAGTCCCGGAGGTTTTCCCAATGGAATCACATTGGATAATATTTTAAACCGTCAGTCACCTCGCAACAGACGCATAGCAGAGATATATGGAACTGCTCTTAAAGCATATTCGAAGTAACGGAGATGCGGGAACACAATTTAAAGAATTACAGCAGGTTCTGCCCAATTTATCCCGGAATGAAATTAAAGTGTTGATGCGGGAACTGAAGAATAAAAATTTGATATATGCAAAAGGAAATACTTCCGCAGCAAGGTGGTTTGTGCATTGAGTATAACAAGACCTGGAACCAACTTGGAACTAACTTGGAACTAACTTGGAACTAACTTGGAACTAGCTTGGAACTAATAATTTTTTCGGGAAGAAGCTGCGGTATTCTGCTGGAGAAAAAAGAAACAAAGGAAAAAAATGAAACAGAAAATTACCATAGGAACCCACATGTCGATCGCGCAGGGGCTTGAAAAAACAGCGGAGAACGTGGTGAAGATGGAAGCGGACACCATGCAGATCTTCAGCAGAAATCCCAGGGGCTCCAATTTCAGGACGCCGGAGGAAAAGGAGATCGCAGGCTTCCAGCGCATCCGGTGGGAGCATGGCTTCGGCCCCATTCTGGCCCACGCGCCCTATACCATGAATCTGGCAAGCGATACGGAGAAGGTATATGAGTTCGCCTGTACGGTGATCCGGGAGGATGTGGCGCGGATGGATGCGCTTGGCATTGAAAATCTGGTCTTTCATCCGGGAAGCCATACGGGCATCGGGGCGGAAAAGGGGATTGCAAATATCATCGCCGGGCTGGATCAGGCCATCACCGGGGATGAAAAGATCACGGTTCTTCTGGAAACCATGAGCGGCAAAGGCACGGAGATCGGGGATCGGTTTGAGCAGCTGGCCGCTATCCGAAACGGCGTGAAGCATCCGGAGCGCATCGGCATCTGCCTGGATACCTGTCATGTATTTGCCGCCGGATACGATATCGTGAACGATCTGGGCGGCGTGCTTGCAGAATTTGACCGCATTCTGGGCCTTTCCCTCCTTCGTGCCGTGCACTTAAACGACAGCTGCATGCCCTTTGGCTCTCATAAGGACAGGCATGCGGCCATCGGAGAGGGGATGATCGGCTGGGAGGCGCTTTTAAACGTGATGCGCCATCCGGCGCTGAAGAACCTGCCCTTTTATCTGGAGACGCCCTTTGACGACGCGGGACATAAAGAAGAGATCCGGAGGATCCGGGAGGCGCTGGAGATGCCGTGTGAAAAATAAGACGGACAGAGTAAGACAGAGACTGATCAGGCCGTCCGAACCGGACGGCCTGGGAGCATGCGGATAACAGGACTCGAACCTGCACGGTCTCCCACTGGAACCTAAATCCAGCGCGTCTGCCAATTCCGCCATATCCGCTGACGGGCATCATTATACGACGCGGGCTTTCCGTCTGTCAAGACGGAAAGC
>DXDD01000170.1 GCA_019115665.1 Candidatus Eisenbergiella pullistercoris | reverse complement strand
TTAATCTTTGGTTCCGATCAACTCTGGTCAATCTTTCCCGTTTTTACTGTTTTGGGTTTGTCCCTTCCGTCCTTTCGGACTTCCGAGACCGTTCCTCTGAATAATTCTTTTTGGAATTTTCAGGGTCGCATTACTGTTTATTTGTCAAGGTGCTGCGTCTTGGCTTTCCTCAGCCGCAACGGTGATTATCTTATCACAACCGTCCGCTTTCGTCAAGCACTTTTTTCAACTTTTTTATTTTTCAGTTGATTTTGTTTTCCACCGTTTCGCGGTGGAGCTTTAGTATATCACCAGTTTTCTCCAAATGTCAACAGCTTTTTTCAGATTCTTTTTACTTTTTTCCAACCCGCCCTTTACATACAAGATTTTGTATTTCCAGGCCTATATCTTGTATGCAGGCAGCCGGCTTGCGGAGCCTTCGGCGAATGACTTCAGCCAGAGCGATATGCGGTTCGCATCATAAAGCTTCGTCAGCCACTCGCTTTCCTGCGTCCAGGTCATGATCTGATCCCCGAATCCGCCGGTCGGAAAGTTCTGGATGATGCAGTACATGATCCAGGCGGCTATGATAATTTCCGCGATTCCGGCCGCGAGGCCGAGAAGGCTGTTCAGAAGGCTGATCACCGGAAGCCTGGCAATCGCCTTCAGGGACTTCATAATGATTCCGAACAGATGCAGAAGGATTCCGGCAATCAGAAGAAGCGCCACGGCGATCACACCGTTTTTTATGTCGTTTTCCCGAAAGCTGGCGACAGCCATAAGAAGCAGGGCCAGGACGAGAAGGGCGGCGATCAGAGAAATCAGACGGTATACTTCTTCTGCAAAGCCATTCTTACATCCTCTCCAGGCGCGCCAGGCGGCCAGGAGCACAAGAAGCGGCAGCAACAGGTTGATATTCATCAGTAACTCCATGTTTATTTCATTTCCAGGGTATCGATGCTGTCCTGAGAAACGGCCAGATAACGGTTTCCGGAAAGGGGTGCAAAAAGGAGACAGGGTCTCTCAAAATCGCCGTTAAACCGCTCCACGCCGTTTCTGTTGGCAAGCAGGCATTGTGTTTCATTATAAATGATGATATTGTCTCCGCGCAGGATGATATCCTTGTAATCCATTTCAAAATACAGGGTAGTTTCCACCTGTCCGGAAGTATTATAAACGTCCAGCCTGTATTTTCCCTGTCCCGTGGTATCGAGAAAAACAAGGCCGACATGGGTGCTGTTGTAAAAAACGCTCTGGATCTCCTCATTCAGAAGGACATCCGCAACGCTTTTGGGTCTCTGCCCGCCCCCATAGACGACGAGCCGGTTGTCCGCCACGGCAAACGAGGTATCATTGTCCAGAAACGCCAGGAAGGGAATCACCGCATCCGCGTAATCAGAGCCGCTGACAAAGTTGTCCACATAGTTCTGCCCTACAGCGCTGAAATTGTAAAAGGCAACGCTGCTTTTTGCCGAGCCGTTATCCACGGTCAGATAGGAAACCGCAAGCATCGAGCCGTCAGGCGAGAGGGCGAGCGCGGAAGGGTATCCGCTGTTCGGCATGGTTGTTCTGAGGTAGGCGATCGTCTCGCCAAGGGAGCTGTAGAGATAGATCCAGGTAATATTGGTATCCTCCAGCACGGCCGCAACCGTTCCGCTTTCCGATACGGCAATTTCCCGGATAGGCAGATTGGTGTCTATTTCCGTATAACTGCCGTCCTGCGCGATGCTGTATATGATATGTCCGTTATAATCCGCAGCCGCCACCCTGCCGCCGGCCACACGGATCAGAGGCTCCTGCATCTCATAGGCCTGATTCCACACCGCATTTCCCTTTGCGTCCGTATAGCTGATCCCGTCTCCGCTGTAGGAGAGAAAACCGTTTCCGTAGCTGAGGCAGGTAGAGCCGTCGTACTGCTGGCGGGAAATGGAGGAAAGGATCACGTATCCCGTATATACCTGATTCTTCATCTGCACGTAAACGAGCGTTCCGAGTACCGCGAAAACCAGGACCGCAAGCAGCGCACGGCCAAACCGGATCAGCCGGTGCTTCTGGATCAGCGCGCCGAAATCGCGCGTTTCCGAAGCGCCGGCTTCCCGTTCCGCTTTTTTTTGCAGGTAGGTCCGTACATTGATCATGAAATTTCCTTCTCTGTTCTTTGCCATTATTTCCTGTAAAAAGGTATCCAGAACAGTATAGCACAAACTTTCCCGTTTTGCGACACCGTCCTTTACTGCGGAAGAAGGATCTGCTGCCCCGGGATCAGGTGATTCGGATCGGCGAGCTGATTCAGCGCGGCGATTTCCTTTAGCCGGTCTGTACTCCCATACTGCCTTCTGCAGATTTCCGCCAGATTATCCCCCCGCCGTACAATATACGTAACCGTATCCGCTTCGGGAACTTCTTCCGGCGAAGCCGAAGCGGTTTCCGGCGCAGAGGCTTCTTCCGGCGGAGCCGAAACGGTTTCCGGCGCAGAGGCTTCCGCCGCCAAAGGAGCCGGCTCCTCTTCCGCTATGGAATCCTCCGTTTCCGCTTCTGCCGGGATGGAAGCAGTCTCCGCTTCCAGGCTGTCCGCCGCCGGGGCAAAAGCGGTCTCCGCTTCCAGGCTGTCCGCCGCCGGGGCAATATCCGGCGCGGAAAGCTGCGTCTCCTCCACCACCAGAACGTCATCCTCAGGGATATCGCTCCCGGCGCCGTCATTTTCCTTTTCCTCTCCCTCTCCGCCCGGCGTCTGGGTAAAGAAGTTTCCCGCTGTTTCTGCTTTCTGTCCCTCATTCGCAGATGTTATCGCCGCCGCGCAGAGTCCGAGAAGAACAGCCGCCGCAATCGCTTTGATCCGAAAGCCTGTCCTTTCTTCCCTTTCCATTGCTTTTTTTGTACTGTCCGCGCCGCGGGGCCCGGCCGTCTGCCGATACCGTCCTGTTCTCCCTCCGGTCTGCGGATCTGACTGCGCCGCATGAAGCTCCTTCTGTTCCGGCCGGCGCAGGATCCTGCGCGGCTCTTTTCCGCCGTCTTTTTCCTTCTCCTTTTCATCGGCTTTTTCCACGGCTTTTTCGGCGCGTTCCACGGCTTTATGCCGGAAGGTTACCGCTTTTTCTCCGGGACGGTTCTGATGCATGGCGATCAGATAGGACTGCATGTCCTCATTTTGTTCATAAAAAATAAAGAAGCCATTCAGCGGCGCGGAGTAGCCGTCCTCAAAAAACGCCCACGCCTCCTTCTCGTCAAAGGTCGCCTCTCCGATCCTGTGCTGAAGAGCAAAGTATCTGCTTTCCATCAGCTCCCAGCCCGGCTCCTCCTTTGCCGCTCCGTAAATAAAATAGTAGGTGATCTCTCCTTCCTGCTCCAGTTTTCCATAGAGACAGAAGTCCGCTTCATTTTCCCTGTACTGAGTCAGCAGGGTATGTACATAGTCCTCCACATAAATTTTGTGACAGGGATCCGGTTCTCCTGTCTGTATCACATTTTTCGGAATCTGCATGCCTTCACCGCCTTTTTTTCTTTCAATATAGCAGAGGAGGCACGCGGATTTTATCAGAACGCGCGGCCTTTTCTCTTTTTTCCGCGCAACGGCCCCGGGGCAGAAAAATGCAGCGACGCGCTCGACAAAGGGCCCGGCGCGGAAAATCTCCGCGCCGGGCCCCTCGGCGTATCCTGTTATACAAAACGGAAGATCGTAGTGCTGCGGTATTCTCTGTCCGGGCCGAAAACGGCGGAAGGGAAATCAGGCTCGTTCGCCGTATCCGGATAGTACTGGGTCTCCAGACAGAGGGCGCCTCTGCGGCCGTATCTGGCTCCGTCCTTTCCGGCGCGGTCCGTCAGGCCGTTTGCCGCATAGAACTGCACGCCGGGCAGGTCGGTACAGACCTCCATCGTCCGGCTTCCGGAAGGGTTCTGGGTGCAGGCGACCAGCCGCACGCTGCCGTCATAGCCGTTCAGGCACCAGTTATGGTCATAGCCCCCAACCATGGTAAGCTGGTCCCAGTCCGTATCGATCTCTTTTCCGATCTTCTTCGGAGCGCGGAAATCCATGGGCGTTCCTTCCACAGGAACGAGCTTTCCGGTGGGAATGGCTCCCGGCAGGATCTCCGTATAGGTATCCGCGTGCAGGGTGAGCACATGCCCGCCGATATCGCCCGCGTCATGTCCGTCCAGATTGAAATAGCTGTGGTTCGTCATGTTCAGAATGGTCTTTTTGTCGCTGATTCCGGCGTACTCCAGCTTCAGCTCGTTGTCCTCCGTCAGAGTATAGGTCACCTGAAGCTTCTTGTTTCCCGGGAAGCCCAGCTCTCCGTCCGCCATGGAAAGGGAAAAGGTGATGCTGTTGTCCCCTTCCGCCGCGTCCCAGACGCGTTTATGGCTGCCCAGCTCCTTATGGCTGTGCAGGTTGTTGGGGCCGTCGTTCGCATCCAGCTGATATTCCACGCCGTCAATGGAAAAGCGCGCGCCCGCGATCCGGTTCGCATTGGGCGCGATCACCGCGCCGAAAAAGCTGTCGTTATCAAAATATTCCTCCAGCGTATCGTAGCCCATCACCACATCGGCGCATTTTCCGGCGTGATCCGGCACGATCAGGCGCACCAGGATGGCCCCGAAATCCGTTACCACCGCTTTCATCCCCTTCCTGTTTTCCAGCGTATAAAGGGACGCCGTCTTTCCGTCCTTTGTTACCCCGAATGTTTCCTTGCGCATGTTGAAAACCCTCCTTTTTTCGTCTCTTTTCTTTTACATTTCCGTCCTGCCCTCCAGCGCGCGCAGGAGAGTGACCTCGTCGATATATTCCAGGTCTCCGCCCACGGGAACGCCGCTGGCGATCCGCGTCACGCGGATCCCTGTGGGCTTGATCAGCTTTCCGATGTACATGGCAGTGGTCTCGCCCTCCAGGCTGGAATTGGTGGCGATGATCACTTCCTTCACATCTCCCTTCAGGCGGTGCATCAGCTCCTTGAGCCGGATATCGTTGGGGCCGATCCCGAGCATGGGGGAAATGGCTCCGTGCAGGACGTGATAAACGCCCTCGTATTTTCCCGTTTTCTCATAGGCCGCCAGATCGCGGGTGTTTTCCACCACCATGATGGTGGAATGGTCGCGCCTTTCATTGGAGCAGATGGGGCATTTTTCCGCGTCGGTAAGGGTAAAGCATTCCTCGCAGTAGCGCACATGCTCCTTCGCCTCCGTCATGGAACGGGCCAGCTTCTCCACCCTTCCCTTCGGCATGTTGATGATATGGAAGGCAAGGCGCTGGGCCGATTTGCTCCCGATGCCGGGAAGAGCGGAAAGCTCTTCGATCAGTTGATTGATATAGCCGCTGTACAGGTCCATCAGAACGGGAAGCCTCCGCCCAGGCCGCCGGTCATCTTGTTCATCATCTCCGCGTTTGCCTCGTCCGCCATGCGCAGCGCTTCATTTACCGCCGCGACGATCATATCCTCCAGCATCTCCACATCGTCCGGATCCACGGCATCCTCGGCCAGCTTCACCTTCGTAACCTCTTTCTTTCCCGTTACGGTCACCTCAACGGCCCCGCCGCCGGATTTCGCGGTAAATTCCTTCGTCTCCAGCTCCTTCTGGTTTTCCTCCATCTGGCGCTGCATCCGCTGCGCCTGCTTCATCAGATTGTTCATGCTTCCGGGCATTCCGCCGCCCGGGAATCCGCCTCTTTTGGCCATGACTTCCTCCATTCCGGTTCCGCGCCGAAGCGGCGCTTCTTCCCGTTTTTTTATTCTTCTTCTATGTTCATGTGAATGATCCTGGTCAGATCCACATGATTTTCCTCAAAATCCCGGCCGTCCTTCATGACCTGGAAATTGACTTCGATCTTTTTGTCAGCGAATCCGGACAGCAGCTTTTCCAGCTCCTCCCGGTTTCCCTCCTGCTTCAGGAAATAATCCGACGCCAGCCCGTCCTCCAGGACCACCATGAGACGGTTGTCCCCGCCCAGGCTGAGTCTTGCCCTTTTCAGATAAAGCTTCATGGGCATGGCTGTCTGGCCCACGATCCCCGGCCAGTTTTCCACGATTTTTTTCACATCCTCCGGAACCGCCCGGGGAAGCTCCGGACGTTTCTCCTGCCCGGCAGCGGCTCCGGCCGCGCTTCCCGCGCCGTATGCTCCGGCGGAGGCCGGCTGAGACGGCTGTACCGAAATTCCCGCTTCCACGCGCTGCTCCAGGGCGCGGATGCGGTCAAGCAGGGACTGCGTATCCGTCTCCATCTGGGGACGGCAGAGCCGGATCAGGGCGATCTCGATCAGGATCCGTTTCTGAGCGGCGTAACGCAGCCTTCCGGACAGTTCGGACAGCTCTCTGATATAGCGGATGACGGCGTCCGTCTCCACCTGCTCCGCCTCGATGGACAGGCGGGCCAGATTGTCCCTGGACATGTCAATCACGTCCTCCATGCCCTCTCCGTCCGAGGTCTTCATCAGAAGGAGGTTTCTCAGATACCAGGTAAAATCGGAAACGAACTGTCCCAGTTCCCGGCCCTGCATCACCACTTCCTCCAGGATCCGGATGCAGTCCGTCACATTCCGGGCAAGCACCGCGGCGAGCAGACGGCTGAACACCTCCGTATCCACCGCCCCCAGCACATCCAGAGCGTCGTCGTAGGTAAGCGTTTTTCCATAGTGAAAGGCAATGCACTGATCCAGCAGGCTCAGGGCGTCTCTCATGGAACCGTCCGCAGCCCTTGCGATATAGCGCAGCGCCTTTTCCTCCACCTGCTGGCCCTCCGCGTCCATCAGCTCCCGCATCCTCTCCGCGATGGTCTCGATGGAGATCCGTTTGAAATCATACCTCTGACAGCGGGAGAGGATGGTGACGGGGATCTTGTGAACCTCCGTGGTCGCCAGGATGAAGATCACGTAGGAAGGCGGCTCCTCCAGCGTCTTTAACAGCGCGTTGAAAGCCCCTATGGAGAGCATATGCACCTCGTCGATGATATACACCTTGTATTTTCCTTCCGCCGGGGAATAGGACACCTCATCCACGATCTCGCGGATGTTGTCCACACCGTTGTTGGAAGCCGCGTCGATCTCGATCACATTCATGCTGGCTCCCGCCGCTATGGTCCGGCAGCTTCTGCACTCCCCGCAGGGAGAGCCGTCAACCGGATGCTCGCAGTTGACGGCTTTCGCAAAAATCTTCGCTATGGTTGTCTTTCCGGTTCCTCTTGTCCCGCAGAACAGATAGGCGTGTCCGATCCTCTCCGCCCCGATCTGGTTCTTCAGCGTCGTAACAATGTGGTCCTGCCCTTTCACGTCCTCAAAACGTTCCGGGCGAAATTTACGGTAAAGAGCTGTATAAGACATATTTTCTCCCGTTTTCTGTCCGGTCTTAATCGCCGAAGCTGATGCCGAGCATCTTGGCTTCCTTCACCATGGAGGAATTGGGATCCACCATTTTCAGCTTCCCGGCCACATCCTCCAGCGGCACCTCCACGATCTCCCGGTTCCTGTAGCCGACCATGAAGCCGTACTCGCCCTTCAGGATAAGCCTGCCCGCCTCCGATCCGAGACGGCTGGCGAACACTCTGTCATACGGGCAGGGGGAGCCGCCCCTCTGGGTATGCCCCGGAACGGTGACGCGCACCTCCATGCCGCTTCTTTTCTGGATCTGATCCGCAATCTCATAGGAAACGGAAGGATAGGGATAATTCTCCATCTTTTTCTTGTATTCCTTCTTGGAAAGCTTCGCATCCTCCCTGGATATGGCGCCCTCCGCCACCGCGAGGATGGTGAAGCGGCTGCCTCTGTCATGGCGCTTTTTGATCGCCTCGATGACCTTGTCGATATCATAGGGGATCTCCGGGATCAGAATGATGTCCGCGCCGCCCGCCATGCCGGCGTTCAGCGTCAGAAAGCCCACCTTGTGCCCCATCACCTCCACGATGAACACTCTTCCATGGGAAGCCGCCGTGGTATGGATGTTGTCGATCGCCGTGGTCGCGATATCCACCGCGCTCTGGAAGCCGAAGGTCATATCCGTTCCCCAGAGGTCGTTGTCGATGGTCTTGGGAAGGGTGATCACGTTCAGCCCTTCTTCCTTCAGAAGGTTCGCGGTCTTATGGGTTCCGTTTCCTCCCAGGATCACAAGGCAGTCCAGCTGCAGCTTGTAGTAGTTCTGCTTCATCGCCTCCACCTTGTTCAGGCCGTTCTCGTCCGGATCCCGCATCTGCTTGAACGGCATTCTGCTGCTTCCCAGGATCGTGCCGCCCTTGGTCAGGATCCCTGAAAAATCCCTTCCGGTCAGCATACGGAATTTTCCGTAGATCAGTCCCTTGTATCCGTCCAGAAAGCCGTAGATCTCCACGTCCTCGCCGGAATAAAACAGCGTCTTCGCGACGCCCCTCATCGCAGCGTTCAGAGCCTGGCAGTCTCCGCCGCTGGTCAGCATACCGATTCTCTTCATGATTCCCTCCAATCTTTTGCCCAAAGGCCGGCCTTACACCGCCCCTCATCCTTCTTTTCCGTTCCCGTGCATCAGCCGCCCGACAAGGGGTGATAAAAACATGCAAGAAAATTATATAATATTTTGAAGGGAATGTACAGGAAATTTGCGGGGGCAGACCAGCCCCCCTTCCCGTGGCTGTCAAAGCATAGCGCACTCACGCCTGAAATAGAAAGGAGAAATTGGAATTTTATAAGATGCAACTGACAAAATCGATATTTCAACGCAATTCTGAAGTTATGTCTATAGAAAAAAACGGGAACCCGCGCAAACCTCTGATCTGCACGGGCTCCCTGTCAGCGGAGATGGTGGGAGTCGAACCCACGCGCCCTTGCGGACCTATCGCATTTCGAGTCAAGTCGTTTTAAAAGAATTTGGCGGAAGTTAAAAGAAGATAAAAAAAGATAGTGGAACGGAAAAAAATCCTCATAAACACTGGGTTTTTTTCCGTTTTTTTGATTTTTCCCTGAACCCATGGGCCTTTTCGGAAATTTGTATTTTTTTGACTTAATTTTCATTTTGGGAAGAATTGACACTGTGTCAGGAAAGAACTCACCACCTGCCAATGACAAAAAACAGAGAATGCGAGGGAAGAATATGAATTTAAAGAAATGTTATTTCTCGATTTCGTCAAAATATCCTGATTATGTAACTCAAAAGCAGTTAAGCGAAATTTGCGGGATTTGTTTAAAGACTGCCCACACGTGGGAACACAGCGGGAAGATTCCTTATCAGATTATATACGATGGATCAATCCGGCAGCATGCAATACGGCTGACAGATATTCTTTCTTACTTATACACGGAAGGGCTTCGTGAACCGGATCATCTGTCTGCGGATGCATTACGCACTTTTTATGAAAAAGAGTTTTCTTATTTGCCGGATCTTCTTCTCCCACAGGACATTTGTGAGATAACCGGATTTTCTGACAATACAGTCTGGAGATGGATTGGATCCGGAAAACTGAAAGTTCTTCATTCAGGCAGAAAATTTGTTGTTCCGAAGGAATTTTTTCTGAATTTTCTGATTTCTCCCACCTTTCGTAATATTCGTCAAAAAACGGAGATTCAGAAAGCCCTGATGAAAAAATTCATTGAATCTTCTATGTGATTCGAGAAAGAAGGAATATTATGGACGATCCTAAAATGTATAAAAAACTGCTGA
>DXDD01000169.1 GCA_019115665.1 Candidatus Eisenbergiella pullistercoris | reverse complement strand
AAACAGCATCGGTCTGGAAGAGCTGAGAACGGTGAAGCAGGCGCAGTACGACCGCTCAAAGGGGGCGTAAGCCATGAGCAGAAAAACATTCTGGAAAAATCTGCGCAGGGACCGCCAGCTTGTGTTCATGCTGATACCGGTGGTGATCTTCTTCGCGGTTTTTTCCTACTATCCCCTGTATGGGATCCTGATCGCGTTCAAGGATTATTCCATCAGCAAGGGGATTCTGGGAAGCCCCTGGGCCGGGCTGCGGTATTTCAGACAGTTTTTTCTCAGCCCTTATTTTGGAAGGCTTCTGAGAAACACCGTTCTGATCAGCGTCTACAGCCTGCTGTGGGGATTTCCGGTTCCTATTATCTTCGCGTTGCTGTTAAATGAATTTAAGGATGGAAAATTTAAACGCCTGATCCAGACCGTATCCTATCTGCCGCATTTTATCTCGCTTGTGGTGATCTGCGGAATCCTGATCGATATCTTTTCCCCGCAGGGAGGAGTGGTCAACGCGCTTCTCTACAGCCTGACGGGAAAGAGGATCAACTTTTTCGGAGAACCGGAATGGTTCCGCGCCATGTATGTGGGAAGCGGCGTCTGGCAGGAATTTGGCTGGAACAGTATCATCTATCTGGCCGCGATCACGGGCATCAATCCGGATCTGTATGAAGCGGCGAGGATCGACGGGGCGGGGAGGCTGAGGCAGATCTGGCACGTCACCCTGCCGGGGATCAAGCCGACGATCCTGACCCTTCTGATCCTGAATCTGGGTAATATCATGAGCGTGGGATATGAGAAAATCATCCTTCTGTACAGTCCGACCACCTATGAGACGGCGGACGTAATCTCCACCTATGTATACCGGACGGGACTGTTAAGCCAGCAGTACAGCTATGCGGGCGCGGTCGGACTGTTCAATTCCGTGATCAACATCGCCATTCTGGTGCTGTGTAATTTTGCCGGAAAGAAGCTGTTCGGCGTCGGGATCTGGTAAAAATCTGGTAAACGAAAAGCTTTCAAATGTATGGCCGGGGCCGGAGCGATTCCGGCTCCGGCATGGAGCAGATGCGAATGAAACAGAAAAAATTAAGCGAACTTGCGGTCAGAGGGCTTCTGGCCGCAGTGCTCATCCTTGCGGGGATCCTTTGCGTGTATCCGTTTCTCTATGTGTTTTCCATGTCGGTCAGCGCGCCGGAGCATGTACTACGCAAGGATGTGACATTCCTTCCCAGAGGTCTTTCCCTGGAAGGATATGGGTTGGTATTTGAAAATCCGACCGTATGGAGATCCTACCGGAACACCATTCTGTATACGGTGTTCGGGACGGCCCTGAACATGGTGCTGACCGTTCTGGCGGCCTATCCGCTTTCCAGAGAAAAATTTGTTCTGAGACGGCCGGTCTCCATCCTGATTACCGTCACCATGTATGTCAGCGGCGGAATGATCCCTTTTTTCATCGTCGTTACCAACCTGGGGCTGTATAACACGCCGCTGGCGGTGATCCTGCCCTTTGCGGTGAGCGCGTGGAATATCATTATCGCGAGAAGCCGCTTTCCAAACCGATCCTGTCCGTTTTGCTTCTGTATTATGCCGTAGGACACTGGAACAATTATTTCTGGCCCATGGTGCTCGTGCCGAATCCGCAGTATCAGCCGCTTCAGGTCTTCCTGCGAAGCCTCCTGATCCTCAAGCAGGATGTGGGAGGGGCGAGCGCGCAGATCGGCATCAGCAGGACGGCGCAGATGGAGCAGCTGAAATACGCGGCGATCATCGTATCGGTTCTGCCGATTTTGTTTATCTACCCCTTTATCCAGAAATATTTTGTGAAGGGCGTCTCGGTGGGAGCCATAAAAGAATAATTGGACAACAGGGCTGCAGCGCAGAAGTCGTCAAAAGCGCTGCAGCCCTGTTTGCTGCTTATTTCCGGTGCATCCGCTTCCGCTGGAAGAACTTCACCGCTTCCACGATGGGAACCACAAGAACGCCCAGCAGGATGGCGATGAGGTATTCATTCAGTTCCACGCTGGTGAACTCAAACGCGGCGGCGAGGAAGGGAACCTCGCAGACCAGGGTGGTGGCGAGGAAGGAGCCCGCGGCGGCGATGAGAAGCATCCGGTTACTGGAACCGAGCCGGAAGATGCTTTCCCGCTGGGAGCGCATGTTCAGGCTGTGGAAGATCTCCGCCATGGACAGGGTCAGGAACGCCATGGTGGTGCCGTGAGGGCTGTTGGTGATCTCCCAGATGCCGCTTTCCATGTAGTGGCCGATGAAATAGGAAAGCAGGGTGAGCACCGTCACCAGAACGCCCTGGTAGGCGATGTCAAAGCCCATGCCGTCGGCGAAGATGCCGGCTTTCGCGTTTCTGGGCTTCCTGCGCATGATATCCGGCTCCGCTTTTTCGGTTCCCAGGGCCAGGGCCGGGAAGCAGTCCGTGACCAGGTTGACCCAGAGGAGGTGGACCGGCTGCAGGATGGTAAAGCCCATCAGAGTGGCGAAAAAGATGCTGAGCACCTCGCTCATGTTGGAGCCGAGCAGGAACTGGATGGCCTTGCGGATGTTGTCATAGATCCGGCGGCCTTCCTCCACCGCGCCCACGATGGTGGCAAAATTGTCGTCGGCCAGAACCATGTCGGCCACGTTTTTGGTCACGTCCGTGCCGGTGATGCCCATGCCAACGCCGATGTCCGCCGCCTTGATGGAGGGCGCGTCGTTGACGCCGTCACCGGTCATTGCGGTGACACAGCCCGCCTTTTTCCAGGCGTTTACGATGCGGGTTTTATGTTCCGGCTGAACGCGGGCATAGACGCTGATAAAACGGAACTGCTTTTCAAATTCTTCATCGCTCATATCTGAAAGCTCGGAGCCGGTGACGGCGCGGGTGTCCTCCGTGAGGATGCCGAGCTCCCTCGCGATGGCGGCAGCGGTGTCGATGTGATCGCCGGTGATCATGATGGGGCGGATGCCCGCCTGCCGGCATTCCACGATGGCGTCCTTCACCTCCGGGCGGACGGGATCGATCATGCCGCACAGGCCGGTGAAGCAGAGATTCTGCTCCAGATCCTCCGGCTCACAGCTTTCCGGCTGCGCGCTCCAGAAACGTTCCGCGCAGGCCAGGACGCGCAGGGCGCGGTCGGCCATATTTTTATTGGCGGAGAGGATCTGCTGACGGTATTCTTCGGTCATGGGGATGGGGCTTCCGTTTTCCAGGTAAAAATCACATCTCTGGATGACCACGTCCGGTGCGCCCTTGGTGTACTGGATATATCCGTCCTTTTCACTGTGGGAGGCCGCTGTCCTTTTGTGCACGGTGGACATCATTTTCCGGCCGGAATCGAAGGGGGCTTCGCCGCAGCGGGGAAGCTCGGCCTTCAGTTCCGGCTTGGCATGGCCGGTCTTTGCGGCCCAGGAAACCAGCGCCGCCTCCGTGGGCTCTCCGGTCACGGTGCCGTCCGCGTTCTGCTCCGCGTCGCTGCACAGCGCCATGGCGGACGCGATGCGCGTCTCATCTTCTCCGAAAAAGTCCACCACGGTCATTTTGTTCTGGGTCAGGGTTCCGGTCTTATCGGAGCAGATGATCTGGGCGCAGCCCAGGGTTTCCACAGCGGTCAGACGGCGGATGATGGCGTTTCGCTTCGACATGTTGGTCACGCCGATGGAAAGGACCACGGTGACCACGGCGGCAAGGCCTTCGGGGATGGCCGCCACGGCGAGGGAAACGGCGATCATGAAGGAATCAAGGGCGAGGGCGAGATCGAAGCGTCCGGCCCGGATGATCTGGACGGCGAAAACCACCACGCAGATGGCCAGCACGATCCAGGTCAGGATGCGGGAAAGCTGGCTGAGCTTTCTCTGTAAGGGCGTCTGGCCCTCCTGGGCCTGTTCCAGCGCATCGGCGATTTTACCCATTTCCGTCTGCATGCCGGTGGCGGTGACGACGGCGCGTCCGCGGCCGTATACCACGGTACCGCCCATGTAGACCATGTTTTTCCGGTCGCCAAGCGGAATGTCCTTCTGGCCGTCCGAAAGCGTCAGCATATCGATGAACTTGGTGACGGGAACGGATTCCCCGGTGAGGGCCGCTTCCTCCACCTTGAGGCTGGCGCTTTCCAGAATACGGGCGTCCGCGGGAACGGCGTCGCCCGCTTCGAGAAGGATGATGTCGCCCTTTACCAGATCCTCGCTGGGGATGGTCTGGATCTGCCCGCCCCGCAGCACGCGGGAGGTGGCGGCGGACATTTCCTGCAGCGCCTCGATCGCTTTTTCCGCCTTGCTTTCCTGGTAGACGCCCAGGATGGCGTTGATGATGACCACGGCCAGAATGATGATCACGTCCGCGAAGCTGTCGTTTTCCACAAAGGCCAGTACCCCGCTGACCGCGGCGGCCGCCAGCAGGATGAGAATCATCGGATCCGCAAGCTGCTCCAGAAATCTCCGGAAAAGGGACTTTCCCTTCGCGGCGGCGAGACGGTTTTTCCCATCCTGCGCCAGCCGCCGTTCGGCCTCCGTCTGCTGCAGGCCGTCCGCGGAAGCGGAAAGCTCCCGGAGTACCTGCTCCTGTTCTTCACAATAGTATCGCATGTTTACCTCCTTTGACGCGGGGGGGCTGCTCCCCGCTCTTCTGTGTGCCCTGCGGCCGGAAAAGGATTCGTTTCTTCCGGATATTGCTGTTTTTACGACCACCAGGCAGCATTTTTTTGCATGAAAAATCCGGATACGACCGTCAGGCTGTATCCGGAGCCAAAGGAAAATAAAAAAGGAGACTCACGTAAGCCTTTCGGTGATACATGAGTCTCGCAATTTGAAACAAGCCAGACCGTTCAGGACGGCCACGATGTTGACTTGCTACGCAGTGTCGCGCTTGCTACTCCCTCACGGGATTTTTAATGTGAGAAAAAATATAGCACGCTTTCTGCAATCTGTCAATCCCGTACCGTTCAGCCTTCGGCAGAACGGTACGGCATCCGGCCATTTCAATATCGCTTCGCGATGGGCCGGATGCTTCCTGCCTGTACGTTTTCGTACGGTCTGCGCAGTAAATGCGCAGACCTGGCCGAACAGTAACCGTCAATCCTCAATCGCTGCCTTCTGTGTGTTGACGTCGCGGAAGAATTTCACATCCACCTTTTCCTTCCGGTCGTAGGTGTAGATGCCGTTCTGCTCCTGCTCCACGTCGGTCAGCTGGGTATAGCAGAAGCCGAACATCTTAGGATTGGAAAGAAGCGCTTCGGTGAGCCCTTTGTAGCGGGAGAGGAATTCTTCCTCGGTCTTCGGGCCGTTCCCGTAGCCCCAGGCTTTTTCATCGGAGGCGTCCATGGACCATTTGATGCCGCCGTATTCGCTGACGAACATGGGAAGCCCCTCTGTATACTGCTGCCTTGCGCTGTGCGCGTCGCGGAAAGCTCCGGTCCCGTTTTTAAACGGCTCATAGGAGGCGGCGAATACAGCCGGATCCTGCTCGTAGTCGTGCACATCGTAAATATCCGTGACTACGTGGAAGTTGCCGCTGGTATCGATGCAGGGACGGGTGGTGTCGTACTGCTTCGTAAGGTGATAGGTGAGGGCGAGCAGGGAGTCGATCTGCTTACGGCCTTCATAGTCCCAGGTCTCGTTGAAGGGGCACCAGCCGATGATGGAGGGATGGTTGAAATCCCGCTCGATGGCCTGCATCCATTCCGGAATGAAGGCTTCGTAGCTTGTATAAGAAGAAATATCAAATCCCCAGTTGGCCATTTCTCCCCAGGTTAGATATCCCATCCGGTCGCAGTGATAAAGGAAGCGGGGCTCGAACACCTTCTGATGCAGACGCGCGCCGTTGAAGCCCGCCGCCATGGACAGGCGGATATCGTTCTGGAGCGCTTCGTCAGAGGGAGCGGTGTAGATGCCGTCCGGATAAAAGCCCTGATCCAGAACCAGACGCTGGAACACGGATTTCCCGTTGATGAGGAAGCGGTATCCGTCCAGCTTCACCTCCCGCATGCCGAAGTAGCTGTGCACGCTGTCTTCTCCGAAGGTAAGGGTGAGGTCATACAGCCTTCCGGCTCCGGGCTCCCACAGATGAAGCTCCTTTAAAGGCAGAGTGAGAAGGATATTTCCGCAGGAACCGGCGGCGGAAGCGCTTCCGCAGTCCTTGCCCTCATAGGAGGCGGACGCCGTCAGCACCCCTTCTCCCTCCACCTGCGCCTTAATGGTGAGCGTTCCTTCTGAAACGTTGGGATAATACTGCACCGCCTTCACATAGGAAACGGGCACAAACTCCAGCCATACGGTCTGCCAGATGCCCGTGGTCCTGGTATAAGAGCAGGCGTAGGAAGCGTAGCGGTCGCTCTGCTTTCCGATGGGCTGCATGGGACTTCTGGTATCATCCTGCGCGTAAACGGTCAGATCGTTTTCTCCCGCGTGCACCAGTCCGGTGATGTCGAAAACAAAGGAAACGTACCCGCCCTTATGGCGTCCCGCTTCTTTGCCGTTTACGAATACGCGGCAGTCATAGTCCACCGCCCCGAAGTGAATGAGCACCCTGCCCCGAAGCTGCTCTTCGGTCACAGGAAAGGCGCGGTGATACCAGACGGCAGGGATGAAATCCGTGTATCCGATTCCGCTCAGCACGCTTTCCGGGCAGAAGGGAACGATGATTTTGTCCTTAAAATCCGTTCTCTTTTCATAACCCCGCTCCAGCCCGCTGACCCCGAAGTCAAATTCAAAATCCCAGGTGCCGTTCAGGTTTATCCAGTTTTCCCTTTCCATCTGCGGAAAAGGATGTTCCGCTCTCGGTATGTTTGCTGTCATAACCTCTCCTTCCGCCGCCGTAAGGCGGCATTAAAATCATGGAAGAATGGCGTAAGCCATTCTTCGGCACGAACCGCCGGTTCGTGCGCGCCTCCTTTTTGCTGCCGACAGGCAGCTTTTTAATCATGGAAGAACGGCGCAAGCCGTTCTTCGGCACGAACCAGAGGTTCGTGCCCCTTGTTACTTTTCATGGATCGGGAAAATACTGCTGTTGATTCCTTCTCCCATATCGCTCCCCTGCTTCATATCCGGCGGGATGCTCCGATACGGTTTAAAATAAGAATCTACATTGTATAACCGTACAAAAAGTCTGAAGCGACGGTTATGAAAAAGGATTTTCCGATCCTTAACCGTACTTTTTACCACTATTTTGTCATCAGTACGGTTAAAGACCTGATTTTCTCATCTGTAACCGTACTTTTGGGCTATCCGGTACGGTTAAAAACAGATTGTT
>DXDD01000019.1 GCA_019115665.1 Candidatus Eisenbergiella pullistercoris | reverse complement strand
CTTTGCGCAGCTGGCCTGAAGCAATCATATGAAACAGATCCTGTTGAATTTTTTTATACATTGGAAGGGACATAATGGCTCCTGTCTGTAAGTAGATGGCTGTTTTGAAAATGCAGAGCATTTGTTGTATTTCTGTAAAATCTCTTTATCTGATATCATATCACAGAAATGACATTGTGTCCAAAACTGAAAAGAAAAAAGAAACGCAGCCGGCAGAAGGGCCGGACAGCCTCGGAACGGTGGATTTTTCCAATTTGGATTAGGGTGTGGCAAAGATTATGAGGGGAGATAGGATGTGACAGAAGCTGATCGGACTTCTTCCTTACAAAACCGTAAGCCCCTGTTCATCCGAATGTAAGCCGGGCCGGTTATGCTTGTGGTATCCGTAAAAAAGGAGGATGCTGCAACGAAAAACTGGCTGGAACTGATTCCTGTTTCCACTCCATGGCTGGCAACGGATGCAGTCCGGCCTTTTCACAGGCTGATGCGGATGCCTGTGGTGGACATGATCAACACGGCGCGGAAGACCTGACTTTCCGGCCGGCAGGAAGCATTTTGTTACTATTGAAAAAATTGTTGAACCGGGACGGATGAAATGCTACAATACAGCTAAGCATAAAAATTCTGTAAGCCGTTCGGCTGTCGGCGGATTCCCCGCCGCATGTCTATTCTGACATTCCATTTCAGAAGCTCTATGCTTGATTCCAGAACAAACGCAGCCAAAAGAAACCAGGCGGGAGCGGACGAAGGGAGTGCCGTACCCGCCGCACAGGCGGAGACGCTGTTTTCTGTATCAGAACAGGATAACAGAGACAGCGGCCTTCGCGGAAACGGAGGTACGATGAGCGAAGAACTGCATGCCAACAGGAAACATAAGGATACGGTATTCCGGATGCTCTACAGCGACAAAAGAGCCATTCTGGAGCTGTACAACGCCCTGAACGGGACGGACTATCAGAATCCGGACGACCTGACGGTTACCACGCTGGAAAACGCGGTCTATATGGCCATGAAGAACGACGTATCCTTTCTGCTGGACGAAAGGATGACCCTGTACGAGCACCAGTCCACGTGGAATCCGAACATGCCCCTGCGCGACCTGATCTATATCGCGCGGCTTATGGAAAAGTATGTGAACAAAAGATCGCTGTATCAGTCCGGGCAGATCAGGCTTCCGGCGCCTCATTTTGTGGTATTTTACAACGGAAAAGAGGAGAAGCCGGAGGACGCCACCATTAAGCTGTCGGATGCCTATTTACAGAAGGAAGAAGAACCCGAGCTGGAGCTGAAGGTCCGGTATCTGAACATCAATCAGGGATGCAACCGGGAACTGATGGAAAGGTGCAGGACCCTGCGGGAGTACAGCGAATTTGTGTCCCGGATCAGGAAATATGCGGTTGGGGAAACAGCGATCGGGGAAGCGGTGGACAGGGCTGTGACGGAATGCATAAAGGAAGGAATTCTTGCGGACTTCCTGCGCGGCCAGAGAGCGGAGGTGATCGCCATGTCGATCTTCGAGTATAACGAAGAAGAGGAAATGAGGAAGCTCAGAGAAGGAGAACATCAGATCGGAAAAGAGGAAGGAAAAGCAGAAGGGAAAGCGGAAGGAAAAGTAGAAGGGAAAGCGGAATCGGTGCTGGAAGTCCTTGAACTGTATGGACAGGTGCCGGAATACGCGGAAAAGCGTATATTGGAAGAGGATGATATTAAGCTGCTTTCCGTCTGGTTGAAGGAGGCTGCAAAGGCAGGATCCGTGGAAGGCTTTCTGGAAAAAACAGGGTTGAAGGAAGACCAAAACGGATAACTTCTTCCGAAAAAAGAAAACATCGGAAAATCAAATAAGCGGCGCAACCATGTTTCCAAATCGGCATGGCTGCGCTGTTTCTTGCAATAACGAAACAGCTTTCCAGAGAAACTTCTGTGTGTTTCAGCATACAATCTGCCGAAAAATGAAAATTTACTTACATTTTAAAAATGATTGCTTTCTAAATTTACAATCACTCTTTATAATAAATCTGTATCAATAAGAAACTGACAGGTGTCCGCGAATCGGACGCTGCAGATGCAGAGGCAAGAGAAAAGAGTGGAGGTAGAATCATGAGTCCGGCAAACAACAAAACGGGCGGCATCAATCAGTCGCAGAAGCTGATGGTCTTCGTCCTGACCATGTCCCTTTATGGACTGGCAACCCTGATCACGGAGCTGATCCCCAAATTTCAGGTGGGCATCGTGGAATTTTCCGTGGAGTATTTTCTGTTCATCCCCCTTACCCTGGCGATCCTGTTCGATCCGCTGTCCGCGGCGCTGGGCGCGGCGACCGGAGAGCTGGTGTTCAGCGAGATCATGCTGGGACAGTTCGGCGGTCTGGGAGAACTGGAAAAGTTTATCACCGTTACCATCGGCGTATATCTGGCGGGCCGTCTGGTGAAAAATCCGAAGAACCGGGGAGCCGTTGCCGCGGCATCCATTTTCGGAACCGGTATGCAGCTTCTGATGGGAACCATCGTGGATATCGTAAAGGTACAGGCGTCCTTCAGTGATTTTGAAGCGGTTCCCGGGCTGCCGGAGAGCGTATTCGTGACAGAGGGCTTTGCCTTCCTGAATGACCTGCTGTTTTCCGGCATCCTGTTCTGCATGATTCCTACCCTGTTCCTGGTTCCCAGACTGTACGGCAAGATCGAGCCGCTGCTCGGCATGAAGCCCCGCACGCCTGAAAACGGGCCGGAGAGCGCGAAGCTGCTTTCTCCCCGCAATATCGTGCTCTGCGCGGTATTCTTCATCGTCGCTGTCGGCGCGGAATGCCTGGCGGAAAGCGGCATGAGCCTGATCGACTGGGAGGCGGCCTGGGCGGAGAGCACGGGGGCGCTGATCACCGGGATCATTATCGCGGCAGCGGCGGCCGGCATCGTGATCTTCTGGATGCGCAGGAACGCGAGCCTGAGAAAAGCAGAGTAAGGCCGGCAGGATGGAGAATGGTATGATACGGATTGAGGATCTGACGTTTACCTATCCGGGCGCGGAGCAGGAGACCCTCTCTCATATCAGCCTGCATGTGGAAAAAGGGGATTTTCTCGCGGTCATTGGAAACAATGGCTGCGGGAAATCTACGCTTTGCAAGGCTTTAAACGGCCTGATTCCGCATTTTATCGCAGGAGATATGACGGGACGGGTCGTTGTGGGAGGCCTGGATACGACGGAAAATGATGTGGGCAGCCTGGCGGAAAAGGTGGGCTACGTCTATCAGGATTTTGAGAATCAGATCGTCCGCCCTACGGTGCTGGACGACGCTTCCTTTTCCTGCATGAATTACGGTTATGAGGACTATCTGCAGAAGGGCAGGGATGCTCTGAAAATGTGCGGCCTGGAGGGACGGGAGGAGGATTTTGTCTGGCAGCTGTCCGGAGGACAGAAGCATCTGCTCGCCCTGGCCGGCGCCGCCGCACTGCAGCCGGAGGTGCTGATCCTGGATGAGCCCATCGCCCAGCTTGATCCGCAGCATGCGCGCAAAACCTATGAGATCCTGAAGCGGCTGAATGAGGAATACGGCAAGACCATTATTGTGATTGAGCATCACACAGAGTATATCGCACAGTATTGTAAGCACGCCGTGCTGATGCGGCAGGGACGTATCCTCTGGAAGATGGATGCCAGAGAGGCGCTCCGCCGCATCGACGAGCTGCAGGAGAGCAATATTTTTCCGCCCCAGACGGCGCTTGCCGCCCTGCAGCTGAAGGAAAGGGGAGCGCTTCCCGGGGACGCGATGCTTCCCGTTACCGTGGAGGAAGGAAGAAGCGTTTTTTCTTCCTGCCTCTGGCAAGGGTCCGTCCCGGCAAAAAGGAAGAATGCGGGAGCGCGGGAAGACAGGGAAACGGTGCTTTCCTTTGAGAATGTCGGTGTGGAATACCGCGCCGTGAAGGGAGAGAATACCCGGAGCCTGAACCACTTTTTTCTGGAGGTAAAGAGAGGGGAGAAGGTGGCGGTGATCGGCTCCAACGGGGCGGGAAAATCCACCATGATGAAGCTTCTGACCGGAACGCTGAAGGCGGCGGAGGGACGTGTTACTGTCTGCGGCAGGGACGCAGGGAAGACAAAGCCGGAAAAGCTTGCCGACAGTCTCTCCTATGTATATCAGAATCCGGAGGAGATGTTCATCAAGGATTCCATCGGCGCGGATATCGCCTACGCCATGAAGGCCCGCGGTGTGAAGGACTGGGAGGAGCAGACGGAAAAGCTTCTGGCCCATTTCCATCTGACGGCGCTCCGGGACAGAGACGGAAGGCTCCTGTCCGGCGGACAGATGCGGCGGGCATCCCTGGCCATCGGCGTCGCGCTGAACCCTTCCGTCCTGCTGCTGGACGAGCCCACGGCCAATCTGGATATCGCTACCAGATACGAGATCATGAATACCCTGGAACGGCTGAAGGATGTGACGGAAACGGTGCTCATTGCCACCCATGATATGCAGCTGGTCTGCCAGTGGGCGGAGCGGATCCTGGTGCTGTATAACGGAAGCCTTGCGGCGGATGGAAGCAGAGATGAGATCTTTGCGGACAGGAGGCTCGCAAAGCTGGTGGGAATCCGGCCGCCGGAGATCTTCGCTATGGGGCGTGCGCTGGACGAACGGGCCAGGTGCTATACGGTGGAAGAATTTGTGGAATGCTTTGGAAACGGAGGTCAGTGATGCTGGAAAAACTTTCTGAAAATATCCTGGATAAGCTGAGTATTGATTTCCTGCGGAATCAGGTGCTGAAAAACGCCTACGGGAACAGCGACACTGTGATCGCAAGGCTGGATCCCAGGCTTCTGATTCTGTGGTATCTGTTTTTCGGCGTGGTGCCCTGGTTTCTGCAGGATGTGCGCGTGCTGCTGGGCATCTTCCTCTTTCTGCTGGTAACGGCCTCCCTTGCGCGGATCGCGCCTCTGGTGCTGTTCCTGTTCGGGATCGGCGTATTCACTCAGACCGGCTATCTGCTTCTGGTATCGCTGCTCTTCGGCGGAAACGGAGAAACGTTGGTCGCCCTTCTGGTGATGACGCTGAAGGTAGCGGCGGTATCCCTTGCTTCCATCACGGTCTTTTCCGGTCTGGAGCCGGACCGGCTGGCGAACGGCCTGGAGTGGTTCGGCTGCCCGGAGCGGCTGTCCTTTTCCATTTCCTTTGCCTACAGGCTTCTGCCCACGCTGATGGAGGAATTTCAGAATATCCTGCTGTCCTACCGGCTGCGGGGAAATCCGCCTGCTGCGGACACACTGAAGGGAAAGGTGCGCTGGCTGATCTATCAGGTGAAGATCATCATGCTGGCCTTTTATCCGCTGATGCTGAATATGGCGAAGAAATCCCGCACCACGGTGGAAGCTCTGGAGCTGCGCGGCTACCGCTATGCTTCGCAGAACGGAAGAGTGAAAAGGATGCGGCTGGCTTCCCTGCGCCTGGGCAGGGCGGATATTCTGTTTCTTGCCGTATCCGTCGTCTGGATGACAGGCGCTTTTCTTCTGCCGGGTCTGTTCGCGTGAGGAGAGGGATCGGCTGAAAAAGCATGGAAGGAACCAAAAAGATCGAAAGACCGGGGCACAGGATATGCGCCCCGCTGACATATACCGGGAAAACCGGTATGGAGGAGCGTTATGAAAATGGATTTTCACACCCACGGAAAGCTGGCAAAAAAGCTGCCCTTTTCCGAGGTTTATACGAGCTGGCTGTTTACGGAGGCCGGAAAGGCGGGACTGGATGCAGTCTGTCTGACGGAACACTTCAACACTCTGGGCTTTGACCGGATTTACGGTTATATCACGGAAAACAGTGAAAAGGACGGGGATACCTTCCTGATGGATGGGCTGCGGATTTTTCCGGGTATGGAGACAGATATGGCGGAGGGAGGACATATCCTTTCGATCGGGCCTGCAGACGCGATCCTGGAGCTGAACCGGAGGCTGGAGCCCCACAAAGAGAAAGGCAGCTTTCTGCCCTTTGCGCAGCTGCTTTCCCTGTTCCGGGAATATCCCGTGATGGTAGGAGCAGGACATCCCTTCCGCGGCATGGAGGAGGAGACGGGAAACATCCCGCGCCTTCCCGCGGCGCTGCTTTCCGGCTTTGACTTTATCGATCTGAACGGCAAGGATCTGGCCGAGAACGCGCAAAAGACCATCGACCGGACGAAGAGCTTCGGGGAGCTGCTTGGAAAGCCTGTGGTGACGGGAAGCGATACCCATCAGGCCTTCCAGTACGGCTGCGTGCACACGGACTTTGCGGAAGAAATTTCCACCTTTGCCCGGCTTCGGGAAAAAATGAATGCTGGAGAATATACGATCTGCATTGAACCCACGCTGCCCTTTCAGGTCAGGACCGCCTCCATGCTGAAAAAGGCGCTGAAGCAGATTCACAGTCTGGGCGGCGATTATGTTGAGGTTCTGGTATCCGAATAAGAAGAGCCCAAAGAGAAAAGAGCAAAAAAGAAAAAACAAAAAAGGCGGCGGGAAAGGATCCCGCCGTTGTCTTATCCGGGAACGCACCCGGAAACTCAGCCGGGAAGCGTCCGGTAATATTCCTGTTTCAGAGCATGCAGACGCTCCAGCGGCCTTACTGCATCTTCACCCATGGCCGCCGCCACCTGGACAACCAGCGCGTCGATCACGGCCATGGGCGCTGCCATGGAATGATATTCTTCCGGCTCTCCTCGGTATATGAGCAGACTGATGCCGGCCTGTGAGGTTTCCGCCGCATAGACCCGGCTGCAGAAGAGGATGCTGCGGCAGCCGGCCTGAGAGGCGCAGGACAGGAGGACGCGGTCTTCGCGGGGCAGCTTCTGAAAACCGAAGCAGATGACCAGATCTTCTGCCTGCAGCCGGCTGATGTCTTCAAACAGCTCCGTTCCGCCGGAGGGCATGAGAAAGATATCTTTGCCGAAGCGGTTCAGGCGGAAATCCAGAAGCTGCGCCAGACAGCGGGAAGCCCCTTTGCCGTGCAGGAAAATCCTCTTCGCGGACGCAATCTGTTCCACCGCCTGTTCAAAGGCATTTCTGTCAATCATTTCCAGCGTTTTCTGCAGACAGGTCTGCTGCCAGGAAAGGAAGGAATCCAGTCCGCCGCCCTTTTCGCCGGACAGGGAGCCCTGCAGCTTTTCCGCCGGTCCCGCGCCGCTCAGGGCGCCTGTGACAGCCGCTTTCAATTCTTTATAGTCCCGATAACCTGCGTGTCTGGCCAGCCGGGAAAGGGAGGCGTCGGAGATGCCGAGCCTTTCTGCAAGCTGGGAGATGGATGCGGTCAGGAAAGTGCCCGGGTTCCGGCAGATGAAGTCGATGATCTCCTGCTCCGTTTTGGTATAGTTCGCCATTTGCTGAAAAAAAATATCGGATAGCATGAAAACTCCTTTTTTCCTGAGAATGTAAAGTCCGTTTCAGGCGGCATGCCTGCAGCCTGTATACAGCGAAATTATAGTAACAGTTCTGCCGATACGTTTTCGTACGGTCTGCGCAGTAAGTGCGCAGACCTGGCCGAACTGTTACAAATTATACCATCCGGCTGCCGGAAAAACCAGAAATTTTGCTATGGGATTTCAAAAAAATGTGGTATAATCTGCATATCTGCCCTGAAATATTGCAGAATGAAAAATAGGCCCCGCCTGGTCCGACGCCGGCGCGGGACCAGGTCAAAACGCCTGAAAAGGAAGGATGGATATGGACGGACATAAGCTGAATAAAAAAGAACTGGTCCCGATCATCGCGCTGCTGGTCTTTATCGCCGTGGTGCTGATCCTGTGCGCGGTGAGCGCAGGCAGAGACGCCGATGCGCGGGAAAATACGGCGGCATGGCAGGAGGAAGCCGAATCACAGGAGGGATCCGCGCAGGAAGAAACAGGGCCGGAAGGAAACGGAACGGAAGGAACGGCCGCAGAAGAAACGGAAGCGAAGGAGGACAGTACGCAGGAAGGGAACGCGGCTGTCATGGAAGTGAAGAAAACCATTGAACTGGAAGAGGATCCGGCGGAAACCGGGACGCAGGCGGAGGCGGAAAGCGTTGCCCCGGTTCTTGAGAGGGAGCCGGAGAGTGCGGCCGTATCCGCCAACGGGGTGAGTCAAAATGACGCAAAACCCGTTGTGAAGAAGACCAATCTGGAAATGCTGGCCGAAATGATGGACTACTGGTCAAAGGGGAATGTGGAGGCTGTGGAGGATCTGAGCCGGCTTTCTCACTACAAAGCCATGTCCGCATCGCTGGAGGGGCCTTCGTATTTTTACTATTACGGAGACAGAAACGCCGACGGAAAGCCGGAAGGAACCGGGATTGCCGTTTACGGGGAAAACCAGTATTATTATGGACAATGGATGAACGGCGTACGCCAGGGGGAAGGAACCTGGCTGAAAATGTATGATTACAGCGACAGGGATACGAAAGCGGACCGTGCGCGGATCAGCCACAGCTACACGGGAAGCTGGCAGAACGATCTGCCCAACGGAGAGGGGCATGAGCAGTACGTGATCGATCCGGAGAAAGCGGAAGCGGGAAGCAGGTATCTGCAGAACGCGATGGGGAATTTTACCAACGGCCTGTATGACGGAAAGATGTATCTCATGACGCAGGACGCCTCCGGCAATGTGCAGGAGTGGTACGGAAATGCGGCGGAAGGCGTATTTGAGACCTTTGAAGGAAGGGACAGCGAAGGCCGTGTTCCCATCTGCCAGGATGCGAAGAATCCGGACAGCCATCTCTGGATCCGGCCCCTCGACAATATGAATCTGGGGATAACTGAGGTGCGCGAGCAGGCGACGGCCCAAAAAGACGAATGAGGAAAGGAGGGGGAGACAGGTCATGAACGAAAGAGAAATCAGACGTAAGGAACAGGGAAAGGAGGCTCCGGCAGAGCCGGCGGCAGGACGGACGGAAGGCAGCGCCGGAGCCGAAGCAGGAAGCGGAGCTGAAGCGGGCAGCAGGGCCGGAGCCGGAAGCAGAGCCGGCGGCAGAGCCAGCGACAAGATGGGAACCATGGCCATGAACCCGCTGCTTCTGTCCATGGCGCTTCCCATGATGATCTCCATGCTGGTGCAGGCGCTGTACAATATCGTGGACAGCGTTTTCGTGTCCATGATCAACGAGGATGCCCTGACGGCGGTATCCCTGGCGTTTCCCATCCAGTCTCTGATGATCGCGGTGGGCGCGGGAACCGGAGTCGGCATCAATGCGGTGCTGTCCCGCAGCCTCGGGGAGAAGGATCAGGAAAACGCGGACAGAGCGGCGAAAAACGGAATCTTTCTGGCGTTTCTTTCCTGCCTTGTTTTCATGGTCCTCGGACTCCTGATCGCCAGACCCTTTTACCTGAGCCAGACCGACGATCCGGAGATCGTTTCCTACGGCATCAGCTATCTGACGATCGTGTGTACCTGTTCCATCGGCATGTTTTTTCAGATGACCTTTGAAAAGCTGCTCCAGTCCACGGGACGCACCATGTATACCATGTTTACCCAGGGAACGGGAGCCATCCTCAATATCATTTTCGACCCGATCATGATCTTCGGCCTGTTCGGCTTCCCTGAAATGGGCGTTGCGGGCGCTGCCGCGGCCACTGTGTTCGGCCAGATCGTCGCCGCCGTTCTCGCCATCTTTTTCAACGTAAGGATCAACCGGGACATCAATATCGGTTTCCGCGGCTTCCGGCCGGACGGGAGGATGATCGCGACCATTTACCGGGTGGGGATTCCTTCCATCATCATGCAGGCCATCGGCTCCGTCATGACCTATGGCATGAACCTGATCCTGATCCAGTTCACCTCCACGGCGACGGCCGTGTTCGGCGTATACTACAAGGTGCAGAGCTTTGTCTTCATGCCGGTATTCGGCCTGAACAACGGCATGGTTCCCATCATTGCCTATAACTACGGCGCGGGAAATCAGAAACGGGTACGCCAGGTGACGAAGCTGAGCGTCATGTACGCCGTCGCCATCATGCTGGTCGGGCTTGTGGTTTTCCAGACCATGCCGGACAGGCTTCTCGGCCTGTTCAACGCTTCGGAAAACATGCTCCTGATCGGCGACCGGGCGCTGCGCGTGATCAGCCTGAGCTTCCTGTTCGCCGGCTTCTGCATCGTGATCGGAAGCCTGTTCCAGGCCCTTGGAAACGGCGTTTACAGCCTCTGCGTGTCCGTGGCCAGACAGCTCGTGGTGCTTCTGCCTGCCGCTTTCCTCCTCTCCCTGACCGGAAAGGTGGAGAACGTGTGGTGGGCTTTCCCCATCGCGGAGATCATGTCCCTCTGCGTGACCCTCTTCTTCTATCGCAGGATCGATAAGAAGATCATCCGCCGGATCGGAGAAAAGACAGCGCAGGACTAAAAAAAACAGTTGCATTTTAAAATGCGCTGTGCTAATATAGCACCATAATTTTTTCAGAAAAGGCACTGAACGGGACTCTGATCAGGGGAAGCGACAGGAATGCGGCGTCACCGACTGAGAGCGCTGCTTGTGAAAGCTGATCGTGGGAACACCCGGGAGCCGGTCATCTGAAAGTTCCATTCCGCCCGGCATGCAGGGAGGAAAGGGAAGCGTAGGGTGATCCGTGAACGCGCGTTAAGCGTAAGAGTGGATAAGGCGAAGAAGCATTTTGATGGAAGTGCCGCCTTGTCAATGCGGGTGGTACCGCGGAACATGAGAGTCCGTCCCGGAATGCGAAAGCATTCCGGGATATTTTTTTATACGGCTTGGAAGGACTCCTCCCCCCGACAGGGGAGCATGAGGTCTGATCCTTCTTAGCCGGCTTGGAAGGACTCCTCATGCTTCGCCCCGCAGCCGGAACCTGACGACCAGCGAACCAAAGGAGACCACGATCATGCAATTCTTAACATCACCCATCGAAAAAAAGACACTGGAAATCACGGATCTTTCTGATCCAAAGCTCACCCAACAGGAAATATGCGTCACAGGGGCGGTTCACACGATCCGCGATATGGGCACAGTCGCCTTTATCATCCTGCGGAAAAGAGACGGGCTTCTTCAGTGCGTCTATGAGGAAAGCGAAGCGCAGTTTTCCCTGAAGGACGTGCGGGAGGCGGATACGGTGAAGGCGTGGGGGATCCCGGCGGCGTCGGAAAAGGCGCCGGGCGGAGTGGAGATCCGCTTAAAGAGGATAACCGTCCTGTCCCGCGCCGCCGCGCCGCTGCCGATTCCCATCGCGAAGGCGAAGCTGAACGTTTCCCTGGAAACCAGTCTGGATCTGCGGCCCATTTCCCTCAGAAATATCAGAGAGCGGGCCCGCTTCCGGATCCAGGAGGGAGTGGTGCGGGGCTTTCGGGAGTATCTGAGAGAACAGGGCTTTACCGAGATCCATACGCCCAAGATCGGAGCCAGGGGAGCGGAGGGCGGCGCGAACATTTTCCGGCTGGATTATTTTCACCGGCCCGCCGTGCTGGCGCAGAGCCCGCAGTTTTACAAGCAGATGATGGTGGGCGTGTTTGACCGGGTGTTTGAAACGGCCCCTGTTTTCCGGGCGGAAAAGCACAACACCAAACGGCATCTGAACGAGTATACCTCTCTGGACCTTGAAATGGGATATATCGACGGCTTTGAGGATGTGATGGCAATGGAGACCGGCGTGCTGGGAAGGATCATGGAGATCCTGAAGAGGGATTATGACAGGGAGCTTTCCCTGCTCGGGATCACGCTCCCGGATGTGAGCCGCATCCCCTGCGTGCGGTTTGATGAGGCAAAGAGGCTTGCCAGTGAAAAATACGGCCGCCCCATCCGCAGCCCCTATGATCTGGAGCCGGAGGAGGAAGCGCTGATCGGCCGGTATTTTCAGGAGGAATACGGCTCCGACTTCGTATTCGTCACCCACTATCCCGGGAAAAAACGTCCCTTTTACGCCATGGACGATCCCGCGGATCCCAGATATACCCTGAGCTTTGACTGTCTGTACAGGGGGATGGAGATCACCACGGGCGGCCAGCGGATCCACGATTATCAGATGCTTCTGGAAAAACTGGAGCGGCGCGGCATGAGCACGGAGGGAATGGAGCATTATCTGGCCGCCTTCCGTTACGGCCTTCCGCCCCACGGCGGCCTGGGAATCGGCCTGGAACGTCTTACCATGCAGCTTGTGGGAGACGACAACGTGAGACGGACCACTCTTTTCCCCAGAGACATGAGCAGGCTGGAGCCGTAACGCGGGATAAAAAAGAGCAGACCGCCGCCGCCCGGCAAAGAAGGTTCCGGGCGGCGGCAGATAGAAAGCAGGAAAGGAAAAAGGAAAATGGCACATCAGATCAGTGATGAGACGATCGAATATGTGGGGATCCTGGCAAAGCTGGAGCTGTCGGAGGAAGAGAAGGAGCAGGCGAAGGCGGACATGGCCGGGATGCTGGATTATATCGATAAGCTGAACGAGCTGGACACCGAAGGCGTGGAGCCGCTGGTGCATGTGTTTGATACAACGAACGTTTTCCGGGAGGATGAGGTGACCGAAACGGATGAGGCGGACAGCCTCCTGGCAAACGCCCCCGGCGTCAAGAACGGCATGTTCCGGGTTCCCCGGACGGTGGAGGGATAGACAATGAGCATACTGGAATATACGGCCCTGGAGCTGGCCGCACAGATCAGAAAAAAGGAAATTTCCTGCCGGGAGGCTGTGGAAGCGGTTTTTGGGCAGATCGAAAAACAGGAGGAGGGCCTGAACTGCTATATCAGCCTGGACCGGGAGGACGCCCTTCGTCAGGCGGACGCGGCGCAGAAGGGGATCGGGGAGGGGACGCTTGCCGGCCCGCTTGCCGGCGTTCCTGCGGCGGTGAAGGACAACATCTGCACAGCGGGAAGGAGGACCACCTGCGCGTCGAGGATCCTTTCGGATTTTATCCCGCCCTGTGACGCCTTTGCGGTAAAAAAACTGAAGGAGGCAGGCTGCATCCTCATCGGAAAGACCAACATGGATGAATTTGCCATGGGCTCCACCTCGGAGACCGGCGCTTTCGGGTCGGTGAGAAATCCCTGGGACCGGACACGCGCGGCGGGCGGTTCCTCCGGCGGCTCCGCGGCAGCCGTGGCTGCGGGAGAATGCTTTCTCGCCCTGGGAAGCGATACGGGCGGCTCCATCCGCCAGCCCGCGGGCTTCTGCGGCATCGTCGGGATGAAGCCCACCTACGGGACGGTTTCCAGAAACGGGCTGATCGCCTACGGCTCTTCGCTGGATCAGATCGGGCCTCTCTGCCGGGATGTGGCGGACTGCGCGGCCCTGCTGGAGGCCATCAGCGGGAAGGACAGGATGGACTCCACCAGCATGGAGAGAAGGACGGATTTTACGGCCGCGCTGACAGAGGGTGTGAAGGGACTTCGCATCGGTATCCCGAAGGACTATTTTTCGGAAGGGCTGGACGAAGAGGTGAAAAAAGCGGTCCTTCAGGCCGCGCAGAAGTTGGCGCAGCTGGGCGCGCAGGTGGAGGAGTTTGACCTGAGCCTGACGGAATACGCCGTTCCCGCCTACTATACCATCGCGTCCGCGGAGGCCTCCTCCAACCTGGAGCGGTTCGACGGTGTGAAATACGGCTACCGCACGCCGGAATATGAGGGCCTTCACGACATGTATAAAAGGACCCGCTCCGAGGGCTTCGGCACGGAGGTGAAGCGCCGCATCATGCTGGGCTCCTTCGTATTGAGCTCCGGCTACTACGACGCCTATTATCTGAAGGCGCTTCGCGTCAAGGCCATGATCCGGAAAGCCTTTGACGAGGCTTTTTCCCGCTTCGACTGTATCCTCGGGCCGGTGGCTCCCGCCCCCGCTCCCCTGCTCGGGGAGAGCCTGAAGGATCCGATCCGGATGTACCTGGGAGATATCTACACTATTTCCGCGAATCTGGCGGGGATCCCCGGCATCAGCCTTCCCTGCGGCCTTACCGCGGATGGCCTGCCCATCGGAGTTCAGCTCATGGCGGACTGTTTTCAGGAGAAAAAGCTGCTCCGGGCGGCGCACGCATACGAACAGGCGAGAGGAAGCTTTCCCCTCTGCCCGGCATTACAGGAGGAGATCGGATATGACAAAACAGTATGAAACCGTGATCGGTCTGGAGGTGCATGTGGAGCTGGCCACGAAGACCAAGATCTTCTGCGGCTGCTCCACGGCCTTCGGAGCCGCGCCGAACACCCATATCTGCCCGGTCTGCACGGGAATGCCGGGATCCCTGCCCGTTTTGAACCGGCAGGTGGTGGAATATGCGGCCGCGGTGGGCCTTGCGACGGACTGCGAGATCGCCCGCCTGTGCAGATTTGACCGGAAAAACTATTTTTACCCGGACAATCCGCAGAACTATCAGATCTCTCAGCTCTATCTGCCCATCTGCCGAAACGGCCGCGTGGAGATCGAGACGGCGGCCGGTAAGAAATACGTGAGGATCCATGAGATCCACATGGAGGAGGACGCGGGAAAGCTGGTCCACGACGAATGGGAGGATATTTCCCTGGTGGATTACAACCGTTCCGGCGTCCCCCTGATCGAGATCGTATCGGAGCCGGACATGAGGAGCGCGGATGAGGTGATCGCCTATCTGGAAAAGCTCCGCCTGCTGATCCGGTATCTGGGCGCTTCCGACTGTAAGCTGCAGGAAGGGAGCATGCGGGCGGACGTGAACCTTTCCGTGAGAGAGGCGGGAAGCACGGCCCTCGGCACCCGGACGGAGATGAAGAACCTGAACTCCTTCAAGGCCATCGCCCGCGCCATCGAAGGAGAACGCGAGCGCCAGATCGAGCTTCTTTCCGAAGGAAAGCCTGTGATACAGGAAACCAGGCGCTGGGACGACAACAAGGAGGCCTCCCGCGCCATGCGTTCCAAGGAAGACGCGAAGGACTACCGTTATTTCCCCGATCCGGACCTCCCGCCCGTTTTCATCAGCGAGGAATGGCTGAAGCGTATCCGGGACGGCCTGCCGGAATTTCGCACGGAAAAAATGGAGCGCTACCGCAGGGAATACGGCATCCCGGAATATGATATTTCGATTCTGACACAATCCCGGACGATGGCGGAGCTTTTTGAACGGGCCTCGGCTCTCTGCGGCCAGCCCAAAAAGGTATCAAACTGGCTGATGGGAGAGACCATGCGGCTGCTAAAGGAGAACGGCGAAGAGCCGGAGGACCTGCGGTTTTCCCCGGAGCATCTGGCGGAGCTGATCGGCATGACAGACCGCAGAGAGATCAACGGGAGCGCGGCGAAGAAGATTTTTGAGGCCATGTATGACCGGGATGCGGATCCGCAGACCTTTGCGGAAGAAATGGGAATGAAGACCGTGAACGACGATGACGCCCTGCGGACCGCGGCGGAACGGGCGCTTGCGGAAAATCCCAAATCCGTGGAGGATTACCTCGGCGGAAAGGAGAAGGCCTTCGGCTTTCTGATGGGACAGACCATGCGGGCGATGAAGGGAAAGGCCGATCCGGCGGCGGCCAGCCGGATCCTGAAGGAGCTGCTGGAGCAAAAAGGCTGAAAAGGCTGCCGCAGCGCTTCAGCCGAAAACGCAGCCGGCCGCCGGAACCGGAAAAACCGGCGCCGGCGGCCGGCTGGCCGCTTTCGGTATCAGTGCTCCTGAAAGATATACTGGAGAAACTTTTCCGCATTGTCTCCGTTTTCGCTGTTGATGAGGACGCCGAAGTACACCTCATCCTGCCCCGCATAGGCTCCGGATTCCTCCAGAAAAGCGCAGCCGGAAATCTCAATGCCCACCGGAACCTCTTCGGAGGTCCCGTCGTCCGGAATGTCCGCATAGAGAAGGCGGCCGCTGAAGGAAGAAAGGGTTTCTTCTGAAATGAATTCCTCCAGGTCGCCCAGATAGCCGTTGTCCACATACTGCTCAAAGGTGTCCGGATCCGCTACCATGACATCCAGCTCCTTTGCCGCGACCTGAGCGGCGAACTTCTGAATGTTCGCTATGGCGTAGCCGTCCGTGGAATCCTGGCTGAGCGTGAAGTTGGGCTCCAGCAGGGTACTGTACTTTTTGGTGTTGATCTGCGCGTATTCGTTGAAGCCTTCCATGTAGGCCTCCGTATCCATATCGGTGTAGCCGTTGACGAGAACCGCATATAAGACGCTGTCCTTTGCCGTGGCGATGGTATAGATCAGGTTCCCCACGAAGAAGACAATGACCAGCGTCACCAGCGTGGCCACCCGGTAATATTCCCAGAAATACAGGAACTTCTCCTTCAGGCTCTTGTCCTTCATTTTTTTATGCTGCTCTCTGATTTCATCCATTACGGAATTCCCTGCCGCCATGATCGTTCTCCTTTGCTTTATGCCGTCGGAAGACGGCTTCAGATTCTTTTTCTATGATAGTCGGTCATTGAAATAAAGTCAATGAAGCGGTTCGGGCAACTTCTGAAAATTTTCTAAATTCCCTGTGAAATTTTGGTGTCCTTACACATATTCCTTGCAACCGGGCGAAATTTGTAATATCATAATAAACAGTAAAAACAGCCCGGCGCAGCGGCGCTTTTTCGGGCAAAAGGAGTCGGAAATGAACGAAACGTATGTGGAATGTATGGTAAAGCGGAAGAACAGCGGCCCCCTTACCGCGCTGAAGATCCTGCTGATCGTGATCACGGTGATTGCCTTCCTTCTGGGAACCATCGGAGGCATTCTGTTCCTGATCGTGGCGGTTGCCGCGGGCGTGGGAGCTTATTTTGTGGGGCTGAACGCCAGCCTGGAATACGAATACCTGTATGTGGACCGGCAGCTTTCCGTGGACAAGATCCTGGCGAAGAGCAGGAGGAAGAAGGTGGAGACCTTCGACCTGGGCCGGATGGAGATGCTGGCCCCGATGAAGTCCTGGCACATGGACGAATTCAAAAACAGGCAGCTGAAGAACGTGGATTACAGCTCCGGCATGGAAGAGCAGCCGGATAAGCGTTACTGCATGATTTATAATGGAGAGAAGCGGGTCATTTTCGAGCCGAATGCGGAGATGGTGGCGGCGATCAAGTCCATCGCTCCCAGAAAGGTATTTACGGATTGACATTTTCCGGCAAGTCTGGTACACTTCTTAAAACACAAAACTGTCAGTAAATTTTACTGGCAGTTTTATGTTACGGAAATATGCAACGTTCCCGGACATTTGTCCGCCTGACGCGGACAGACGCGGAAACACCATCACAGAAGGAGGAGACACAATGGGTCAGATTATTGGCGAAGGCATTACCTTTGACGACGTGCTGCTGGTTCCGTCCTATTCTCAGGTAATTCCGAATCAGGTTGATCTTTCGACCTGGCTGACGAAGAAGATCAGGCTGAACATTCCGATGATGAGCGCCGGAATGGATACCGTTACCGAGCACAGAATGGCGATCGCGATGGCCAGGCAGGGCGGTATCGGAATCATTCACAAGAACATGTCTATTGAAGCGCAGGCAGAAGAGGTGGATAAGGTAAAGCGTTCAGAAAACGGAGTCATTACCGATCCATTTTCCCTTTCTCCCGAGCATACCCTTCAGGATGCGGACAACCTGATGGCGAAGTTCCGCATTTCCGGCGTACCGATCACGGAAGGCCGTAAGCTGGTCGGCATCATCACCAACCGGGATCTCAAATTTGAAACAGACTTCACGAAGAAGATCAAGGAATCCATGACCTCCGAGGGCCTGATCACCGCAAGAGAAGGCATCACCCTGGAGGAAGCGAAGAAGATCCTTGCGAAGGCAAGGAAGGAAAAGCTTCCTATTGTAGATAAGGATTTCAACCTGGTGGGCCTGATCACCATCAAGGACATTGAGAAGACCATCAAATATCCCCTTTCCGCCAAGGACGCCCAGGGACGCCTGCTGTGCGGCGCGGGCGTGGGAATCACCGCGAACGTGCTCGACCGCGTGAGCGCTCTTGTGGACGCCAAGGTAGATGTGGTGGTTCTGGATTCCGCCCATGGACATTCTGAAAACGTGCTGCGCTGCCTGCGCATGATCAAGGAAAAATTCCCGGATCTGCAGGTCATTGCCGGAAACGTCGCCACCGGCGAGGGCACGAAGGCCCTGATCGAAGCGGGAGCGGATGCGGTAAAGGTGGGCATCGGCCCCGGCTCCATCTGCACCACCCGCGTAGTCGCCGGCATCGGCGTGCCGCAGGTAACGGCGATCATGAAGTCCTATGAGGTGGCGAAGGAATACGGCATCCCGATCATCGCGGACGGCGGCATCAAGTATTCCGGAGACATGACCAAGGCCATCGCCGCCGGCGGAAACGTCTGCATGATGGGAAGCATCTTCGCAGGCTGCGACGAGAGCCCCGGAACCTTCGAGCTGTACCAGGGAAGAAAATACAAGGTATACCGCGGCATGGGCTCCATTTCCGCCATGGAAAACGGCAGCAAGGACCGCTATTTCCAGTCTGACGCCAAGAAGCTGGTGCCGGAAGGCGTGGAAGGCCGCGTCGCCTATAAGGGAACGGTAGAGGACACCGTGTTCCAGCTGGTTGGCGGCATCCGTGCCGGCATGGGCTACTGTGGCGCGCACACCATCGACGAACTGAAGGAGAACGGCAGGTTCATCAAGATCTCCGCCGCCGCCCTCAGAGAGAGCCATCCTCACGACATCCATATCACCAAGGAAGCGCCCAACTACAGCGTGGAGAACGACTAAACCATAAATAGGCGCTTCCTTGGAAGCAGCCTAACTACAGCGTAGAGAACGACTGAGGCGTGAGCGGCGCTTTCCTGGAGGGCGCGGGGCGACAGCGCGGAGAACGACGAAAAGAAAGACTGAAAGAAAGACAGGACAGCCCTGTGGGATTTGGAAGCGGACAGCGCCGGCCCCACAGGGAATCTGTTTTTCAGGCGGAAAAAGAAAAGGAGAAATGCGGTTATGACGCTGGCGGATACCTCAAATGGGCCGGACTGGGTGATCTGGGCCGTTTTTATTGTACTTGGAATCCTGTCCGCCGTTCTGCTTTCCGGCCATGGAAGCTGGCTGATCGCCGGATACAATACGGCATCGGAAAAGGAGCGGGAGAAATACGACGCGAAGAAGCTGTGCAGGATGATGGGAGCCGGAATTGCGGTTATAGACGGGATCATCCTGGTGTTGGGGCTGTTTGAAAACGTGCTTCCGGCGTCCTTTGCGGGGATCGCCGCCATGCTGATCCTGGCGGTCTGTCTGGTCATGATCATTCTGGGAAATACGATCTGCAGGAAGAAAAAGGATGTGTCATCGCAAAATTAAATCAGAAGCGAAAGAACGGCTGAAGGAGTGAGTATTTTCATTCCTTCAGCCGTTTTGTGTCCAGCTTAATAATACAAACAGGAAATGCTTAAAAATGGGGACATAATCTTAAAAACGAGGCATTTGTTATGAGGAATCAATCATCTATAATCTTTTTTAGAAAGAAATGAGGTGAACGGAAAATGAAAAAAAACAGGGAACGCGCAGAAAGCGCGGCGCGGACAGCCCGCGTGGACTGGAGAAAAGAATTCCGGCATAACTGGCCTCTGTACCTGTTGGTACTGCCGTCGATGATCTTTGCGGTCATCTTCTGCTATATTCCAATGGGAGGCCTGCTGATGGCTTTTCAGAACTATAAGCCATGGCTTGGGATTTTTGGCTCAGAATTCATAGGGCTGGAAAACTTCCGGCAGATCTTTGAATTTAAGGAGTCCTATCAGGCAATCATCAACACGCTGATCATTTCTGTGAGCAAAATTGTCCTGGGTCTGGTGGTGCCTGTGATCATGGCGCTGCTTCTGAACGAGGTAAAGCAGCTTGGACTGAAAAAATGTATCCAGACGCTGGTTTACCTGCCGCACTTCCTGTCCTGGGTTACGGTGGCAGGCATGCTGAGAGATATTCTGGGGATGGACGGAATCGTGAATGCCTGTCTGAAGGCACTGGGAATGGAACCCATCTTTTTCCTGGGAGAAGCGGGGATGTTCCGTCAGATCGTTGTCCTGTCGGATCTGTGGAAGGGCTTCGGATTCGGAATGATCGTGTACCTTGCGGCCATATCCAACATTGATCAGAACCTTTATGAGGCAGCGGAGATGGACGGCGCGAATAAGTGGCAGCAGACGCTTTACATAACGCTGCCCGGAATCATGCCGATGATCATTGTCATGGCTACGCTCAGCCTGGGGAATGTGCTTAACGCCGGCTTCGACCAGATCTTCAATCTGTATTCTCCGCTTACCTACAGCACGGGAGATGTGATCGACACCTATGTGTACCGGCAGTCTCTCGTAAATGGACAGTACAGCTTCGGAACCGCGGTGGGGCTTTTCAAGTCCGGCATCGGACTGCTGCTTACCGCCGTTGCCTATAAGCTGGCATACAGATTCGCCGGATACCGGATTTTCTGATGGGAGGAGATAAAAGATGCGTCGTACATCTGTCAGCAGAAAAATATTTGTGATCTGCAACACAGCGTTTCTGCTCACCATGGCCCTTCTGTGTCTGCTTCCGCTCGTCAATCTGTTTGCCATTTCACTGAGCGGAAAGAGCGCGGCCAACAGCGGGGCGGTAACGTTCTGGCCTATTGATTTCACATTGCTTGCCTATGAAAAGACCTTTCAGAATAATAACTTCATACGATCCCTTGTGATCTCCTTTCTGAGAACAGGACTTGGAACCGTACTCAGCATGTTTCTCATCACAACGGCGGGGTATGCGCTGTCCAAGGACTTCAGGGGAAGGACGCAGCTCATGTGGTTCTTCGTATTTACCATGCTGTTTGGCGGAGGCCTGATCCCTACCTACCTGGTCAACTCGGCTCTGGGGCTGAAGAATAATTTTCTGGTCTACGTGCTGCCGGGAGCCTTCAGCTGCTATAACCTGATCCTGATCATGAATTTTTTCAGATCCATTCCCAAATCCCTGGAGGAGGCGGCGCTGATCGACGGAGCGAGCTTTTTTACGGTGCTTCGGAAAATCTATTTGCCTCTGTCGAAGGCCGGACTTGCCACGGTGGCTCTTTTCATCATGGTGGGAAACTGGAACGAATGGTTCACCGGGATCTTGTATATGTCGGATACCAAGAACTATCCGCTGGCCTCGTTCCTGCAGGTCATTGTGGTTCAGGGGAATCAGCAGGATCTTTCCCTGGATCCCACCTCAGCCGCGGCCATGTCGGAACGGACCATAAAGGCGGCTCAGGTATTCATAGGAGCGTTACCGATCCTTCTGGTATATCCTTTTCTGCAGAAATATTTTGTAAAAGGAATCGTGATGGGAGCGGTAAAGGAATAATTTGACTTTTATTATGAAGGAGGAAGAAGGAAATGAAAAAAGCAGGAAAAGCAACGGCCCTGGCGCTTGCTGCCGCGATGCTCATCGCAGGCTGCGGCGGCCAGGGAGGCACTGTGGAAACGGCGGGAACCAGAAACGCGGAAGGAAAGTATGATCCGCAGATTACGATCACCATTGCCAAGCAGCTGGATGAAAATACCGGAAGATATGGGGACGGTGAGGATATCAACAAAAATCCGATGGTGGATCTGGCGGCAGAAAAGCTCGGGATCAAAATGGAAACTACCCTGCTGGGCGGCGATGCGGCCAATTATGACACCAAGCTGAGACTGGCCCTTACAGGTTCCGAAGAGCTGCCCGACGTATTTCCGGTATACGGCACGCAGATGATCGCCGATATGATTGAATCCGGTCAGGTGAAGGCACTCGATGAGGACATTGAAAATTATATGCCGGACAGGCTGAAGGAAATTTATGATCAGTATCCGGAAACCTTCTATCCGGTCACAAAGGATGGTAAGACCTATGGCATTGCCTGCGCCCCCTGCCTGACAGAAGGACAGGTGATGGTGATCCGGCAGGACTGGCTGGATAATCTCGGCCTTTCAGCGCCAACCAATATGGACGAATTTGAAGAAGTGATCCGTGCGTTTACAGAGGACGATCCGGACGGAAACGGCCAGGACGATACATACGGCTTTACTTATGCGGGCGACAGCATTTATAATACAGGATGGGTGGCTGATCCGGTTCCCCTGTTCTCCGCTTACGCAGGAAAATATCTGCCGGGTACCTGGCAGGAGGATGAGAACGGTCAGCTGGTGTACGGTTCCATTCAGGAAGGAAACCGAAAGGCCCTGGAAAGGATGGCTCAGTGGCACGCGAACGGCTGGATGTTCCAGGAGGCTGCGGCCACGGGCGCATGGGACGCGATGATGCAGTTTACGGAAGGCAAGGCAGGCATCTTCATCGGAAGGCCCTGGGCCATTGATTCCGTCAGAGACGTGACGACGGTTGCGCCGGACGCGGTTATTAAGGCTTACCCCAATATCCTTCAGGACAATGGAGACCCCACATACCAGACTGCTCAGGTGAACGACGGATGGCTGATGTTCAGCAAGGATTTCAATAACATGGAAGCCTTCTTCGTTTACTATGACTGGCTCTATGACGCGGCGTTTGGCACGGGAGACTTCCAGTACGGCTATCTGGAAGGATATGATTACGATATCGTTGACGGCGAAGTTGTGTTCGATTCCACCCTGTTTGATCCGCCGGTTACGGATCCCTTCATGCCCGGAAAATCAACGGTTCTGAAGAATTCGCCTGGAATCGATACCATGCAGCCCTACCTGGATGTCAAAGAGGGGAAGACTGCGGAGAGCAGCGCGCAGATCAGAGCGGCGGCTTCGTTTGAGAGGACCCCGGATACGGCGGAAGGCTATGTGATCGCGGGAGAACACAGGGACGAGCTGATTTCCAATCTTTTCAATGGGGAACCCACGGAAACCATGAAGAAGAACTGGGAACAGCTTCAGACCATGGAGAAGCAGACCTATACCAATATCATTTATGGAAACGAACCCATCGAGGCCTTTGATACGTTTGTGGAGGAATGGAAGGCGCAGGGAGGCGACCAGATCACCGAAGAGGTGAACGCCTGGTATGAGACCGTAAAATAACAGGAAACAGCAACACGAAGGCATAATTGAGGGACTGCCGCAAAAGCGGCAGTCCCTGCCGTGCATGAAAGAGGGGACCGATAGAAGCTTACCGTATCGCTGATGTTCCGGAATGAGGATTGCCATGAAAAAAATAAAATCCATCTATATGATTTTTGTTTTCTTTTTTATCATGATCATAGTGAGCTTCCTGCTTTTGTATCATTACAGCGCCGTCAGCCTTCAGAGCTCCCTCATGCGGGTGGCGCGGATCCAGATGGATTATGCGGAGAACCTGCTGGAACAGAAAAGCAATGAGATAGAAATAGAAGCGGATGGGATCCTGAACAGCAATGATTTCAGAGAACTTCAGCTTATGGCCATGGAGGAATATGATCCTTATGAATATGTGATGGGCGTGAAAGATATTAAGGAATATCTGAACAGACG
>DXDD01000018.1 GCA_019115665.1 Candidatus Eisenbergiella pullistercoris | reverse complement strand
CGGTAAACTTTCAACCCGACCATTTATATACCACATATCGGTCAGTGGTAAACTTTCTTTGTACCTACATACTAGCAAGTGCAAAGAGGAAAGTCAACAGGGCTTTCCATCAAAATTTTATGCAGAAAAACGTTAATCATTCCCGTTACACAGTTTTTCTGTTTTTCTGCTTTTGTCCTCTCAACTCGCTCTGTTTCCTTTACAAACTATCCCCGGCACAGACTGCCGCCCTGTGCGCATACCATTATTCGATTTAAAATCACTCTTTTTCCGTCAGACTCATCTGCAGCTCCATCCCAAGTGCCGCCGCGATCCGCACCAGCAGCTCCAGCGACGGATTATAGCTGCCGCTTTCAAATCTGGTGATATTGCTTCTCGGGATTCCCGTTCTTCTTGCGAGCTCCGCCTGCGTTATTCCCTGCGCTTTCCGGCACTGTACATACTGCTCTATGACGGACTTCCTGGTGCTTTTCTGCTCCACCTCGATGAGGATTTTCTGGTCGTCCGCCATATAAATATAGTCCATGCTATTTCTCATGATGCGTGCTTTCCCCTTCTTCCATATTCGTATTCATATGCTGTCTGATCTTCGCATATTTCGAGCAGAATTCCCTGCCGGCTGTATATTCGATCCTGTGCACGCAGATAAAATCCGCTCCTGTCTTTGTATTCGCCATCAGGATATCGCCCGGGACGACCGGCTCTCTTAATGAATAGATCCAGATGCAGCGTTTATCGCTTTTCTTTCTCCATTTTCCGTCGGAAAACTCCACATGCATTCCTTTGACGATCTTTCTTAACGGCTGGGCAGATACCATTTCACAGATCTCTACGGGTACATGGTACTTTTTGGCCAGAAGATATGAAATATAACCGTCTCTGAGCTGTTTATTCTCATCCACCACAACCGCATGCGGAAGCTCATGCGTCTTCTGATAATATTGTTCGTAATACCACAATTTCTCCGGAGAAGGATTCGACATCGCGTCTGTCAGGATTTCTTCCATCGGGCATGCATTCGTCAGCGTCCCAACCAGGGTATAGGCCAGAAGATCCTTCAGCCAGTCCGTCTCTCTCAGCAGAACCTCCGCCTGAAAAACGATCTGGTCCCGTTTCTGCCGGTCCGTTGGAATATACATGTTCATGACGCCGGAATACTTCATTCCCACCGTCAGAAGCAGCTTGTCGATCCTTCTGATCAATACTTCATTTTCGATTCTCCTTTCCGGATCAAGATTCAGATACACAGATAACGTCTCATTCATCAGAGTTCCTCCTTTTATACGAAATATAGTATGCAGTTATTCGCCCGTATTATCGTCTTTTCCCACCGGATGTTCCGACAGGGCAGCGGCATCCTCTACAATGTCTGTTATGAGCTGCTGAAAGTCTTTTGCGTTTTGGGACGTAACCACCGGCTTACCGGTTTCAACTTCGAGAGCCCTCCTGGCAATCCCTGCCACCTTGCCGCCACGACGTGCTACGTCCTGATTTTCAGAAAAGCCCTGTGGATTTGATACTTTGGATATATCAGTGGCGGATGCCTCGGCCAGCATCGTCAGGACCAGCTCCAAATCACTCATATTATCCCGAAGGTTTTCTTTCTTCAAGCCTTTCAGCTTTTTATACTGTCGTGTTGTCATACCGGACCACGCACGGGAAATTTCATCTGTCAGGATTGCATATTCCTTCCCCTTCTCCACACCACGCTTTTGCCACTCATCCGTCAGTTCATTGCGGATCCGGATTGCCAAAAGGCGCTGATGTACCCATTCTTCGGAATAGCCTTTTTTCAGATAAGTTTCCAATGCACGGTCAATAGCCTGCTCCGGATCAATCGTTTCCTCAATCCGTTCCTGCCCCACCCTTGCCAGCCACATCTTAAAAGGTTCGGCTTTCGGAGCGGGAACAGCCTGAATGATCCGCAATAGCTGCTCCGTATTGGCAACGTCGGTCAATCTTTGTTTACCGTCCGCAGCGGTCATTTTCAAAGCGTTACAGTTTGTAACGGTTTCATTGCCTTCATCTTTTAACCGCTTTTTCATTACGCGCCAATAGGTTTGAGGATTGGGGCTGTCCGTTAAAACCGCAATCACATCCACAATGGCAAAATACCATTCTTCCTGTTCCTCATCCCATGCGGTACGGATTTTTTTATCTTCGAATATCTGGAGCGTATTCCTGTTCTTCAATTCGCTCATTGCCATGTAACTCCCTTTCGCAGATGTGACTTTCGTTTGCCAGTTTCTCCTTTCCACGCAAAAGCACCATATATGATACATATAAATGTATCGTATATGGTGCTTTTTGTCAAGAAGAAATCCTGATACAGGTGCGCGTCCGCCATCGTTTACAGCGCGTCGAGCCGGATCTGTCTGGTGCAGACATGATCCAGAAGCTCCCGGCTGTGGCTGGTAATCACCATTCCGATTTTTCTTTCCGCCGTCTCTTCCAGCAGGAATCGCCAGATCTGGCCCTGGGTGATCAGGTCCAGCATGGTGCTGATCTCGTCGCAGAGCAGATATTTCGTTCCCGGCCCCAGCGCCCTGGCGATGCAGAAGCGCTGCAGCTCTCCGCCGGAAAGCTCCTGAGGAAAACGGTTTTTCCATTCCGGCAGGATGCCCAGGCGGCGCTCCAGCTTCGGGTTCTCCGGTCCGCCCTCCGCCAGCGTCTTTCCCAGCCGGAGTCTGGGATTCACCGCCTTTTCCGGATGCTGCCAGATGAGCTGCGCCGGGCAGTGTCCCTTCTCCGGAAGCGGCTTCCCGTCCACAAGCACCCGGCCGGAGTCCGGGAAAAGATATCCGCCCAGGAGTTTGAGAAGGGTGGTTTTTCCCGCTCCGCTGGGCGCAAGGATTCCCACCCGCTCCCCCGGAGAGACGGACAGGTTCACATCCTCCAGAATCTTTCGGGAAGAAGATTTCTTTTCATAGGAAAAATTCAGACTCTTCGCTTCCAGCATACGTTTTCCTCTCCTTCCAGGGCAGGGGACCGTCCGCCCTCTCTGTCTTCCTTCGGGATGCCTGTCCCGTCCTTTCCGCCGGGGTTTCATGTACCTTTCACCGGGGCGTCTTTCGCCCGGGCCTCTTTCGTCCGTGCGCCTATCGTCCGGACGTCTTTCGCCGTGCACATCCCGCCTGTACGCATCACACCCGAACGCACCGCACCAGTCCTCCCCGGACCTGCCGGAGCGGAATCTCCTTCCGGCACTCCTCCCCGAACCAGGGGCAGCGCTCCTGAAACACGCAGCCTTCCGGAAGGTCCTTTGCGTAAGGCTGGCTTCCCTCGATCGGAGAAAAGCCGTTTGCCGGCATGGCCCTCCACAGGGCTTTTGTGTAAGGATGGCGCAGCAGCTCCTCCTTTTCAAAATCCGCCGCTTCCGCCACCTCCACCGTGGTTCCCGCATAAAAGACGGCGATCCGGTCCGCTCCCCGAAGCGCCAGCTCGATATCGTGGGTGATCAGCAGCACGCCCTTCCCCGCATCCGCGAACTCCCGCAGCTCCTCCATGGCCTGTCCGGCAAGCGCCTCGTCCATGCCCGGCGTGGGCTCGTCCGCGATGATCAGCTCCGGATCGTCCATGAGCGCCGCCACGAGAAGGATGCGCCGGATCATGCCGCCGGAGCACTCATGGGGATACCGCTTCTCCACCTCTTCCGAAAGTCCGTATCCGGCAAACAGCGTCCGCATCCGTTCCTTTGCCGCAGCCGTCCTTCTCCCGGCCAGCACCTGCTTTCCGATCTTCATCAGCGGGTCCAGCCAGGTCACGCTCTGGGGCACCAGAGCGATGCCCCCTGTGCCGCCGGGCTCCTGTCTGTCCGCAAAAAGCGCTCCGCCTGCAGCCCTGTCCTGCGGGCCGATCCTCCTTCCTCTGTACCGGATGCTTCCCTCCAGAAAAGCGTTGGCCGGCAGCAGGCCGAGCACCGCGTGGGCAAGAAGGCTCTTTCCCGATCCGCTGGCCCCCACCACAGCCACGACCTCTCCCCGGCGAACCGTCACGTTCAGATCCGTGATCACCGGTAGAAAAGCCTGTCGGAAGGCCCGCCGCCCTCTTCCATTTTCATACTGCCGGAAACGGATGGAAAGATTCTCAATGGAGAGAAGCTCCTGTGCCGCCTCCGGCGTATCTTTTTTCATGACATCTGTTTTTTCCATTACGCGCCGTTCTCCTGTTCTTCCGTTCTCCTGTTCTGCCGCTCTCCCGTTTGTTTGTCATCAGTCCTCTGTTGCTGCCCGGTCAGGTCCGCGCCTCTGCCGCGCAGGCCGTACGAAACGTACCGCAGGAAAATCCGGCCCGCCCTTCCGGATCGCCTGCGGCGGCAGGCGGGCCGCATCCGCCTCACTCCTGCGCGCTGGCAGGATCCAGGAGCTTCTTCAGGGCGCCTCCCGCCGCGTAAAAAAGCATCACGGTCAGCACCAGCATCAGGCCGGGAAACAGGGCGAGCCACCAGTTTCCCGTGATCAGGTAACGCATGCTTTCCGACAGGATCACGCCGATGGCCGGTTCTTCGTTGGGCAGGCCGAAGCCCAGAAAGGTGACGCTCGCCTCATGCAGAACGGCGTGGGGGAACATGAGTACCAGCCCCACCGCAAACTGGGGAAACAGATGGGGCAGCATGTGTCTGACCGCGATCTGAAGCCGCCCCGTTCCAAGCCGGGCGGCGGTCCGGACGTACTCGCTTTCCTTTAACTGCAGCACCTCTCCCCGAATCAGACGGGCCAGGGAGGGCCAGTGGGTGAGCGCCACCCCGATCACCACGCCGCGCATTCCCCTGCCGCAGGCGTAGGAGATCAGCAGAAGCAGCAGAATATGAGGAATCCCCATCAGCATATCGATGACAAAGCCGATGCAGGCGTCCGCCCATCTGCCCGCCACCGCGGCGGCAGTCCCCAGCGCCAGAGCGAGAAGAGCGCTGATCCCCGCCGTCAGCAGGCCGATCCGCAGGCTCAGAGAAAGCCCGGCCAGCGTCCTTTTCAGCATATCCCTTCCCATCCAGTCCGTGCCGAAAGGATAGGCCGGGCAGGGCATCCGGTCCTTCCGGGAAAAATCAGTCAGTAAAGCCGCGTCATGGCAGAAGGCTCCCGCCGCGCCGATTCCCGCCAGCAGGACCACCGCCGCGAGGAAAAGCAGAAGCGTCCTTTTCCGGCCGTTGAGCCATATCCTTTTCTTCATACCGAAGCCTTCTCCCTCCTTCCCCTGCGCATGCGCGGGTCCACCACGCCGTACAGAAGATCCGCCAGAAAATTTCCGGCAAAAACGATGGCCGCTGTCGCCACGGTGATCCCCATCAGAAGGGGCACGTCGCTTCCCAGGCCCGCGGTCACCGCCGCCTGTCCCAGTCCCGGATAAGAAAAGACCTGTTCCACCATCACGGAGCCGCCGATGATCTCGCTGACGGAGGCAAACTGCAGGGTGACGGCGGGAAGCAGGAGATTTCTCAGCCCATGCCTCCTGATCCGTCTCCATTTTCCCTCTCCTCTGGCCCGGGCAAACAGCATGTAGTCGCTCTCCATCACCTCCGTCATTTTCTCCCTGGTGTGCAGAGCGATATTGGACACGCCCGTGACGCTTAAAGCGAGCGCGGGCAGCACCGCATGGTACAGCCGGTCCGCCAGCGTAACCTGATCCGCGTCCATACCGATGGGGACGCTCAGCGCCACCGGAAACAGGCCGAGCTGCACGGCGAATACCAGAAGCAGAAGCAGCGCCAGCCAGAACACCGGCGTTGCCGCGATCACCAGGCAGTACCCCCGGATCAGCTGATCCGGCCATCTGCCCGCGTTCGCTCCCGCTGCCATGCCCAGGGCGAAGCCCAGCAAGCCGGAAAGGAGCCAGGAGACGGCGAGCAGAAGGAGCGAATTTTCCAGCTTTTCTCCGATCACCTCCCATACCGGCCTCCGGTATAAAAGAGAGGTTCCCATATCCCCATGCAGGGCGTCCGACAGCCATCCCAGATACCGTTTCAGGGGCGGTTCGTTCACGCCCCAGTATTCCTCCAGCTTTTCCCGCTGCCCTTCGCTCATGGTTCCCAGCGCCGCCTGTCCCACGTTGGCCTGGAGCGGATCGACGGGAGAAAGGCTCACCAGCGCGAAGGTGACGGCGCTGACCGCAAGGAGAAGAAGAAGCATTTTTATGAAATTTTTGAAAATACCGTACAAAATCTCTTTCACTTCATCCTCCGTACCGTTTTTTCAGATGCCTCACATCTCCCACTGCCATTGATCCACGTTATTGACCAGGGACCAGCCATGGCCGTGGGGATGGATTTTCTGCTCCGCAATCTGCAGGCCGTCCCTCACAAAATACAGATGATCCACGTTGCAAAGCCATACCCAGGGGATGTCTCCCTCCTGGGTCACTCCCGTGCCGCCGTCCCACTGCGCCTTCTGCCACAGCCCGTAAGCTTCCTCCAGACTGTCCGCCGCCAGCGCTTCGTCCATGTATCTGTCCACCGTCTCATTGGAATAAGGCGAATACCGGGCGCTGCCGCTTCCTTCCGCCGTATGGTAAATATTGTACAGCTCCATGGGAGTATGCGCCCCCCAGCCCCACACTAACGGCTGGGACAGGGCGTTGGTATAGGCCACGTCCCAGCCCGCGCCCTGAAGCGTCACCTCGATGCCAAGACGGGCGCACTGGTTGGCCAGATCCGCCGCCAGCGCCTGCCGCACCGAGTCGTCCGGCTGGTACATCAGGGTAAAAGCGGCCCGCACCCCGTTCTTTTCCCGGATGCCGTCCTTTCCTTCCCTCCAGCCCGCTTCCTCCAGAATGCGCACCGCCTCCTCCGGATCGTATGTCACCTCGGAAGCCTCATTGTACCAGGGCAGCTTGTCGCACACACTGTAAGCCGGCGTTCCATAGCCGTTCAGCACATTTTCAATCATTTCCTCCCGGTCAATCCCGATGTTGACGGCCCGGCGGATGGCGATATCGCTGGTCACATCGTTCCCCACCGTCACGCCGTTCTCGTCGTGGGCGGCCGCAGCGGGCAGATTGATTCCCCGGTTATCCACGCTCTCCGCCCGCATCAGGCCGTAGCCTTCCAGCGCCTGATCCGCATAGGAAGCGGCGGTATGCGCCACATCCACCTGTCCGGCCATGGCTGCCGCGAGCGCCGCGTCCTCCTCCATGAAAAGGACGGTGACCCGCTTCATTTTCACCTCTCCGCCGTAATAATCCGCGTTGGCCTCCAGGATCACCTGCTGTCCCCGGTCCCACTGCTTCAGAATGTAGCGGCCGGAGCCGATGGGATTGCTTCCGTAATTTTCATCATAGGCATGCTCCGGCACGATTCCCACCACCGCCATGGTATAGGGCCAGATGGAAAAAGGCCGGTTCATATGAAATTCCACCGTCACGTCATCCACCGCCTCCGCGCTCTCCAGCATGGTAAAATCGTTCACGCTGCTGTTTTCGGCGCAGAGATTATAGGTAAAAGCCACATCCGAAGCGGTCAGCTTCTCCCCGTCCGTAAAATAAGCGTCGTCCCGGATGGTCACTGTCCACAGCAGGCCGTCCTCCGACACCGAATAATCCACAGCCAGATCCATCCCGATCTTAAGATCCGCCGTGGTGGTGGTCAGCGTGCTCTGAATCAGCGGCTCGTGCACATGCTCTCCCGCGCCCCAGCCGTAGACCGGATCAAAGCCCGCCTCCGGCTCCGAGGTCGTGGGCATGGTCACGATGACTGAGGCTTCCTCCGCTGTCTGCTGTGCGGCCGCCTCCGGGGAACCCGCCGCTTCCGATGCTGTCTGTTCCGTCTGCGCGGCCTGCGCGCTATTCTGCCCTGCGTTCTGCTCCCCGGCCGGCCCTCCACATCCGCCGAGAACGGCGGATGCCAGAAGCAGGGCCGTGCAGAGCGCTGTTGTCACGTTTTTTCTTTCCATTCTTACCTCCTTGCCGAAGCGGTACGCTGAGGCCGCGAGGAGAAATCACGCAGGTGATTTTTCCTTTTAATCTTCCTACATTAAAATTCTCATGAACGTCAAAAAAGCCATGAAGACCTTCTCCCCTGAGGGGATTCCGATGCCTTCATGGCGTCTGTTTCTTTGAAACTATTCTGTTTTCCTGAAAAACCTGTACCCCTTCCATCCACACTCGTTTTTTCTTCGTCCGATTTTCCTTCTGGAAAATATCTGGAATATTCTTGGAATATTCCGCTTCGCAACAATACGATCGTGCCATACGTACAGGCTGGATGACTACAGGAATTTTCTCTCCAAAGCAGCCCCTTCTTTTTCTGTCAAAACTGAATACTATCTTAACACCTTGCCCCCTCATTTAGTCAATACCCTTTTTCATTTTCCGGATAAATCCGCCCTTCTCGCACTGATTTCTATTTAAGATTTTTGCGGCAAACCGCAAAAATCTTTCACATATCGATTGTAAAAAAACTTCATATGTGTAATAATACTATTGC
>DXDD01000168.1 GCA_019115665.1 Candidatus Eisenbergiella pullistercoris | reverse complement strand
GGGATGGACGGACCGCTGGTGTATCTGTTGGCTGCCAGAGCCATGGCAGAGTAGCCAAGTCCGGCAGGGATAAACGCTGAAGGCATCTAAGCGTGAAGCCCCCCTCAAGATGAGATATCCCAGTAAGTAAGACCCCTTAGAGAGTATGAGGTAGATAGGCTTAAGGTGGAAGTGCAGTAATGCATGGAGCTGATAAGTACTAATCGGTCGAGGGCTTAACCAAAGGACGGATGGAGCAGACGAAAGTCTGAAGGATTGGAATTCAGTGTTCGGTTTTGAGGGTATATTCCTCTTTTGATAACTGTGAAAGCAGTGATCATACGGCCTAGTGGCTCAGTTGGTTAGAGCGCCGCCCTGTCACGGCGGAGGTCGTCGGTTCGAGTCCGATCTGGGTCGTAGAAAAAGCTTTTGGACAGATGTTCAAAGGCTTTTTTATCATCCAAATACTGCTGAAGGCCTGTGCTCAGCAGAGGTGGATGAGGGAAATAAAAGATGAGGATAAAGGGGGAAGATCGGATGAGATCATTAAAGCTGTCTGCGATCATTCTGATGCTGTGGCCTTACCTGGGGATCGCGCTTCTGTATCTGCCGGGAGATACGGCAGGGACGGTTCTTTTTCTGATGTATATCCCGCTCACTCTTGCAGTGTACGGGATGAATATTGCCTGCGCCTGCTGCTGGAAGGGGGAGGCAGAGCGGCTTGCTTTCTGGGATCTTCTGATCAAGCTGGCGCATATCCCCTTTCATCTGACTCTGTTTCTGGTTGGGCTGCTGTTCCTGCTGGCGATGGTGGTGCCGGCCCTGATCTTTGTTTCTCCCATTGTGGCCATGATCTTTGCCGTGATCTGCTGGCTGCTGATGCTGACCACATCCTCTTACGGACTGAATGCGGTCGTCAGAGGAAAAAGGGAAGGGACGCTTTCCGGCCGCGCGGCAGCTGTGCTCGGGATCCTGCATCTGTTTTTCGTGGCGGATGTGATCGGGGCGGTCATCCTTTTGATCAGACTGAGAAAAAGAAAAAAGTTATCATAAAAGAAAGCCGGCGCATACCGGTGGGAGAAGACCCATGGGCATGCGCCGGTTTTTTATGCGCGTACGCTCTGCCGGCGGCCGGAGAACAGCTTTTTGCTGTGGGACGGCCGGGCTTCGCGGAAATCGGGCTGGGGGAGATCAGCGGGATACGGCCATCGTCTTCAGCCTTCCCATCATTTTTTCCACGGGCGGAAGAGCGAGAAGGATGACGGTGAGAATGGCTTCCGGCAGGATGTAGCTCAAGTTGTACAGGGTGGAAGCCCACATGGCGGCCACGTTTCCGCCGAAGGAGCCAACGTAGGCCGTATAAAAGATGAAGCCGGAGATCTCATGGAAGAAGAAGCGGCCTATGACTCCCGCGATATATCCCTTGAGCAGGCCGTGCTTCGACTTGCTGAAGAAGCCGGAGAGGCCGAGGGCTCCGAAGGCCAGCGGATAATCCAGAAGGACCTGCGCGGGATGTACCACATAAGGGCCGGTGATGAACTGGAGAACGCCGTAGGCGAGGGCGGCGACGATGCCCACCTTAGGTCCGTACCAGTAGCCGATGAGGCAGACGATCAGCATGGAAAAGAGGGTGACGGAGCCGCCGTTCGGAAGGCTGGGCAGCTTGATGACGGTGGCGATCACGGTCGCGAGAGCGATGGCGACGCCGGAAAAGACGATCTGACTGATGGTGATGGAACTTTTGTTCATAAAAAAACCTCCCTGGTATTCTGTACGCAAAGGGAGATTCGGCAAAGCTGCTTTCAGATACAGAAGCTGCTTTTGCCGCCTGTACGGGCATGCAAAAGAACAACTCCGGCGAAAGGAAATATCTTTCCGTCAGACATATCCTTCCCTGGTCTGATCTGCACTGATCCGCTTCCTTACGCCGGCATTATCCGGGTCAAGTGGTAAGGGTCAGAGATTTCCGCGGAAATCTCAGTCTCAGCAATCGGCTCCCCTAGCGTGCATCAATATGTAAAATACTTTTTTACTATAAGGTCTTAACGGGGGAATGTCAAGGAAAAATTCCAGCCGCGGGGAACGGCATACCTTTGACTTCCCGGGCGGACTCTGCTATAGTGGGAAAATGGAGTCCGCCGGTCTGGCGGACATGAATGGAATGCCGCCTGCGGCGGCAAGACTGGAGGCGTGCATGACACTGCGTGTCCTGCCGGGGAATGGCTTTGCCATTCCTGGAATTTATTGCCGCCTGCGGCGGCAAGACTGGAGGAAGCGATGTTTCAGTATATTTTGTTCGATCTGGACGGGACGCTGACGGATCCCAAGCCGGGCATCACGGGCTGCGTGCAGTATGCGTTGCATGCAATGGGGATCGAGGAGCCGGATCTGGATAAGCTTGAGGTGTTTATCGGGCCGCCGCTGGTGGAAAGCTTTATGGAGTTTTACGGGATGGAGAGGCGGCTTGCGGACCGGGCGGTGGAAAAGTACCGGGAGCGGTTTGCGGTGACGGGGATTTATGAAAACGAGCTGTACCCCGGCATGAAGGAGATGCTGGCTGCGCTGAAGGAGGCGGGCTGCCGTCTCGCCGTGGCCTCCAGCAAGCCGGAGCCCTTTGTGAAGCGGATCCTGGAGCATTTTGATATCGCGCAGTATTTCGACGAGGCGGTGGGAAGCGGGCTGGACGGTTCTCTGGCACAGAAGGAGGACGTGGTGCGGGAGGCGCTTCGCCGGCTCGGAGAAAAAGCAGGGCAGACGGACGACATGAGGCAGAAGGCAGGCTTGCCGGATGCTGTGATGGTGGGAGACAGGAGGTTTGATGTGACCGGCGCGCGGGCGCTGGGACTCCGCTGTATCGGCGTATCCTTCGGCTATGCGCAGCCGGGAGAGCTGGAGGAGGCGGGAGCCTGGCGGATCGCGGATGATGTGGAAACGCTGGGAAGGATCCTGCTGGAGGAATCGTGAGCAAGAAAGGGATCGGAGAGAAAAAGGCAGGAAGGGGAAGCGTCTGCCGGACAGCAGGTCTGCTGATCGCCGCGCTGCTCGCCTGTGAGGCCGGAAAGCTGCTGGGCGGGCTGTGCGCGCAGCTGCTTTCCGCTTTTGCGGGCGTGTTGTGCGGGCAGCCGCTTTCGGAATTTCCCGGCGGATTGGGCGGGCAGCTGCTTTCGGGATCTTCCGGCGGGCTTTCGGATATTGCCAGCTGGAAAATCGGGCTGGAAAGCATTTTCATGCAGCTTGGGGGAGGGATCCCGGCATATCTGATCTGGAAAAGGGAAGGAAAGAGGGAGAAGCAGTGCAGCACAGGAAATGGCGGGGGGCTGCCGACCCTGCTTTCTGCCGCCGCAGCGTGGGCGCTGGGGCTGAATCTGCTGCTGGCCCTGATCGGGCTTCCGGAACTTTTTCCGGGTTTTCAGGAAACGGCGGCCGCGCAGGCGGCAGTGCCTTTGGAAGCGGGGATCCTGCTTTACGGGATCGCGGCGCCGGTATCCGAGGAGCTTCTGTTCCGGGGGATTTTTTACCGGAAGGCAGGAGAGCTGTTCGGCGGATGGAAAGCGGCCGCGCTGTTTTCCTCCCTGCTGTTCGGCGCTTATCACGGGAATCCGGTGCAGGGAATCTACGGCTTTCTGACCGGCATGGTCCTGTGCCTGGTGTATGAGAAAACGGGCAGGCTGTCCGCGGCGATGCTGTTTCACGGAGCGGGAAATCTGGCGGTGTACCTGCTGATCGATGCGGCAGGGCTGGGAAACCGGCTGGCTCCGGCTGCCGCTGCGCCGCTGTGCGCGCTACTTCTTGGGGCAGCGGCATTGGGCCTGAGGCGGCTCATCGGGAGAGACGGACCGCGGGAAACGGGAGGGCAGCCGTGAGAGCCGGCTTTTCGGGAAAAGTCGGGCAGCCGTGAAAGGCGGCTTGCGGGAAACGGGCTGGCAGCCATGATAGACAGACTGCGGAAAAAGACAGACAGCCGCAAAAGGAAGGAAACAGAGAGATGTTAAACAGAACGGATATCCGCAGGGAATGTCACCGCGTGACCTTTGCGAGGGGAGAGGAGCTGCAGCAAAGGGGCGGGGTCCGGCGGCTTGCCCGGGAGAAAAAGAAGGAAGACGGCTTCGACGTGGTGCAGCTGGACGCTACGGTAAGCGGGAGCGGAGAGAAGCTGTATGAGGTAAAGATCAAGATCGACGAGGACTACCGGGAGATCCTGGAGTATGAGTGCGAATGCCCGGCTTTTTATTCCTATGCAGGGATGTGCAAGCATTGTGTGGCCGTCCTGCTGGATTATCTGGAAAAAAGAGGCGAGGACGGGAGAACGAAAAAAACCCTTGCCTGGTATGGGATCCCGACGGATGCCTCCGCAGCCGGACGAGCAGGAAATTCCGGCCCGGCGTCCGGGCGGGGAGAAACGTCCGGGCGGGGAGAAGCGTTCGGGCGGGGAGAAGCTTCCGGCCCGACATCCTCTGCCTCCAGATCCTTTCCTGCCATGCGGGCGGAAAGCCGGAGCACCACCTTCGGGTTCGAGCTGCTGCTGGAGCAGTTCGTACAGCGGGATCGGGCGAATCTGACGCAGCGGCAGATTTTGGGAACGGTGCGTCTGGAGCCGGCTTTTTCTTTTTATGGGGAAAGCCTGAAGGTGACCTTCCGGATCGGAAGCCGGCGGCTGTATGTGGTGAAGAATCTGGGAGATTTCGTGAACGCGGTGGCGGGAAGCGGATGGGTGAGCTACGGAAAGGAGCTCGCTTTTTATCATCATCCGGAGGCGTTCGCGCCGGAATACCGGCCGCTGGTGAATTTCCTGACCTTTACGCTGCTGAAGGGCAGCAGCTATATGGGAAATTATCTGTCCTCCATCTATAAAAAAGAGCTGATGGTGAGCGCGGAGCTGGCGGACGGCTTTCTGGAAAGTGTGCGCGGCATTCCTCTCCGGGAGGAGGGAACGGACCGGGAATGGAGAGTGGAGGACGGAGAACCCGAACGGACGCTGGAGATCTCGTCCGAAGGGAGCGGCGCGCTGGTCCGGCTGAAAAAGCTGCCCATGCTGACCGGGAGGCAGGGGATGTATTTCTGGGCGGACGGAAAGATCTTCTGCGTCAGCCGGGAACGGGGGGAGGAGATCCGGGAATTTCTTCTTTTCATGGACCGTTACGGGAAGAACGGACTGTATATCGCGCCGTCGGAGCTTCCCGCCTTCGTGCGGGACATGCTGCCGGTGCTTTCCGGACATTTCCGGGTTAAAACGAAGGATTTTGATCCGGAACGTTTTCTTCCTCCCCAGGCGGGTTTTGCCCTGTATCTGGACGCGCCGCAGAGGGATCTGATCACCTGCTCGCTGTTTTCGGTGTATGAACAGGAACGGTACAATCTGTTCGAGGATACTTCGCTTTCCGGACAGCGGGATACCTGGCGGGAGACGGAGTTTTCCGGGCAGGTGTCGTCCTTTTTTACGGCCTTTGATCCGGACAGGCATCAGATGGTGCTTTCCGGGGAAGCGGAAATCTACGATTTTCTGCATGAAGGATTATTCCGGCTGCAGGAGCTGGCGTCTGCCTTCGGCGCGGAGATCTATATTTCGGATGTGCTGAAGGGGATGCGGGTGCTGCCCTCTCCCCATGTGAGCGTGGGGATCTCCCTGTCGGGAGGGCTTCTGGAGCTGGAGCTTTCCTGTGAGGAGATGCCCCTTTCCGAGCTTGCCCAGATCCTGTCCCGGTATGACAGAAAGCGGAAATATTTCCGCCTGAAGGACGGAAGCTTTGTGGATCTGTCCGATGCGGGCGTCCGCTCCCTTTTCGAGCTGGGAAGCTCGCTCAGACTGGGAGAGAAGGAGCTGGAAAAGGGAAGCGTGCAGCTCCCCGGATACCGCGCCCTGTATCTGGACGGAAGCCTGGAGGAAAGCGGCTTTCTGAATCTGAAAAGGGGAAAGAGCTTCCGGGCGCTGGTGCGGAGCATGAAAACCGTGGAGGACAGCGACTATGAGATCCCGGAGGGGCTTGCGGGAGTTCTGCGGGGGTATCAGAAGACGGGCTATCGCTGGATCCGGACGCTGCAGGCAAACGGCTTCGGCGGGATCCTGGCGGATGATATGGGGCTGGGAAAAACCCTGCAGGCCATCGCGTTTCTGCTTGCGGACTGGAAGGAAAAGGGAGGCGCGGGAGAAAAGGGGACGGAGGCGGCCGGGCCGGAATCGAATGGGCTGGAAATGAATGAGCCGGAAACAGCCAGGCTGGAAGCGGCTGCGCAGAACGGGACATCCCGGCGTTATCTGGTGATCTGTCCGGCGTCTCTGGTGTACAACTGGAAGAGCGAGCTGGAGCGGTTCGCGCCCGGGCTGCCTGCGCGGCTGGCTGCGGGAAGCCGGCAGGAGCGAAAGCTGGCGCTCGGAGAGACGGCGGAGGCAGGCGGCGTGCTTGTCACCTCTTATGATCTTCTGCGGCGGGACATCGAGCTGTATGAAGGCATGGAGTTTGCCGCCCAGATCATCGACGAGGCTCAGTTTATCAAAAATCATACCACCCAGGCGGCCCGCGCCGTCAAGGCGGTGCAGGCGGATTTCCGGCTGGCGCTGACGGGAACGCCGGTGGAAAACCGGCTGAGCGAGCTGTGGAGCATTTTCGATTATCTGATGCCCGGCTATCTGTTCGGCTATTCCAGGTTCCGGGAGGAATTCGAGTCCCCCATTGTGAACCGGGAGGATGAGGGCGCGGCGGAGAGGCTTCAGAAAATGATCCGGCCTTTCGTGCTAAGGCGGCTGAAGCAGGATGTGCTTTCCGACCTTCCGGACAAGATCGAGAAGAACATGTACGCGGCCATGGAAGGGGAGCAGAGGCAGCTTTACGACGCCCATGTGCAGCGGCTTGTGATGCTGCTTTCCGGGCAGAGCGAGAAGGAATTTCAGACGGCAAAGATCCAGATCCTGGCGGAGCTGACGAAGCTCAGACAGCTTTGCTGTGATCCCGGGCTTCTTCTGGAGGGTTATGAGGGAGAAAGCGCCAAAACGCGGCTGTGCCTGGAGCTGATTCAGAACGCGGCGGAGGGCGGGCACAAGGTTCTTCTGTTCTCCCAGTTCACCACCATGCTGGAACGGCTGAAGGCGGCGCTTTCAAGGGAGGGGATCCGGTTTTACTCGCTGGACGGCTCCACGCCGAAGGCAAGGCGGCTGCAGCTGGTGGACGCCTTCAACCGGGATGAAACGCAGGTGTTCTGCATTTCCCTGAAGGCGGGCGGCACGGGGCTGAATCTGACCGGGGCGGATATCGTGATCCATTTCGATCCCTGGTGGAATGTGGCGGTGCAGAATCAGGCCACGGACCGGGCGCACCGGATCGGGCAGAAAAACGTGGTGACCGTGTACCGGCTGATCGCGCAGGATACCATTGAGGAAAAGATCGTGCAGCTGCAGGAAAAAAAGAGCAGGCTGGCGGAGCAGATCCTGGGCGGGGAGGAAATGGGGCCGGCGGCGCTTTCAAAGGAGGCGCTGATGGAGATCCTGGGGACGAGATAGAAGACGCTCCGAATACTGCCTTGAAAAAGAGACACAGCGGCAGGTGCGTGTCCGATGCGAAGGAACATCGGGCACGCACCTTTTTTGTCTTTTTTTGTGATTTGTTTGCGCGATTGTGTGAAGTACGGCGAGGTATATTTGAAAGAGATTCCGCCTGTTGTAGAATACAGACACAGAAAGATTTTCATCCTAAGGAGGTACGGATTATGGGAAAAGTGAAGGTCGGAGTGATCGGATGCGGGAATATAGCGAACAACGCGCATATCCCTTCGTATCTGAACAACAGCGATGCACAGATCAGGTATTTTTGCGATTGCGTGCCGGAACGGGCGCAGAACGCGGTAAAGAAATATCAGTGCGGGACCGCGGTATTCGATTACAGGGAGGTTCTGCGCGATCCTGAGATAGACGCTGTTTCCGTATGCACGCCGAACAACATGCACAGCATTATCACGATCGACGCGCTGAAAGCCGGAAAGCATGTCCTGTGTGAGAAGCCGGCAGCCAGGACCTATGCGGAAGCGCTCGAGATGCAGAAGGCGCAGAAGGAAAGCGGAAAGGTCCTGAACATCGGCGTGGTAAACCGGTTTAACGACGCGGTGAATAAGATCAGACAGATGATTAAGGACGGAGAACTGGGGGAAATCTACCATGTTTACGTCAGCTTCCGTTCGCATCGTTCGATCCCCGGACTTGGGGGAGATTTTACCACGAACGATATATCCGGAGGAGGTGTGCTGATCGACTGGGGCGTCCACTTCCTCGACATCGTTATGTACTGTACGGGGGATCCGTCGGTAAAAACGGTTTCCAGCGAGGCGTTCTGCCGGCTCGG
>DXDD01000002.1 GCA_019115665.1 Candidatus Eisenbergiella pullistercoris | reverse complement strand
ATTTTTTTTCACGGCTGACCTATGAGAATATTCTCTCCCCGATGATTCTGGCGCGAAGCGGCGGAAATGAGAGGACGCTTGGGCTGGTCAACGCGGCGCTGGGGGCCAGCGGCATTCTGGGCGGTATCCTGGTATCCTGCCGCCGGTGGAAAGTAAGCCCGCGGATGGAAATCTACGGGGCTGCGGCTCTTTCCTTTCTGTTCGGAGATCTTCTGATGGGGCTGGGAAGAAACGGCTTCTGGTGGAGCGTTGCCGCTGTGGCTGCAAGCCTGCCGATTCCCTTCATCACGGCGGGACAGAGGATACTTCTGTATGAAAATGTGCCTCTCAGGCTGCAGGGCAGCGTGTTTGGCGTAAGAAACGCGATACAGTTCGGAACCATTCCGGTGGGAATCCTGCTGGGCGGTTTTCTGGCTGATTATGTGTTTGAGCCGTTTATGCGGTCGGGCGCGCCCGCCGCAGAGTGGCTGGAAGGTCTGGTGGGAAGCGGAACCGGCAGCGGCATGGCCGTGATGTTTTTATGTACCGGCATGCTGGGATTTCTCGCCAGTGTTCTCACCGGAAGAAGCAGGTGGGTCAGAGGACTGGAAGAGGCGGAGGACATTTAGTTATTATAGATATGCATCTGTCCATAATGGAAAAAAGGGCCGGCAGTTCATCACTGCCGGTCTTTTCTCGGGATTCTGTCTGAAAACGCTTCAGGAAGCGCGCCGTTATCATGCCACATAGCAGAACATGAAGATGAAATGGCAGATGCTTCCGCCCATGACGAACAGATGGAAAATCTCGTGGGAGCCGAAGTACCTGTGTCTCGCGTTGAAAATGGGAAGCTTTAGCGCGTAGATCACGCCGCCCGCCGTGTAGATCAGCCCTCCGGCGAGAAGCCACAGAAAGGCCGGGCGCGGGAGGGTATTCCAGAGCTGGCCGAAAACGCCCAGGCAGATCCACCCCATGGCGATATAGATGACGGAGGAAAACCACTTCGGACAGGTGATCCAGAAGGCCTTGACCGCCATGCCGAGAATGGCCACGCCCCAGACGACCGCAAGCAGGGTATAGCCCAGCCTGCCGCCCAGAATGACCAGACAGACCGGCGTATAGGAACCGGCGATCAGGACGAAGATCATCATATGGTCCAGCTTGCGGAAAACCCGCAGGATCCGTCCGCCCACATTGATGGAATGATAGGTGGCGCTCGCCCCATACAGCAGAATCATGCTGGCAATGAACACCACCATGGCAAAAAAGATCACGGGCTGCCCGGACAGCACCGCCTTGATCAGAAGCGGCGTAGAGGCCAGGATGGCCATCATCATGCCGATAAAATGAGTAATCGCACTTCCGGGTTCTCTTATCGTAACGCTCATACTACCTCCTTTTCGCCGCTATCGCAGGCGGCATTAAAATCAAAAAAGAATGGCTCCGCCGCTCCAGGCGGCATTAAAATCAAAAAAGAATGACGGAACCATTCTTTGGCAGGAACCAGAGGTTCCTGCCGGCCTTCAGTCCGCCGCCGGAACGCGACGTAACCTGAACAGAAATACAAAAACACATATTGACATCTTCTGAAGCCCATATGTGGTTTTTAAAACTACTTGTAATATGTTATGATACTACACCTTATTGTTTTCTGCGTCAACCTCTGATATTCAAAAAAATTCTTATTTTTTTATGAAGCCGCTGGAAATTTTACCCGGAATGTGTTAGGCTGAAATACATCAGGAAAAACATTTCTGTTTCATTTCGTTTCTGTTTCAAAAATGTTTCAAAAGATGCCGTTCGGCTCGCGGGCAACGCAGGTCATACCACTTTTCAAAATTTTGGAAAACACGGAACAGTACACAGCTTCTGTCTGCCCATCACAGACTGGGGAAAGAAGCAGATTGCTTAAAAATGGCGGAACTGATGAGATACTTTAAGACGTCAGATCCGGACGACCTGAGCCAGGGAGCCCTTTCGGACAGAGTTCATTTTCTGAAATGTGAGGAAGAAGGGATAAAGCTTATGTGTAAGGTAACGGAAGAGATTTATGAAATAGGAAGAGAAGAAGGGCTGCGCCTCGGAAAGACAGAAGAAGCCCGAAAAGCGGCGAGGAATATGGCCGAGCGGGGATTTGGGGCAGAGATGATCGCGGAGATCATTGAGGAAAGCGCGGAAACCGTGCGGCAGTGGCTTGACAAGAAAGCAGAACAGAATACATCGGCCCTGCTCCCGCTCCGCTGATAAATGCGTCCGGCAGCCGTCAGCCAGGGGCCGTCAGTCCTCTTCGATCACCTGAATTTCCAGAAAATCGAAATCTACCTGCTCCACAAAGCTGTCCTGCCGGAAACGGGTTTTGCTGTGCCGCTTAAAATCACTGATATTTGCGTCCAGCCAGATCGGCTTCCCCAGATCAAACTGATAGCACACCTCCTCAAGCGCGCGGAACACTTTATGCGTTCTGGTGTCATCCGAACCGTCGCAGATGACGGTATCCCGAAGCAGACGGTTCTCTCTGAAAATTTTAGCCCATAAACGAAACATGCTGTTCTCCTTTGCTATGGAATCCCTGGGAATTATACTACGTGCGCAGAGAAGAAAGCGACGCCGCAGGCGTCATTTTCTCCGCAAGCCGTAGGGCCGGTATAATCCCCGCGAAGCGGGGCGGCCCGATTTATCGGGCCGGATTGCGCTGTGCGCAATCATTATACCAGAGTAAAAAAAGGGAAACAAGATATCTTTTTATGGTTGAAAATCTGCAAAATACTTTGCATGGCGAAAAAATAGCCAAAAAACAGAAAGTATTCATAAAATTTTTATGAAATATTCCCATTAAAACGAATCTGTGTTATAATAACTGTGAATCAACCGGCTGAGTGCGGGCGGGCAGATTTCCAGGATGTCCGGCCGCGTTTTTCAGTCTGTCACCCGTCGGGAAATGTTTTCAGAACGAGGTAGTCATGGAATTTGCAGTGGAGAAAGAAGATCAGGTGGACAGCTGGCAGGAGGCCATGCTGGTATATCATGCGGCGCTGAAGCAGATCAATACGAAGCTGGAGATCCTCAACGATGAGTTTCAGCATGTGCACCGCTATAATCCGATTGAACATATCAAGTCGAGGATCAAGACCTCGGAAAGCATCGTAAAGAAGCTGAGGCGCTACGGCTATGAGTCCACCATTGAAAATATGGTGAAGTATATCAACGACATCGCAGGGATCCGCGTGATCTGTTCTTTTACCTCGGATATTTACCGGATTGCGGATATGCTGCGCAGCCAGAGCGACGTGCGGGTCATTTCCGTGAAGGACTATATCCGCCATCCCAAGGAAAGCGGCTATAAGAGCTATCATATGCTGGTCACGGTGCCGGTGTACCTGTCGGATCGGATCGTGGACGTGAAGGTGGAGATTCAGATCCGCACCGTCGCCATGGATTTCTGGGCGAGCCTGGAGCACAAGATCAATTATAAATTTGAAGGGAAGGCGCCGGAGCACATCCGGAGAGAGCTGGTGGAGTGCGCGAAGATGGTTTCCCAGCTGGACGCCCGGATGCTGGCGCTGAACGAGGAGATCCAGAGCCTGGGAGGAGAGAAGGAGCAGGAGGCTGTGAGTCTGTAGGTCTGCGCGGAGCGCAGGAAAGCTTTCATAATCAGGCAGAATACGGAAGGAAGGCGGCTGTACAGCGATGTACGGCCGCCTTCCTTTCTGAAAAGTCCTATAAAATGAGGAGTGCCCCGACACCTTTCGGCGCCGGAGCTATTATGAAAAAATTTATCTCTGTCTGCAATGGAAGAATTATCTCTCCTTAACTGATGGTATCAGTATAGCAGTGAAATATGAATAAAGTGTGAACTTGTCGTGAATTCATGGTTAACTTTCATAAAAAAGAATGGAGAGAACAGGAAAAACGGTGCAAAATATACAAAAAGGAAAAAGAAACGGCGGTTGTAAAATGAATGGAAGAATGATAGAATGAAAAAAGTCGAAAAGAGCGGTTTTTTGCCGCCGGCGTCTGCCAAAGAAGGGCGCGGCGGCAGGGGCAGAGAGAACGGAAGCCATGCAGGAGGGCTAACCTATGGAAAATTACAGAGACCAGAGCGCGGGGAACCCGCGCGGCTCCTGGGATGCGCAGGAGGCGAAGCGTCTGCGAAACCAGCTGGTGGAATATGACGGCTATCTGCAGGAGATGCGGAAAGCAAATATGAAGAATGTGGAGACTCTGGATGTGATCCAGCGCTATACGGACAAGAGCGCCGCCGGGATCCAGTCTCTGACAGAGGAGAGCGCGGCCGGCATGCAGAAGCTGGCGGAGGAAAGCCTGCAGGGAATCCAGAGGCTGGGACAGGAGTGCTCTGCGGGTCTGCGGAAATTTTCAGCGGCCGGAGAGACGAAGCTGAATCAGGTGTCGCAGGAGGCGCAGGAACAGATCGGAAATCTTTCCGTGGAAGCCGTCCGGCAGCTTGACGGAATGGCGGAAAAGAGTACGGAGCTGATCCGGCGTCTGGCTGAGGAAGGGCTTTCCAGAATCAAAGAGGTTGACGACAGAAACCTGGAGGCGGCGAAGCGGGTGGATGAGATCGGACAGATGCTTGCCGCGCAGACGGAGAATCTGCGGGAAATGCAGAGGCAGGCGGATGATTTCAACCATAAGGAAAACGTGAAGGTGTACCGGAACGTGCAGGCTGTGGTCGTGGAAGAAGTGAAGAAGCAGACCGAGGAGCTGAAGAAGGCGGAAAAAGGGACCAGGATCCTTCTGATCTTTACGCTTGCGGCGGCGCTTGCAAATGTGGCTCTGTTTATTCTGCAGATACTGGGAATACTTGGAATATGAGAAAAGAAGGAAACGGAAGCGGGCGGACACAGACGGAGCCGCGGAAAAAAATGGAAAAGCAGGAATGGAAGCCGGGCAACATGCTGTATCCGCTGCCTGCTGTGATGGTAAGCTGCGCGGATGCGGAGGGGAAGACAAATATCCTGACGGTCGCCTGGACGGGAACGGTCTGTACCAATCCTCCCATGCTTTCCATTTCCGTCCGACCGGAGCGGTATTCCTGCCATATGATTCAGGAGACGGGAGAGTTTGTGGTGAACCTGACGACGGAGGCGCTGGTGCGCGCGGCCGATCTGTGCGGGGTAAAGAGCGGCAGGGATGTGGATAAATGGAAGGAAGCGGGACTGACGCCCGTTCCGGCAAGGCGGGTAAAGGCGCCGCTCATCGGAGAAAGTCCTGTGAATCTGGAATGCCGCGTGGAAAAGGAGCTTGCCCTGGGGAGCCACATCATGTTTGTGGCAAGGGTGGTTTCCGTGAGCGTGGACGAGGCCTATATGGATGAAAAGGGAAGCTTTCATCTGGATCTGGCAAAACCGGTCTGCTACTCCCATGGAACCTATTTTTCTCTGGGAAGGGAAACCGGAAAGTTCGGCTTCAGCGTGGCAAAGAAAAAGGCGGGACGGAAGCATTCATGAAGGGTTTGACGAAGTATTACAAAAGAATAAGGGCACAGTTTCTTCTGACGGCGTTCTGCATTCTTGCAGCCGCTGTCCTTTTTGTGCCCTCCTTTCCGGCGTTTGAGCCGGAGGAAAACAATGTATATGAGATCTGGCTGAACGGCGTATACGCCGGCCTTACGGAAAATGCGGAGGGTGCGGACGCGCTTCTTTCCCAGGCGAGGGCAGCGGCCGTTTCCGGAGGAGGGAACGCGGCTTCGGGCGATATGATTTTCATGGAGGCGGAGCTGGAATGCAGAGGACGCACGGAGCTGTTCGGCCGCGTGGATGCGCGGGAGACGATCCGGGAGAATCTGCAGGCCATTCTGGAGGACAGCGTTCTGAATACCCTGCAGCGCGCCTATACCGTCAAGATCAACGAATATACGGTAAACCTTCGTTCCAGTGAGGAGGTATTGGCGCTTCTGAACGCCTGTCTGGATAAATACGATACAGAGGATCAGTATACGGTGGAGCTGAACGTGGATCCCGGCCGGGAGCTGAATGTGCTGACCGCATCCGTACGCCGGACACAGGAGCTGGAAGAGGAGAAGGAGACGGAGGGGGCCGGGCTGGAAGCGTTCTTCGCGGAGACGCTCGCACAGGCGGAGCCTGCACGGGCACAGAGCTTCGAGGCGCTGGATTACGGGCTGGTGGGCCTGGAATTTGACGATACTGTGGAGGTGGTGGAGGCCTATCTGATGGAGGATGAGCTGACCCCTCTTTCAGAGGCGGTGGAGCAGGTGATGAATGAGCAGGCAAAGGAGGAGATCTACGAGGTTCAGCCCGGGGATACCCTTTCCGAGATCGCGCTGGAGCATTCCCTGCCCATGGAGGATCTGATCGCCATCAATCCTTCTCTGGAGGATGAAGATTCCATGATCCGGGCCGGGGAGGATCTGATCATTACCGTTCCGGAGCCGGAGCTTTCCGTCATTCACCGGGAGCTGGTATACGAGGAAGAAAATTACAACGCTCCGGTGGAGTATGTGGATGTGGACGAGTGGTATACCAACCAGGAGGAAACGGTGCAGGAGCCGTCCGAAGGACACCGGAAGGTGGCGGCGGTGAAGACCTTCCGCAATGACCAGGAGCTTTCCGACGAGATCGTCCTGGAGGAGGTGGATTTTGAAGCGGTTCCCAAGATCGTCCGGAAGGGGACGCGGATACCGCCCACCTTTATCAAGCCCATTTCCGGAGGCGTCCTGACCTCCAGCTACGGGAGGCGCAGCGCGCCCACGGCGGGAGCGTCCACCAACCATCAGGGAACGGACTGGGCGACGCCGGTTGGAACGGCTGTAGTCGCGTCCTGCGGCGGTACCGTTACCCGCGCGGGCTGGGCCAGCGGCTACGGCTATGTGGTCTATATCCAGCATGAGGGAGGCAGGGAAACCCGCTATGCCCATCTGAGCAGGGTGCTGGTGAGCGTGGGAGAGCATGTGGATCAGGGAGAGAGGATCGCGCTCAGCGGAAATACCGGGCGCAGCACTGGCCCTCACCTGCATTTTGAGATCCGGATCAACGGCTCCGCAGTCAACGCTGTGGACTATCTGGAATAAAACTGTTTACAATCCGGAGAAATGTGCTATAATCGCTTTTGGATTTAAAGCTGGCATGTTTTTTGTATACATGGTATAATATTTCAGAATTTACATGTCAGATTTTACTAAACAGAATTTGCATAAAGAAAAAACATCCGTTTATAATAGTTTTTAAGGAAGCCGTCCGGTTGTCCGGGACGGCGGAAAAAGCGGTTTATGGCGGCGTTTCCCGGCGGTTCGGACAAGCGCGGGATGCCTGTTTGGAATAGAGGGACGGCTCTTTTTCTCCCTGTGAGGTCGAAGATGGAACAATATGTGGTTTGCGGCGGGAATCCGCTGGTAGGCGAAGTGGAGATCGGCGGCGCGAAGAATGCGGCGCTTGCGATCCTTGCAGCTTCCGTGATGACGGACGAGACGGTTCTGATTGAGAACATGCCGGATGTGCGGGATACCAATATCCTTCTGCAGGCGATGCAGAGCATCGGCGTGCTGGTGAACCGGGTGGACAGGCATACGGTGCAGATCAACGGAGGACAGATCCACGATCTTGTGATCGAGGACGATTATATCAAGAAGATCCGCGCCTCCTATTATCTTCTTGGAGCGCTTCTCGGAAAGTATAAAAAGGCGGAGGTGGCGCTCCCGGGCGGCTGCAACATCGGAAGCCGTCCCATCGATCAGCACATCAAGGGCTTCCGCGCGCTGGGCGCGGATGTGCGCATTGAGCACGGCCTCATCATTACGGAGGCCGGAAAACTGAAGGGCTGCCATCTGTATATGGACGTGGTCAGCGTAGGAGCTACCATCAACGTGATGATGGCCGCTGCGCTTGCGGACGGTCTCACCATCATTGAAAACGCGGCCAAGGAGCCTCATGTGGTGGATCTTGCCAACTTCCTGAACAGCATGGGAGCCAATATCAAGGGAGCCGGAACGGATGTGATCCGCATCCGCGGCGTACAGAAGCTCCATAAGACGGAATATACCATCATTCCAGACCAGATCGAGGCCGGCACCTTCATGTTCGCGGCGGCCGCCACCAGAGGGGATGTGACGGTGAAAAATGTGATCCCCAAGCATCTGGAATCCATCAGCGCCAAGCTCATGGAGATCGGCTGCGAGGTGGAGGAATCGGACGACGCCGTGCGGGTTGTCGCTTCCAGACCTCTGACCCATACCCATGTGAAGACCCTCCCCTATCCCGGATTTCCTACGGACATGCAGCCGCAGATCACCGTGACGCTGGGCCTTTCCCAGGGAACCAGCATTGTGACGGAGAGCATTTTTGAAAACCGCTTCAAATACGTGGACGAGCTCACCCGGATGGGCGCGAGCATCAAGGTGGAGGGAAATACCGCCATCATCGACGGCGTGTCCCGCTATACCGGCGCGGGCATCACGGCTCCGGATCTGCGCGCGGGCGCGGCTCTTGTGATCGCTGCTCTGGCGGCCGAGGGCGTTTCCACGGTGGACGATATCCGCTACATCGAGAGAGGCTACGAGAACTTCCCGGAAAAGCTGCGCGGCCTCGGCGCTCAGATCGAGAAGGTGGACAATGAGCGGGATGTGAAAAAATTCCGCTTTAAGGTCGGCTGAACGCGGTCCGGGGGACGACCGGCCTGATGCGGAAACACACCGGCCGGCGGATGGCCGGCCCGGCGCGAAATGAGCGGAAGGACGGCCCGGCACGGTTGGCCGGCGTTGCGAATGGCGCGGAGCGAACGTTCACGGGGCAGGGCACCCGGTGAAATGCTCCGCGAATTTCTGCGGGAAAACATTCCGCAGGGGCTTCCGCGGAATCCTTCCGCAGGTCTTTCGCCCATATACGGTTGAAAAACGAAAAAATGGATTTTCAGCCGTACAGAAATCCATTTTTTACGGATCCAATTCCGGAAAATGCTGTTCTGAACCGTACTTTTCATGACATGATACGGTTAAAAGATTGAACAATCTGTTTTTAACCGTACCGGATAGCCCAAAAGTACGGTTACAGATGAGAAAATCAGGTCTTTAACCGTACTGATGACAAAATTGTGATAAAAAGTACGGTTATGGATCGGAAAATTCTTTTTTGTAACCGTCATTTCAGACTTTTTGTACGGTTATGCAATGCAGATTCTCATTTTGAACCGTATCGGAGCCTTTTGACGGGAGACAAACAGGGATTCATCCGGCCCATCGCGAAGCGATTGGAATGGCCGGATGCCGTTACTGTTCTGCTGAAGGCTGAACAGTAACAAGCGATTGAAATGGCCGCATGGCCGCATCTGCCTGTTGACAGAGCAGGCGCTTTGGTGTATGCTTGGTAGCGTAGTCTGATAAGAAAATTCAATATTGTGTCTATCTCTTATTCAGAGTGGTGGAGGTACATAGGACCTGTGAAGCCACGGCAACCCCTGATGAGGAAGGTGCCAACCTGAGCGAGTAATCGAACAATAAGAGGATTTGATTATCATTTTTATCGGGTCCGCTTATGGCGGGCTTTTTTTTGTGCGATACGCCCGGAGGGCGGACGCATGGATGGGCAGGCTTGCCTGCACGGACATGCGGATATCCGACGGGCAACGGACAGCGAGCAGCCTGCGAGCTTCCCGGTACAGCGAACGGCTTTGACGTGAGCTGTATGGTATCGCGTAAAACGAAACGCCGCCTGCGGCGGCAGAATTAGGAGGCCGGCACGAACCGCTGGTTCGTGCCAAAGAACGGCTTTCGCCGTTCTTTCATGACCGAAACGCCGCCTGCGGCGGCAGAATTAGGAGGAATGTATGGAGAAACATCTGTTTACTTCCGAGTCGGTGACGGAGGGACATCCCGACAAAATGTGCGACGCGATCTCTGACGCGGTGCTGGACGCGCTGATGGAGAAGGATCCAATGAGCCGCGTGGCCTGCGAGACCTGCACTACCACCGGCCTGGTGATGGTGATGGGCGAGATCACCACGAACGCCTATGTGGACATCCAGAAAATCGTCCGCGACACAGTGCGCGAGATCGGTTATACCAAGTCCGATTACGGTTTTGACGCCAATACCTGCGGCGTGATGGTGGTGCTGGACGAGCAGTCCTCCGATATCGCCATGGGCGTGGACAAGGCGCTGGAGGCGAAGGAGGAAGAGGCGAAGGGCGCGGAGCACGGCATGAGCGAGGATGAACTGGACGCCATCGGCGCCGGAGACCAGGGCATGATGTTCGGCTATGCTACCAATGAAACCGAGGAATATATGCCTTATCCCATCTGCCTGGCCCACAGGCTTACCAGACAGCTGGCGAAGGTACGCAAGGACGGCACCCTGCCTTATCTGCGTCCCGACGGAAAGAGCCAGGTTACGGTGGAATACGATGAAAACGATATGCCCGTGCGCCTGGAAGCTGTGGTGCTTTCCACCCAGCACGATCCGGATGTGACCCAGGAGCAGATCCATGCGGATATCAGAAAGTATGTGTTCGATCCGGTCCTTCCGGCAGAGCTCCTGGATGAAAACACGAAATATTTCATCAATCCCACCGGACGCTTCGTGATCGGCGGCCCCAACGGCGACAGCGGCCTGACCGGACGCAAGATCATCGTGGATACCTACGGCGGATACGCCCGCCACGGCGGCGGAGCCTTCTCCGGCAAGGACTGCACCAAGGTGGACCGTTCCGCGGCCTATGCGGCCCGTTACGCGGCGAAGAACATCGTTGCCGCAGGTCTGGCCGACAAGTGTGAGATCCAGCTTTCCTATGCTATCGGCGTGGCCCGCCCTACCTCCATCATGGTGGATACATACGGCACCGGAAAGGTCTCCGACGAGAAATTGGTGGAGATCATCCGCGAGAACTTCGACCTGCGTCCTGCGGGCATCATCCGCATGCTCGACCTGCGCCGTCCGATCTACAGACAGACGGCCGCCTACGGCCACTTCGGTCGCAACGATCTGGATCTGCCCTGGGAGCGGCTGGATAAAGTGGAGGCGCTGAAGAAGTATCTGTAAAATATTTAGCTGTAAAGTGAATTTCAGCCGGATGGCCGGCGGATCAGAAAATCCCTCTGAACGGAATGGATATATGTCTTTTTCGGAACATATGACAGACTGGTTCAGAGGGGTTTTTGTTCCTGTTCAGGCCAGTGCCGGTCATTTGCTGGCCGGCACATAAGAAAAGCGTTCCGGCCTGAATCCGGCCCGCCCATAACGGCAGGCTTCTACGGGCAGAAATCAGAAGAATGGCATGCTGACCCGTAGAGATTGAGAGCTTACTACGGCCAAAAAAGGAAATTTCGGTTCCTGTACCGTAGATTTTGGTGGCTTTATACGGTAGAAAATATAATTCTGCCATTTTTATCCGTAGTGAGAGGCAGAATCCTACGGCAGGAATCAGGGAAACCGGATTTCTGCCCGTAGTGGCAATATCCCGGGGGAATCAGGGAAATCGGATCGTTGTCCGCGGCAGGCGGCTTTCTCATGCCGGCTCCGAACAGCGGCTTGCGCCCTCCGCCTCCATGGTGTAAGATAGAACATATGAGCTATGGGATTTTGAGAGAAAGCTTTACAGGAGGGAGGCCGACACGAGCCAAAGCTTTCCCAGGAGCGGCTGACGCCGTTTTTTACGATGAAATGCCGCCTGAGGCGGTAGAAAAGAGGCCGGCACGAACCTGTGGTTCGTGCCAAAGAGCGGCTGACGCCGTTCTTTTATGATTAAAATGCCGCCTGAGGCGGCGAAGAAAAGAGGTAATCATGGAATTATGCGCATCCTGTATCCGCTGTGTGATGGACAGGCAGGAGGAACGGGTCAGAGAAACCGGAACGGACAGGCAGAGAAGCGATTATCTGCGCGGTGTGGCAGGAGTGATATCGCAGGCTGCCCCCACGGATTCCGCGCCGGTGCTGGTGGATCGGATCAACCGGGTATACGAGGAAATCTTCGGGCCGGCGGAGGACTACGCGAAGATCAAAAGAGAGTTTAACGCCCTGATGCTTTCGCTGGTGCCGCAGCTGAAGGAGAAGATAGAGGCAAAGGGAGAAGCGGAGCGGCTGCACGCGGCCATGCTGTATGCAAGGGCGGCCAACTATATTGATTTCGGCATGGCGGGCGCGGTGGAAAAGGAAACGCTGCTTTCCCTTCTGGACCGGGCGGCCGGGGAGCAGCTGGATGAGAAGACCTGGGAGGGCTTTCTTTCCGATCTGGAAAAAGCCCGCAGCCTGGTCTATGTGACGGATAACTGCGGCGAGGTGGTCTGCGATCGTCTGGTGATCGAAGAGCTTTCCCGCCGGTTCCCGAACCTGTCCGTTACGGCGCTGGTGCGCGGGCGGGATGCGTTAAACGACGCCACTAGAGAGGACGCTGCGCAGGTGGAGCTGGACCGTGCGGCCCGCATCGCGGACAATGGCTGCGGCGTGGCGGGAACGCCTCTGGAATATGTGGGGACGGAAGCGAAAGAGCTGCTGGAAGGGGCCGATGTGATCCTTTCCAAGGGACAGGGAAATTTTGAAACCATGCACGGCTGCGGCCTGAACGTTTACTATTCTTTTCTCTGCAAATGCGACTGGTTCCAGAACCGGTTCGGCATGGAAAAGAACAGAGGCGTGTTCATAACGGAGCGGGACGCCGCTCTGCTGTGAGCGGAATTTGCTTTGCGGCCAATTCCGCAGAAATAGGCCTTCCGGCCAATTCCGCAGAAATACATGCCGCCTGACCGGCGACAAAATAATAAGAGGCGGAGAAAACCGTTGATTTTCTCCGCTGGAATACATGCCGCCTGGTCAGGCGGCAGAATTAGAGGTAAACATGGCATTTGCGCATCTTCATGTTCATACGGAGTACAGTCTGCTGGACGGCTCCAACAAGATAAAGGAATACGTCCGCCGGGTGAAGGAGCTTGGCATGGACAGCGCCGCCATCACCGACCATGGGGTGATGTACGGCGTCATTGATTTTTACCGGGCGGCGAAGGAAGCGGGGATCAAACCGATCATTGGCTGCGAGGTGTATGTTGCGCCGAATTCCCGGTTTGACAGAGAGACAGGCGGCGGGGACGACCGGTATTATCATCTGGTGCTGCTGGCGGAGAACAACACGGGATACGCCAACCTGATGAAGATCGTAAGCCGCGGCTTCACGGAAGGCTTTTATTACAAGCCGCGCGTGGATATGGAGGTGCTTGAGGAGTACCACGAGGGAATCATCGCCCTTTCCGCCTGTCTGGCGGGAGAGGTGGCGAGAGACATCCAGAAGGGCCTTACGGACGAGGCGAAGAAGGCGGCGCTGAAATATCAGGAATGTTTCGGCAAGGGCAATTTTTTCCTGGAGCTGCAGGATCACGGGATTCCGGCGCAGCGGCTGGTGAACACCACCCTGCTTTCCATGAGCAGGGAGCTGGATATTCCGCTGGTGGTCACAAACGACGTGCATTACACGTATCCGGAGGATGAAAAGCCCCACGATATCCTGCTGTGCATCCAGACGGCGAAAAAGCTGTCCGACGAGGACCGGATGCGCTACGAGGGCGGCCAGTATTATGTGAAGAGCGAGGAGGAGATGAAGGGGCTTTTCCCCTACGCCTGGGAGGCGGTGGAGAACACGCAGGCCATCGCGGACCGCTGCAATGTGGAGATCGAGTTCGGCGTGACGAAGCTGCCGCATTTCGAGGTGCCGGAGGGCTATACCTCGGAAACCTACCTGTACCGGCTGTGCGAGGACGGGCTGGCGGAACGGTATCCGGACGATGACGGGACGCTGCAGAAGCGGCTGGACTACGAACTTTCCGTCATCAAACAGATGGGCTACGTGGACTATTTCCTGATCGTCTGGGACTTCATCAATTATGCCAGAAAAAACGGCATCGCGGTGGGGCCGGGGCGCGGCTCGGCGGCGGGCAGCATCGTAGCCTACTGCCTGAAGATCACCAACATCGATCCCATCCGCTACAACCTGCTGTTTGAGCGTTTCCTGAACCCGGAGCGCGTGTCCATGCCGGATATCGATATCGATTTCTGCTTTGAAAGAAGGCAGGAGGTCATCGATTATGTGGGAAGAAAATACGGCCAGGAAAAAGTGGTTCAGATCGTCACCTTCGGTACCATGGCGGCCAAGGGTGTGATCCGGGACGTGGGCCGGGTGATGGACCTTCCCTACGCCTATGTGGACGGGATCGCAAAAATGATCCCCAACGAGCTGAACATCACCATCGACCGGGCGCTGCAGATCAATCCGGAGCTGAGGAAGCTGTATGAAACGGACGGACAGGTGAAGGAGCTCATTGACATGAGCAAACGCCTGGAGGGCCTGCCCCGCCACACCTCCATGCACGCGGCGGGCGTGGTGATCTGTCCGGAGAGCGCGGACCATTACGTGCCCCTTTCCAGAGGAAGCGACGGCAGCATCACCACCCAGTTCACCATGACCACGCTGGAGGAGCTGGGCCTTCTGAAAATGGATTTTCTGGGCCTGCGTACCCTGACGGTGATTCAGAAGGCGGCCGAGATGGTGAAAAAGGACACGGGGGCCGATCTGGATATGGATCACATCGACTTTAACGATAAGGCGGTGCTGGATTCCATCGGGACCGGACGGACGGACGGCGTGTTCCAGCTGGAAAGCGGCGGCATGAAGAATTTCATGAAGGAGTTGAAGCCGCAGAATCTGGAGGATATCATCGCCGGCATTTCCCTCTACCGCCCCGGCCCCATGGATTTTATCCCCAAATATATCCGCGGAAAAAACAACGCGGCCAGCATCACCTATCTCTGCCCGCAGCTGGAGCACATCCTGGAGCCAACCTACGGCTGCATCGTCTATCAGGAGCAGGTGATGCAGATCGTGCGGGATCTGGGCGGCTATACCATGGGACGAAGCGACCTGGTGCGCCGTGCCATGAGTAAGAAAAAGCAGGCCGTGATGGAAAAGGAGCGGAATAACTTCATCTACGGAAACGAGGAAGAGGGCGTTCCCGGCTGCGTGAAAAACGGCATTTCCGCGGAGGTGGCGGGCGAGATCTATAACGAGATGATGGATTTTGCCAAATACGCCTTCAACAAGTCCCATGCGGCCTGCTATGCGGTGGTGGCCTATCAGACCGCCTGGCTGAAATATTATTATCCGGTGGAGTTCATGGCGGCGCTCATGACCTCCGTGATCGACAACCCGAAGAAGGTGTCGGAATATATCCTCACCAGCCGGAATATGGGCATCAGGATCCTTCCTCCTGATGTGAACGAGGGGGAGACCGGATTCTCCGTGTCCGGCGGCTCCATCCGCTATGCCCTGACCGCCATCAAGGGCATCGGAAGGCCGGTGATCGAACAGCTCCTGCGGGAAAGAAGGGAGCGCGGAGCCTTTACCAGCCTTCAGGATTTCATCACCCGTATGCTGGATACGGAGGTGAACAAGCGGACGGTGGAGAACTTCATCAAGGCCGGGGCCTTCGACGGGCTGGGCGGCACCAGAAAGCAGTTCATGGCCGTTTTCGCCCAGATGATGGACGAAGGACAGCAGAACAGGAAAAACAACATGGCGGGCCAGCTGAGCCTGTTCGACCTGGTCAGTGAGGAGGAAAAGAGCGATTACGAGATCCGCCTGCCCGATGTGGGGGAATACCCGAAGGAGATCCTGCTGGGCTTTGAGAAGGATGTGCTCGGCATTTATGTCAGCGGCCATCCCATGGAGGAATACGCGCAGACCTGGAAGAAGCATATCACCCGCACCACAGCCGATTTTGTGCGGGATGAGGAAACGGAGGAAATGAACGCGAAGGACCAGGAACGCGTGGTGGTCGGCGGCCTGATCACGGAAAAGAAGATCAAATACACCAGAAAGGATCAGGTGATGGCCTTCCTCACTCTGGAGGATCTGGTGGGAAGCGTGGAGGTGGTGGTCTTCCCCCGCGTTTACGAGCAGGAAAGCGCCAGACTGACGGAGGATTCCAAGGTGTTCATCCGCGGCCGTTTGGACGCCTCCGGAGACCGGGACGGAAAGGTGATCTGCGAATCCGTACAGCCCTTTGACGAGGTGCGCCGCACCCTCTGGATCAAGTTTCCCACGAAGGCTGCTTACGAGGAGGCGGAGCAGGAGCTTTTTGCCGCCCTGGCCGCCTCGGACGGAAACGACGGCGTGGTGATCTACGTGGAGAATCCCCGCGCGAAGAAAAATCTGCCGCCCAACCGGAACGTGAAAGCGGATAAGGAGCTGGTGGAAAAGCTTTCCGCCATGTACGGCGGGGAGAATGTGAAGGTGGTCTGAAGCACGGCATCTGACGGGCTTTGGCAGATGAGAGGATTGTAACTGTAAAGTTACTTTTCACGGGGCAGGGGACCAGACGAAATGTTCCATGAATTTTTGCAGGAAAGCATTCCACAGAGTCTTCCACGGAACTTTTTCGCTCATATACGGTTGAAAAATGAAGAAATAGCTTTGTAACCGTACAAAAATTCATTTTTTACGGATCCAATTCCGGAAAATGCTGTTCTGAACCGTACTTTTCATGGCGTGATACGGTTAAAAGCTTGAAAAATCTGTTTTTAACCGTACCGGGATGTCCAAAAGTACGGTTACACATGAGAAAATCAGGCATGTAACCGTACTGATGACAAAATAGTGGGAAAAAGTACGGTTAAAGATTGGAAAATCCCCTTTTTAACCGTCGCTTTAGGCTTTTTGTACGGTTATACAATGTAGATTCTTATTTTAAACCGTATCAGAGCATCCTGTCGGATATGAAGCAGGGGTTTTCGATATGGGAAAAGGAATTAACAGTAGTATTTTCCCGCCCCATGAAAAGTAACGATCATTCGTTACAGTTGACTCCGCGTCATTCGC
>DXDD01000167.1 GCA_019115665.1 Candidatus Eisenbergiella pullistercoris | reverse complement strand
GCGGGTCAGCATGCTATTCTTCTGATTTCTGCTGCAGAAGCATGATTCAGCCGTTACAGTTCTGCCCAAGACTGAACTGTAACGTTCGCTCCGCTTCATCCGGGAAGCAGCTGAAAAAAATATTGCATCTGTTTCTGTTCTGTGTTATGGTAGTTTCATCCAAGCAGAAAAAGGCTTTTCTGACTTCTGCCATTCCGCGGGCTTTTTGTTTTGACAGGGCTGTTCAGCCGGTTCGTCACATTTCTCATCGGCCTGCGATGATTTCTTTCAGCATCTTATTTACTGTATCTTCAGAAACATTCCCAATGGCTATGAAATCCTCAGAGCGGCATTTCATCTATCATATCAGCTTTTTTCTGTATATCCGGAACGTCCCGCTTCTGACCGTCTGAAGGTCAGGCAGCAGACTTCTGTTTTCCGGAGCACCTTGACAACAAAACAGACCCTGCGTTTCAGCCAGCCCGCGTTTTGCTGCAAAGGAGAGACAATGTGAAAAACAGGCCGCCGGCTCATTTCTCACATGTTCCGGAATGGAGGACAATATGGATCAGGAAACAAGAATGATGTTTGAACTGATTATTGATAAAATAGACACTCACTTTAAGGTCATAGACAAAAAGTTCGATGCTGTGAATGAGCGTTTCGACGGCATCGACAGAAGGCTCGACGCCATGGATGAACGCTTCGACGGCATCGACAGAAGGCTTGATGCCATGGATGAACGCTTTGACGGCATCGACAAAAGGTTTGATGCCATGGATGAACGGCTCGACGCCATGGATGAACGCTTCGACGGCATCGACAAAAGGTTCGATGCCATGGACGGACAGCTTGCCGTTATCAACGGACGTCTTGATACGCTGGAAAATACGGTCGGATATCTCAAGGCGCGGCAGGACAGGGATTCCCGCAAGCTGAACGATCTGCAGCTCCAGATGAAGATCTTTGAAAGGGATACCCAGCGCAATTTTGCCCGGCTGAATGATTCCATCGATACGATCGTTGAAGTGCTGAAGCTGAACGGACTGATTCCGCGTTAACCGGAAAAGGGACGGAATCAGTCCGAATGAAGAAGAAATAGAGATTACCGCTGATGAAATGCAGTCTGTTTTTTGTCGTGTTACATTAAAAATCTCGCCCAACCAGCGACGAAGGAAAGCAGCCCTTTCAGCGCGCGTTCCGTCAGGCCGTCCTTCTGGGCCGTCATGCCCTCGGGAACCAGAACGGTATTGTCATCCAGCACGGTCAGTGTTTCCCGCTCATATTCCGCCATTTCCCAGCGCAGATCCGCGTTCAGGTCTTCGCTGTCGATGACCAGCATGAGCTCCGTGTCCAGATAGGCGCTGCGCATGTCCCAGTTAAAGGAACCGATGCCGGAAAGGCGGCCGTCCATGACAAAGCATTTTCCATGATAGGATACCCCGCCGTCATATTCGAGAATGCCGACGCCGGTTTCCAGAATTTCCTTCCGGTTCTTCGCATAATCCATGGAGCCGAAGGGATTTCCGTTGTTGGCCGCGGAATTGGTCATCATGACCACCTTCTCCACGGACCCGCAGACTTCGGAAAGGCGCTGCAGCATCCAGTCGTTGCAGATGATATAGGGCGTATGGAAACGCACCTCCTCTTCGGCGCGCTTCATCAGCTCCGTCATCTCATAATAGACCACGGGCTCCTTGGCCTGGCAGTGAACGGGGTTGGCAAGCAGCTCGATATGGCTGGTCTCCTCCGTCATTTCCCGATAATCGCGGTCCGCAAACCAGTCCGGATGCTCCTCCTGAAGGGAGGCATACCGCTCCACCAGTGCCGTGCGCGCCTTTGCGACCCTGCTTCCGGCGGAAAGGCCGGGATCATCCTTCCAGATCCGGCTCAGGGGAAGCTCCCGGACCTGCGTGAAGTAATCGAGCAGGTCAGAAAGCGACTGCCCCTGTCCCGGTTCTTCGCTGTATACCAGCACGTCCCAGTCATAATTTTTATAATCCCCGTAGTCTCCGAGGAAAAAATCATAGGTATTCCGGCCGCCCAGGATATAGGCCGACTCGTCCGCGATCAGATATTTGTCATGAAGCCTTCCCATCAGCTTCCAGGGCTGCAGGAGGTTCACCGGATTATAGATGAAAATCTGTATGTTCTCATGGGAAGAAAGCGCCTGAAAATACGGATCCTGCGTCAGCTGCAGGTTCTTGAACGCAGGAAAGCCGTCCATCAGGATCTGTATCTGAACACCCCTGTCCGCCGCGGCAAGAAACGCCGCCATCATATCCTTTCCGCTTTCGTCATTGCGGAATTCAAAGGTGGACAGGATGATCCGCTCTTCTGCGTGGGAAATGAGGCGGATGCGCTCCGCGAGCGCATCCACGTTGTCGGAAAGAACGGCGGCACGTTCCGCGCCCGCCGTCTCTCCATAAAAATTCTTCTGTTCAAACCGTTCCTTTGTCTCTTCGCTGACCTTTGGCTGACAGACAAAGGGAAGCACGGCCCCGGCCAGGATATAGCAGAGCGCTGCCGCCATCAGGATCAGAAGGATCCGGACTGTTTTTTTCATGACTGTAAATTCTCCTCCCGGTGTTTTCCTGGACAGGCGACGCCGCAAAGGCCGTCAAAACGGCGGCCGGTCAGCGTCTCCAGGCCCTGACAGCCGCTGTTTCCGGCCGCCGCAGAGCCTGCGTCAGCCCAGCTCCTGATCGGTCTTCAGCCACCAGCGCAGGACATCCTGGATCTTTTCATCCCAGTATTTCCACTGATGGTCGCCGGAAGAGCTTTCCGCCGTCAGGTCATAGCCCAGCTCTCTCACCCGCTTCCAGGCGTTCTGATTTCCCCCGTACAGGAAGTCCTCCGTCCCGCACCAGGCATACAGAGGCGGGAGCGCATTTCCTTCTTTTTCTGCGGCAAGCTTCTGCGCCAGGGTCAGGATCTCGTTGTCGCTGCCCTCAAGGTCGGAAAGGCTTCCGAAGATCCCGCGAAACAGCTGCCTTCTGTCGTCGTCCGTTTCCATGTGCTTCTTATAATCCTCCACGATGTCCAGCGCGCCGGACAGGGACGCTCCCGCCCCGAAGGTCTCCGGCGCTCCCAGCGCCAGCTTCCAGGCGCCGTAGCCGCCCATGGAAAGGCCAGCCGCCAGGGTATCCTCTCTTTTTTCCGACATGCGCGGGAAAAACTCCCGGCAGATGCGGGGCAGCTCCTGCGACACATAGGTCCAGTACCGGACGCCGTAGGTGGTATCCGTATAAAAGCCAAGATGGGTGGTCGGCATCACCACCGCGATCCCGAGTCCGCTGACATAGCGTTCGATGGAGGTCCTTCTCTGCCAGGTGGTCTGATCGTCGCTGAGACCGTGCAGCAGATACATGGTCTTATATTTTCCGTCCGCTGCTCTTCCCTCCATCCCGATCTGCCCGCTTGTCTGCTGGGGAAGGATCACGTCCATTTCCGCGCACATTCCCAGTACGTCTGAGAAAAAATTCACATGAAGAAGCGCCATTTTATTCTCCCTTCCGAAGAACGACGTGGCATCCAGGAAATTGCATCCGCAATTTCCCGGATGCATGACCGTTCTCCCTTCTTTCTTACCAGAGTCTCTGTCCGTCCGCGGGCTTTTCGGCGAACGGTCCGGGAAGGATCCCGGTTCCGCGGTGGCTGCCGAAATAATCCCGGTCGAAGGTGATCGGCGTGCCGTCCGGATTTTCAAAGCGTTCTTCCGGCTCAAAGGCCTTTCCCAGAACGTCGCTGTCGATCAGATCGACCGTAAAGCCGTCCAGGAAATCGTACAGATTGGTGGAAAGAACCGGCTTTCCGTCCCGCAGCTGCACGTCCACCGTCACCTCATGCTCCGTATCCACCAGATTGTGCGTTTCCTTCCTGCAGGCCTTCGCTCCGTTGAAATAAACGTTTCCTTCCACCCAGACCGGCAGGTGGCCTTCGTGCGCGGGCTCCAGCTTCGCCATGTCAGGGGTGTCCGTATCCATGTCGAACTGGCTGATCCATTCCTCCCAGGTGGGGTACTCGTCCATCACATGGGTGCCCGCCTCCCGGTTTTCCTCATCGGAGCCTTCCCTGCTGTCGCGCAGGACGGTAAAGGCCTCGGTCGGCCATTTCTGCACGAAAATATTATTGTAAAAACGATCGTCGCCGTGCAGGACGGTCATGAAGCCCATCACCTCCGTGCGGTGCGGGATATGGTAGGGCGTATAGCGCGGTCCGGTGCCGCCGCCCACGCAGGTGAACGCGCCGCAGATCAGGTTGTGGACCATGGCGACGCCCTCGGTCGCCATCCGCAGGGACGCGTCCGACAGAAGGATATTGTTGTCGATCAGCGTAGGGCCGTGTCCCACCTCCACGAAAATATCCTGGCTCATCATGCCGCCCTTTAACTGCTTCGCGAAATCCGGGCGCTGGTTGTCATGGAACAGGTTCTGGGTGATGCGGGTTCCCTGCGCCTCCCAGTCGCACCAGATTCCCATGGTGCAGTGATGGATGTGGTTGCGGCGGTAGGTCACGTCGATGGCCGCATGCATCTTGATGCCCGCGATCTCCGCTCCTCCCAGCTCCATCATGTTGTTGATGTGATGGATATGGTTGTCCTCGATAACGGAGAACACGCCGCCCATCCGGCCGATGATGCCGCCCTGCTCACAGTTGTGGATGTTGCAGCGGCGGACGATGTGGCTTCCCACCTTCTCCTTCAGCCAGCCGTGGTACTGCCCTCTGCACACCGCGTCCCGCTCCATCTGGGTGGGGCTCTTCACGTGCTTTGTGGTAAAATAATGGTCGTTGTCCGGATCCAGATACTTGCCCAGGCTGATGCCGGCGCATTTGCTGTTGCTGATCTCGCAGTCCTCGATGATCCAGCCCTTCGACCAGTGCGGGCCGATCATGCCGTCCTGATAGGCCGCCGGAGGCGCCCAGGTGGTTGCGGCCTTCTCGATCCGGAAGCCGCTGACGGTGATATAGCCGACGCCCGTTTCCGAAGGCATGAAGCACTCCCTGCGCACGTTGATCTCCACCTTTTCCGCATTGGGATCCTTCCCCTGGAAATTGGCGTAGATCACCGTCTCCTTTCCGTCCTGGACGGCGAACCATTTATAGACGGAGGCCTCCGGCTCCCAGGAGCATTCGTACACCTCGCCCTTCACGCAGGTCTCCAGGCTGTCCGCCTCGTACATCATCTTATCGTTCAGATAGACCGCTCCGGTGTGCTTGCTCCTTCCGGCAAAATACCAGTCGCCGTACACGTAGGTGGTGTAGGGATTATAATTTCCGAACAGGCCGTTCCCGATCCGGCACATCCATACGTTCCCCTCATAGGGCGTCCAGCTCTTCACCTCCTCCGCACCGGTGATCACCGCGCCAAGCGGCTGCGTGCTGCGGTAGGTGATCCTCTCATCCGGCGTTCCTGCATGTACCGGATTCACGTACTCCCGGTATACGCCGGGCGCGACCAGAACCTCGTCTCCCGGCACGGCGATGCGCGCCGCGTCATTGATGTGTCGAAAGGGCCGCTCCTTGCTTCCGTTTCCGTCCCGGAAAGCGGCCGCGTCAACATAGATCTGCATCTTCTTTTCCCCCGTTTCTTTTGGTATTTTTTGTGTTTTTTCACGGCCGTCCTGTCGGAGACGGCCCGTGCTCTGCTGCCAAAAAGCAGTCCGCAAGGATATAGTATCCCATCCGAAATCAGGGGTCAAGATGGTTTTTTGCGGCCCGGATTGTTGCCGTTCAGTCTTCAGCGAATGCCGTTGCCGTTCATCCTTCGGCATAACAGGAACGGTATCCGGCTGAACCGTGCCTCCGTATCAGTAAGGCCCGTACTGGATCGCCACGCAGAACATCAGGGCAGCGACCACCAGCACGGCCACCGCCGCGATCAGCTTCCAGGTCCAGCGGTACCATTTGCTCAAAGGAAGGTTGATGGCGCTGGTAGTGAGAAGGATCATGGTGGAGGTGGGGTAAAACATGTTGGTGAAGCTGTCTCCGAACATGGAGGCCTGTACGATGGTCTGGGAGGTAAGCCCGATCATGTTCCCCAGCGGGACCAGCATGGGAAGAAGCAGAAACGCCTTGGTGGAGGCGCTCCCCACCGCGAATTCCATCAGCATGGTGATGCCGAGGATCACCAGAGATAGGGACTCATCCCCTCTATGGCCTGATGGGCCTCATACAGCAGGGTATCCATGATCTTTCCTTCCACGATGATCTGCCGGATCCCCATCACCAGAAAGATCACGATCACGCCGGAGGCGGTTTTTTTCATTCCCTTGAAAAATTCCTTCCAGATAAAAGCGCTTTCCGCATAGCCCGCCGCATGCGCGCCCGCCAGGATCCCGCCGCACAGGCAGAGCATCATAAAGGGCATGGTAACGCCGTTCAGCGCCTGTACGAAAATGGACAGGACGGAAAAGGCGACGGACAGCAGAATGGAACCGCAGAAGATCCAGGCCGCCCTGCGCACCTTTCTATCGCCCAGAATGGCGGTGTCGATCTTCTCGGGAAACATGCCCCGGATGGTCCGGTCCGTCTCTCTGGAAATGGACGCCTCCGGATCCTTTTCAATCTTTCGGGCATAATTTCTTAAAAATACGACCAGGATCCCATAGACGATAAAAAACAGGATGAGCCTCAGCCAGAGGCCGGAATACATGGGAAGCTGGGCGACCGTCTGGGGGATTCCCACCGTAAAGGGATTGGTGGTGGAGCAGGCAAAGCCGAAGCCGATGGGCAGAACGCTCATTCCCATCGCTATCAGGGAATCCCAGCCCAGGGCAAAGCAGAGTCCCAGGGCAAGCGGCAGGATCACCGCCGCCTGGTCATAGAAGGACAGGGTGGATCCCATCGCCATCAGTACGAAAACCATCACGTTCAGGATCAGGAACCTCTTTTCCCCAAACCGGTCGATGATGGCGGTGACCAGGTACAGAAGGATCTTTGAATCATCCAGCAGGACGAACACGCCGCCCATGACCAGCAGAAACAGCATGACCACGACGACGCTGACCGCGCCCGGATCCAGGAACGCCTCAAAGGGCGCGGTGATCCACCTCCATACAGGCAGCTTTTCCCCTTCTATGTAGCGGAAGGAATTTTCCACGATCTCCTCCCTGCCGTCCACGGTCACTCTTTCGTAGCTGCCCTGGGGGATCAGCTGCGTGGCGATTCCCGCCGCAATGATCAGGGCGACGATGAACAGCGCCTTTTTCAGGATCAGCGTCTGGTTCATCTTCACATCTCTCAGGCTTCTTTTTTCTTCCATACTCTCCTCTCATTCCGGGAAGGACGCTCTTTTGGCGCGCGGCTTCCCCTTCTGTTCCGTCGCTGCTTTCCGTCTGCTTCGTTATTTTTCCTTTTATTCGTTGCTTTCCGCTTACACGACGCCTTCCGCTCATTCGTCGCTTTCCGTGGGAACCGGCTTTGCATCCGCCGGGATGTCGCATACATAGGTCTCTCCGCCAAGCCGCCTGTCATATTCCTGTCTCGCCTGCTTCAGAAGCTTTGGATCCTCCAGCAGGTCCACGGCGCTTCCGGCGATCACCTTCGCCGCATACAGCATCCCCTTATGGGCGACGGCGCTCTTTCCCTGCGCCGTGCGCTGCCAGGAATGGCTGGGCGTGCCTGCGGCCATGGTGGCCGCCATGATCTGCGAGGTGGGACAGTTCCAGCTCACGTCTCCCACATCGCTGGAGCTGGACAGGCACATGTTCAGCCGGAAGTTGGGAACCGGGAAATCATAGATCTCCCTTCCGTCTGCCAGCTTCGCGATCCCCGCCGCCTTTTCTCCCAGCTTCGCCGCCATGTCAGAAAGAAGGGTTGACGGCGCTTCCAGCGCGTTTACGAAAGCCTTCGCATATTCCCTTTCTTCCTGCGTATAGACCGGCAGCGGCGCTTCCTGCAGATTGCGGGCCATCACATCGGAAAGCACGTCGTTGGGGATCACGTTGGCCGTGGAATTGATTATGCGGATATCCACTGAAGTCCCTGTCATCAGCGCGGCTCCCCGGGCAATGTCGTCCACCCTCTCCTTTAACTCCCTCACCTGAGAAAGCCTGGGAGCGCGGATATAATAGGAATTTTCCGCCTCAGGCTGAACCACGTTGGGCGATTTCCCGCCCGCGTTCACGATGGCGTAATGGATCCTCGCTTCCGGAATGATATGCTCCCGCAAAAACTGCGTTCCGATATTCATAAGCTCCGCCGCGTCCAGGGCGCTTCTTCCCAGCTGCGGGCAGGCCGCAGCGTGGGCCGCCCGCCCCGTGAAATGATAATGCACCTTAAAGACCGCCAGCGTGCTGACGCTGTTCGCCGCGTTGATATCTCCCGGATGCCAGGTCAGGGCCGCGTCCAGGCCGTCAAAGACGCCCTCTCTTGCCATGAATGCCTTTCCGGAGCCGCCCTCCTCTCCCGGACAGCCGTAGTAGATCACGGTCCCTTCCTTCCCGTTTTCCTGCAGATAATCCTTGACCGCCACAGCGGCGGCAAGGGAACCAGCGCCAAGCAGGTTATGGCCGCAGCCGTGGCCCTTTTCGCCCGTGGGCTTCGGCTGCGCCGCATCCGCTTCCTGGGACATGGCGTAAAGGGCGTCGTATTCTCCCAAAATGCCGATGACGGGATGCCCCGATCCGAACCGTCCCAGGAAGGCCGTCTCCATCCCGGCCAGCGGACGGGTCACGGCAAAGCCTTCCTTTTCCAGAAGGCCGCAGAGCAGATCCGCCGCGAAATACTCCTCAAAGGAGGTCTCCGGATGCTCCCAGATCCGGTCCGCCGCGTCAAAATACTGCTGTTTTTTTCTTTCCAGCGCTTCAAACATCTGTTTTTTGTCCATTGTTTTCAAACTTCCTTTCCTGTCGTTTTCTGTGGTATAATGATTGCGCGCAGCGCAATCCGGCACGATTCTATCGTGCCGCCCCGCTTCGCGGGGATGATACCTAACCCACGGCTTGAGAAGAAAATGACGCCTGCGGCGTCGCTTTCTCCTCTGCGCTCGTGGTATCATTCTGTCATCATCTGAAAATATTTGCACCAAGGGAGCAGGGACACGGAAGGGGGCCGCATGCCGCATCCTTCCGCCGTATCCCCCGCTCCGGAATGGGGTTTGTGATGAAGATTGCCGTATTTACGCCGAAAACCTATCGGGCGGCCTTTGAGGAGGCCATCCGGGGGCTGAACCGCCGGGACTGTTTTTTCTGTCTGGAATATTCCGATTTCTATGAGATCGCGTCCCTTTACCGGAAATATGAAAAGCAGATCGACGGGATCCTTTTCTCCGGGGCGCTTCCGGAAAATTATTTTCACAGCCGCTTCCCGTCCGCCCGGCTTCCCGCCTGCAGCATGCGGCACAGCAGGCTTCTGACCGCCCTGGCCCTGCTGCGCTTTTCCCGGGAATGCCCGCAGATCCCTCTGACGAAGGTTTTCTGCGACGGGATCGCCAACGTTACCGACCGGAAGCTTTACGAGGATCGTCTCGGGACGGCGTACATGCCCCGCTGCCTCACCACCTGGCACTATACCGACCACATGCTGGAGCAGCTGTCGGAGGAGATCCTGCGCCTGTACGAGACCGGGGAGATCTCCCACGGCTTTTTCACCATCAGCAGCCTGTACGAGCAGGCCGCTTCCAGAGGCTTTCCCTGTACGCACATCGCCCTGCTTCCTGAAAATATCAGGGAAGGCCTGAACCGGATCCTCGTCCTGACGGAGAACCGGAAAAAGACGGAAAATATGGCTCTGACCATGATCCTGGACTATGCCGGGAAGGGCGGACCGGATTATAACGAAAGGGAATACCGGGAGGCGACGCTGAAAAAGCTCCTGGTGGACTATAAAAGGGAAAAGCAGCTTTCCGGGCTTTCCATTGAATCCTCAAACGGCCGTCTGGAGCTGAACCTTTCCGCTCCCTGCGATCCCGCCGAGCCCTGGCAGCCGCTCCTGGACTGTCTGGGGAAAATCCGGGAAGCCTATCCGGCAGCCCTGAACGCCGGCATCGGCATCGGACAGCAGCCCTTTTCGGCCCGCGGTGACGCTCTCTCAGCCCTTTCCTTTGCGGAGGACTTCTCCGATTCCTGCTGTTTCTGCCTGCAGGACGGGACGCTCACCGGCCCCCTGCTTTCGGACTGCTGCCTGACGATCCATACCAACCTTCTGGGACTGTCCGCCAATCTCGCCTCCGAGCTGTCCGTCTCTCCCATGAATTACGTGCGGACCATCACTCTTCTGGAGGGGATGCAGGCGCAGGAAGCCGCTTCCGCTTCCGTTACCTCCGAGCTTCTTGCCCGGTATCTTCATGTGACGGTACGAAGCGCCAACCGGATCCTCTCCGCTCTGGCGAAAAGGAAGATCATCCGGGAGCGCTCCCTTTCCTCCCCCGCGCCCGGGAAGGGACGGCCCGTGCGTTTCTATGAGCTGTCGGACAGCACGCATATTTAGCGGAAGATGGCTCAGGGCCGGATCCGGTTTGTCTGGCCGGGCTTTTCTTTTGTGTGGCGGGATTGTTTCTGCATTTAAAGACATAATTTTTCTGTGTCTTTAAATGAATATAGCATATTCTATAAGAAACTGCAAGGCCGGGAAGACCCGGAATGGCGCTCCGGTACGGCGAAAAGCAGCGGCTGCACCATTTGCGCCGTTCCGGCAGGCATTTTCCGCCGTTCTTGGCACACGCTCCATTTTATGGTAAACTTGCAGACATCGGAACCGCTGACGGTTCCGAAACAGAATGTGAGTTTCTCCGAAGGGAAAAAGACGATGGATCCTGAAAGGAATACAAATGTGGAAAAGAATACGTTTTTTCCGGAAGCCCCGGAATTTATCCCCATAGCAGATCTTTCCGCGCCGGAGCTGGACGTCTATGCCAGGCTTTCCGAAACGGAGCTTCTGCGCTTTTACGAACCGGATCGGGGATTGTTCATCGCAGAGAGTCCCAAAGTGATCGAACGCGCCCTGGCTTCCGGCTGCAGGCCGGTCTCCATGCTGTGCGAAGAAAAGCAGAAAGAAGAGGCGGGAAGGCTTACTGCCGGATGGCCGATCCCCATCTATACGGCTCCGTTTGACGTGCTGACCCGCCTGACCGGCTTCGCGCTCACCCGCGGCCTGCTCTGCGCCATGCGCCGCCCGGAGCCTCTCTGCGTGGAGCAGGTCTGCCGGAACGCCCGCAGAGTCGCCGTCCTGGAGCAGATTATGAATCCCACCAACGTGGGCGCGATCTTCCGTTCCGCGGCGGCGCTTTCCATGGACGCCGTGCTTCTCACCCACGGCTGCAGCGATCCCCTTTACCGGCGCTCCATCCGGGTGAGCATGGGCACGGTCTTTCAGATCCCCTGGGCGTTTTTTCCGCAGAAGGCAGAAGCGGTCCGGCCGGAGAAGCGAACGGACTGGCCGGAAGGCGGGCTGCGGCTTCTGCGCAGTCTGGGCTTTCGGACCGTGGCGATGGCGCTGCGGGAGGATTCTCTCTCCATCGACGACCCGCGCCTTTCATCGGAAGAAAAACTGGCTATTGTACTGGGAAGCGAAGGAGACGGCCTTTCCGACACCACCATCGCGGCCTGCGACTATACGGCGCGCATCCCCATGTCCCACGGCGTGGATTCCCTGAACGTGGCCGCTGCCAGCGCGGTGGCCTTCTGGCAGCTGGGACATGGGAGAAAGTCCGGCGGCTGATCAGGTCAGGGCTTTCCGGATCCGGTCTTCCACGCCGCGAATCCTGTGAAAAAGCTTCGCCGCTTCCGCTGCTGCGTCCGGGTTCCCCACACTGGCAAAATATGCCGCGAACAGGATCTCGATGCTTTCCATCACACATGGAAGCGCTGCTTTTTCTTCCTGTTTCAGTCCGTCCACGCTCTCATAGCCGGAAAGAACGGAAGCAGTGATCTCCAGCCACTCCTGTGTGCTCAGCTTGCTTCCGCCCTCCTGTGCGAGCAGACCGGTCAGAAAATAGGCCGGATCAAAGATCCTGATGTTCCTCTGGCTCAGGTCAAAATCAAGATACCCTGAAAATTCTCCGTTCTGGAACAGAAAATTCCCGAAATGTACGTCTCTGTGAATCAGCTGTCTTGGCAGGCCGCTGTACAGATCTCTCAGCCGATCCGTCACGGACAGCCACTCCTGCCTGCTGACCGGCTTCCACCCGTTTTGCTGCAGCGTCTGACGCACCCATCCTTCCATCTCATTCAACAGACTGTTGTCCCAGAGCGTCAGCTTTTTCTCGCACTTTCGGAGGATTGCGTGCAGCCGGGCGATCGTTTCTCCCATTTTTTCCGCCGCTCCGGGATCCCGGATATCTGCCAGGCTGTTTCCGGGAAGCTTTGCCGTCATGAGCCAGCATTTCCCTCCTGCCTTCCCGTACGCTTCCCCGTCCCGCGTCTTTATGATCCTGGCAGAAGGAGCACCGCATTCGGCAAGAACGGTCAGGAACTGCACATTTCTTTCCAGACTTTTTTCGTCCTCATAAGCCTTCAGCATGAACCGCTGATCGATCTCCCATACCCCCGGTTTTCTCAGTCTGATATCCGCAGATTCTGTCCCCCATGCGGAAAGGATTTCTGTCCATTTTGCATCCATTGTTCCCTGCCTCCCATTTTTTTCAGATTGATCTGTCTGATAGGATCATATCACAGATTTTGCGAAAAAATGTGCTCATGTTTCTTTCTGAAGTGAAAATGAGAGGTTTTTAATCCGTAAAAAGGAATCCAGCGAAGCGGAACGGACGTTGCTGTGTCTGCCGCGAACCCGGCCTGGCAAAAATTTGTATCAGGATGTACAGCCGTCTCCAGACATGGTAAAATGATTGCATACAACGCAGTCCGGCCCGATTGCATCGGGCCACACTCGCCCTATCGTGTTGCCCCGCTGCGTAGGAATGATAACCTTGTAACCGCAGGCACATACACATGGAAGGAGGAACTTATGGGAAAAACAGTTCATTTTGATCTGACCGGCAGAGTCGCCGTCGTGACCGGCGCATCCAGGGGGCTGGGGGTGGAGCTTGCCACCTCGCTCGCCGAATACGGAGCGGATCTGGCTCTGATGGCCGGAAATGAAGAGAAAATGAAAAAGGTGGCGGAAGGGATCCGGGAAAAGTGCGGCGTAAAGGTCATGACCGTTAAGGT
>DXDD01000166.1 GCA_019115665.1 Candidatus Eisenbergiella pullistercoris | reverse complement strand
TTTTACCCTTCGGTAGTCCCCGGGGCCATATACAAAGTCCGGTCTGATGATCGTATATTTCATTGCAGACGTTTTACAAAATTCAATAATAAGCTGTTCCGCCTGCACTTTGGTCTTTTCATAGAGATTTCTTGGGGCATATGCTTCCTCTTCTGCAGCCAGCCTGTGTCCGAATCCCTGAACGCCGGGCGTACTGCAAAAAACGAACTGCCTGACTTTACATTTTTCACAAAGCTGCAGCATTCTTCTGGTAAGTTCTACGTTGACATATTCATAGGTACTCAGGGGGATTCCATAACCGCCCATCTGCCCGATCAGATGAATGTAAACGTCAGCTCCCTGAATTGCTTTTTCCAACAATTCGGAATTATCATAATCTACTTTGACAATATTCCCATTTTCCAGATCCGGTAAATGAGATATGTCACTGTTTTCCCGAACCAGTGGAAACAGAGTATACTTTTTTTCCTTTTCCAGCTCCTTTATCAGCCAGGAGCCAATGAAGCCATTCGCCCCGGAAATCACAATTTTTTTCATTTCATGCTCAGCCTCTCCACCGTCTCCACCATCCGCTCCCAGTCGAACCGGTACGCTTCCTTCTTCACATTCTCCCCGAACTCTTCTTCCTTATCTTCCGCAAAATACCTTACCACCGCGTCCGCCAGTGCATCCGGATTTTCCGGTTCAACCACATAGCCGGTTTTTCCGTCCTCCACCACATCCGGCAGGCCGCCCACATTCGTCACCACAACAGGCTTTTCAAAGCCGTAGGCGATCTGGACAATGCCGCTCTGGGTAGCGCTGACATAGGGAAGCACCACAAGATCGCAGGCGGCGAAGTATTTCTCGATCTCCCTGTCCGGGATATAGCCGTCGCAGACCGTGACCGCGTCCTTCACATGATTTTCTTCCATGATCTTTTCATAGGCCTCCCGGTTCTGTTCGCCGCCGAAGTCTCCTACCACAAACAGCCGGATCTTATCACAGCCGTTGAGGATGCGGGGAAGAGCCTGGATCAGGTATTTCAGTCCCTTGTATTCGCGCACGAAGCCGAAGAACAGGAGCACTTTTTCTTCCGCAGGGATCTGCAGAAGCTGCCTTGCCTTTTCCTTCGACATATTTTCAAACTTGAACGCGTTATAGGTAGGGTGCACCGCCTGTTCAAATCTCGCGTCGGGCAGGATTGAGGTCAGATCCTCCGCGTCTTTGCCGGACTGTACGACAAAAGCGTCCCCCCTTTTCAGCACCATTTTCGTCAGCTTTCTGTCAAAAGGGAAACGTTCATGAGGGAACACATTATGGCAGATAAAAAGGATCTTTCTTTTTCCCAGAAGTCCGGTCAGCGCCAAGTAGCACGGCGCGAAATAGGGATGCCACCACTGGATGATGGTCAGGTCAGGCTTCAGCTTCTTTATCCTTCCCGCCGTCCGGATCCAGTTCAGGGGATTCGCCGTATGAATCCAGAACCGGGTATCCTCCACCCGGAAGCTGTCGTTGGTATAGTCCTTCTGTTCCTTTTTATACAGGAATCCCGGATACTGAAACCGGTAACTGACCATGAAAGTCCGGTATTTCTTCGCAAGGGCGCGGTACATCAGCCCGGTGTAATGGGAAATTCCGCCTTTATAAGGATAGACCGGACCGATCAGAACGATCCTTTTTATCTCCTCGCTCATTTGTTCTGCTTCTCCCCTTTTCCCTTCGCTTTGCTTCCGGTATCCTTCTTATCCTCCGCCTTCGCGCTCTTCACCGCCGACACCACGCCGGTCAGGAACACTGCAACGATCAGGACAATAATAATAATCTGCCAGATCCGTGAGCGCTGCGCCGCCTTTCTCTGGGCCTCCAGGGACTCCACGAAGGCCGCGCCCTCTTCTTCCACCCGATGCATTTCCTCGTCCAGGGCCTCCTGATCCACCTGTGTAGATGCCGTTGCAGACGCCATGGGCACATATGCGGTCTTTCCCTGATAGAAGATCTCATACCAGCCGTCTTCTTCTCCGGTCACGAGCAGCTGCGCCCCGGCGGGAAGCTCTACCACCACGGCCGCGTCCTCGTCCGGATTCTCCCTTGCCTGCGCATCCTCAGCCAGCATCATCAGGCTTCCCGACAGGTTTCCTTCCGCCGCTGCGCTCTCGTCGATGAGCTGCGCCTCTCCTGCGGCAGCTCCCTCTGCGCTCTGAGATTCCGTCTCCACTGCGGTTTCCTCCGCCGCGTCCGCATTCTTCGCATTTACTCCGGCAGGGAAAAAGCATCCCGCAAGGATCAGGACAGCCGCAAGTCCCGCCAGTATTTCTCTGCTTCCGTTTTTTTTCATTTTTACCTCCCTGTCGGAGCGCCCTTTGCTCCGCTGGAAAAATGCGCTGTCGCACGCATTTTTCATTTTTCCGCTGCCAGCCTTTCTTCTCCGCCTGCCGCGGAGTCAAAGTAGAGAATGTCTCTGCCCGGATCCTTCTTTTTCCCCTTTTCCGGGACAATCCTGTCGTATTCCATCCGCTTCACGTGGTACTGCACGTCCTGCAGGATCTTCCGGTTGGCGGCGATCACGTCCGCCACCAGGCCGATCATGAAGGTGAGGAAGCCGATGATGATCAGAGTGCAGGCCAGGATCAGGGACTGGATATGGCCGTTCCCTGTTCCGTTCGCCAGATAGATCAGGAACCGCACGCCGATGCCAAGGCCGATCACCGTGCTGGGAATCGCCAGCAGGGTGAAGCACATGAGGGGCTTGTACATCATGAAGGCGCGCAGGATCGTGAGAATGGATTTTTTCACATAGCTCCAGATGCTTTTGAAGAGTCTGGAGGGCCGAAGCTCCGCGTTGGTGTGAATCGGCACGCTGGTGATGGCGATCTTTTCCCGTCCCGCCTGAACGATGGTTTCCAGCGTATAGGTGTAGTCGTTCACCACGTTCATGCGCATGGCCGCTTCCCTGGAAAAGGCGCGGAAGCCACTGGGCGCGTCCGGAATATCCGTGTGGGATGCCTTGCGCACCACCCAGCTTCCGAAATGCTGCAGCTTCTTTTTCACATAGGAAAAATGCTCCGTCTCGTCGATCGGGCGCTCTCCGATCACCATGTCCGCCTCGCCGTCCAGAATGGGACGGATCAGCGCGGCGATATCCTCGCCCCGGTACTGGTTGTCCGCGTCCGTATTGACGATGATGTCCGCCCCGCATCTGAGGCAGCCGTCCAGACCGGCCATGAAGCCCTTTGCCAGGCCCTTGTTCTGTTTGAAGTTCACCACATGGTGGACTCCCCATTTCCTTGCCACCTCGACGGTGTTGTCGTGGCTGCCGTCGTTGATGATGAGATATTCGATCTCGTCCACCCCGTCCAGCTTCTTCGGCAGATCGTTTAACGCCACCTCCAGGGTTTCCGCTTCGTTGTAGCATGGGATCTGGATGATCAGCTTCATAACCGTTCCCCTTTCCTCATTCGTTGTAAAACAGGCTCAGATGACCTGATGTCCATCTGCTGTCATATTGCTTTTCAAGCTCCTCCTCCAGCCCGCTCATGTGCTGGACGATCACCTTATCCTCCGGCCTCAGCTCCGCAAGAGAGATTTCCTGCTCTCTCGCGTCCCACACATCCACCCGCATGTCCCGGAGCCGGAACTGCACCTGTTCAATATACTGAGTGCCTCCTTCATAGATGTGGATCACCCGGTCTGTCCCGTCCGGATCCAGATGCTCCAGCACCTTGTCCGCCATGATCACATCCCCGTATCCGTAGGAATTTCCAATATACAGATAATGCTGACTGGCATGCATTCCCAGCGTCACCTGAAGGAGCAGCAGAAGCGCCAGCAGCCATTCCAGCCGTTTTCCCCTTCTGACCAGCTCCGCCAGAGCCGTCACCGCGGCCATCAGGGCGCAGCCAAGGGCGAGGGCCTTCCAGAGAAAGGATACGGGCTGCAGGTTTTCTTCCTTCAGAAGATAGCTCATCCCCACCATGAAATAGCCGTGTACATTCGTCATCATCGCCCGCTGGACGAAAAAGGCGCTGCTCATGGTAAACAGGCTCATCAGTCCCGCGCTGATGCCGGCTCCGGCCCAGCTCTTCCGGCTGGCAAGAAGCCGTTCCAGCCCCACGGCGGTAAGAACGGGAACGATCAGTTCATCGTAACGGCCATGGATGAAAAGATCCAGCCTCTGGTTTCCCTCATCCGCGCTTCCGATCGTATAGAAAACGGTAACCAGGATCTGCGCCGACACGGAAAGAAAGAGAAACAGCCAGATCAGCCCGTCCCGACTCTCTGCTTCCTCCTGCTTCCAAAGCCCTCTCACAAAGCAGAAGGCCCTCCGCCCCATGCTCCACAGTCCCCAGCAGGCAAGTCCGAAGGTGGAGGTGCCCAGGTACAGAAGCTTTGCCGCCGCCCCGGCAAGGAATGCCTGAAGCCCTTTTGCGCTGAACACGGAAAGGAGCTTCTCCCATTGTCCGGAATAGTCGTTATAGCTGAGGGTTTCCGCGGACGCCGCATCATACAGGCGATCGATCACGCCGTTCTTTACCGCAAGCGCAGCAAGGAACAGAAGCGCCAGAAAAACGCAGGCTGTCAACACGCTGCGCCTTCGCTTCTGATCTCCGGTCTTTACCAGCCAGATGAAAAGCGTCAGCGCTCCCGCCGCCACCGTGCCGATGCAGCGCATATGTATGGTATACAGATAAACGAGCGCGGCCGCCAGCAGGCAGGCGGAAAGCGCTCCCGGTTTTTCAAGGAATCGTACAAACAGCGCGCAGACCAGAAGGTAGGTAAACATCAGCATCGCCTCGGTCAACGTGCACTGCATATAAAAAATCCATGGGGGACAGATCACCGCGGCAGCGGCCATCAGGACCGCTTTTCTTCCTTCCAGACCCGCGAAGAGCCTTTTCAGGAGCCACAGCATCAGGCACAGCCCTGCTCCCATGAACAGAACGTTCAAAAAAACAGCCGTCCGGTACGCCAGAATGGAATCCTTCACCATTCCAAGGACCGGCAGCAGGATCACTCCATAGCCAAACGAATAATAGGAGCCGAGGGACGATGTCTGCGACCAGTCCCATCCCAGAAGCTCCGCCGCGGGCGCCCAGTAGCCGAATTCATCCGGAAATATTGCGAACCCGAACAGCCCCATTATGCCGTACTGCCCCAGGCAGAAGCACAGAAGAAGGGCAGCCGCAAGATAACATACTTCTGTTCTTTTCTTTAATCCAGCAAACATTTTCAGCCTTTTCGGACAAACTGGGAAACGGAGCCTCATTCCCGGAGTTTTCCTGTCGGAATTATCCTTCCCGGCTGATCCGTTCGAGTTCTCCATCTCCCAGTATGTTCTTTACGCCGTTTTCTTCCGAAAACGTCCGTTCTTCCTATGTCTGTCTCCTTCCGGATTATGCGGCAGGATACATTACCAGTGCATATGCGCCAAGTCCGCCGGTGGTTGCGAAGGTAACGGTGTTGGGATCCAGATCCTGGTCGGGAAGGATCTCAACCGCTCCGCCGGGACGTACGCAGATCATGGCATAAGTATAGCCGGCGTTCACCATGTTGCGGGGAATGCCGAAGACCATGGTGATCGGAGCGCCGCCCTGAGCCAGAAGAGCGAACTTTCCGCCGCCCAGCTTGCCAAGCTCAACGTTAACCGTAGCGACAACCGTTCCGCCGATGGCGTCCGCAGCGGCGTTGATGCTGGTCAAAGCCGCAGGGCTGTTGTCCTCGTTGATGTCATAGATACGCACATAGGGCTGCTCGCCGGCTTCCAGGCCGTAATTGGCAGCGATGGTATCCGCAGCGGTCATAACAACCGTTCCGGGAACGGTCTTGGACATGTAAGCGCCCTTAACCGTGGTGGTAAGCACCTGACCGTTTACGGTCACGCTGCTGGTGGTGGGGATTTCCACTGCTTCAGCGGTGGAAACAGAGGTGCTGGACGCCGTTCCGGAAGCGCTGTTTCCGGATACCGGGCTGCTGCTTCCGCTGCTCGCGCTCACGCCAACGACAGGCGCCATCACGAGACTCAGAGCCAGCGCTGTGGTCAGCACTCTCTTCATGAACTTGTTCTTGATCATGGTAGATTCCTCCTTGCATCTGATACATTTGTTTTTTATATTCATCCGGGAATGCTGCTTCCCGAAAAGAATATCTATAGTATGTATTTTTGCGTTTTCAATACTTGTAGTATATATTTCTAACGAAATAAAGTCAATAGGACAGCCCATTTTTTTTCCAGGATTTTTCTTCCGGCTCTCTTTTCCGTCTTTCTTTACTACCTTTTTATACTATCAGTATGAAAACCATTCTTTTTAACGCCTATAGTCTTTCTTTTGTAATAAATACTGTCCATAGTATATTGAAATTGCCTTACTATATTTATAGTGTATATTTATACTGTTTTGTTCCTTTTTCGACACAGGACAGCCGGAACAGGAACGGGCAGAAGGGGGGAACGTTTCTGAATCCAGGGGAGTCAACAGAAATATGGAAGATATCAGCAAGATCATCGGCCGCAGGATCCGGGGCTTTCGCAAGCAGAAGAAGCTGAGCCAGGAAGCGCTGGCGGAAAAATGCGACCTGCACCCCACCTATATCGGACAGCTGGAGCGCGGAGAAAAGAATCCTACGGTAGAGAGCGTCATGGAGATCGCGGTCGGCCTTGGCATTCCGATCGAACAGCTTTTTTCCAACATATCCTGCTGTGAACAGGAAAATGCGAACTACATCCCCGACAGGATCTCCTGGCTGCTGTCCGATCTTCAGCCGAATGAACAGCAGGTCATTTACGACCTCATTCTCACCGCGCTGAGGCTGAGAGGATAGATTTGAAAACGTGTGCCCGCCGGGCACAGCATAAGACCCGCCGCACCGGCAGCTCAGCCGGTACGGCGGGTCTTATGTTTTCATTCTGCTTCTATATAAAAAGGTGTCTTTGAAGCGATGCTTCCTGTCCTTTCCGGGGCCTCCTTCTCTTTACGCGAAGGGGTTCTCGGAAGGGTACAGCATGCCCGCGGGCTGGTTGAAGTTGATCTCGGAAAGCTCCACGCCGATGTACTTGAAGATCTCATAGAGGGCCTTTCCGTAATGGCCGAAGGCCACCGCGCCGTGATGCGGGTAGTTCTTCTCGATCAGCACGTGGCGGTAGAAGCGTCCCATCTCCGGAATGGCGAAGATGCCGATGCCGCCGAAGGAGCGTGTGGCGACGGGAAGGACCTCGCCCTGGGCGATATAGGCGCGCAATTTGCAGTCGGACGTGCTCTGCAGGCGGTAGAAGGTGATGGGACCGGGGGCGATATCTCCCTCCAGGGTTCCCTGGGTCACTTCCTCCGGAAGGCTTCTTGCCATGATGAACTGGTACTTCATCTCGCAGGAGGACAGCTTGCTGGACGGCGTGTTTCCGCAGTGGAAGCCCATGAAGGTATCCTTCTGGGTATAGCTGTATTTTCCGGCGATCTCGGACTGATACATATCCGCCGGAACGGTGTTGTTGATGTCAAGCAGGGTCACCGCGTCCTGGCTGACGACGGTTCCGATGAACTCGCTCAGAGCGCCGTAGATATCTACCTCGCAGGAGGCCGGGATGCCGCGTCTGGTGAGGCGGCTGTTCACGTAGCAGGGCACGCAGCCGAACTGGGTCTGGAAGGCGGGCCAGCATTTTCCGGCGATAACCACATATTCCCGGCTTCCCTTATGCTCCTCGATCCAGTCCAGAAGGGTGAGCTCATACTGGGCCAGCTTCGGCAGGATCTCCGGCTTCTTATTTCCGGCTCCAAGCTCCGCTTCCATATCGGCGACCACGGAAGGGATCCTTTCGTCGCCCGCATGGTTGTTGAAGGCTTCAAACAGATCCAGCTCGGAATTTTCCTCGATCTCAACGCCCAGGTTGAAAAGCTGCTTGATGGGCGCGTTGCAGGCCATGAAATCTCTCGGACGGGGGCCGAAGGAGATGATCTTCAGGCTGTGCAGGCCGATGACCGCCCTGGCGATGGGCGCAAACTCCGCGATCATGTCCGCGCATTCTTCCGCCGTTCCCACCGGATACTCCGGAATGTAGGCCTTCAGATTTCTCAGCTTCAGGTTATAGCTGGCGTTCAGAACGCCGCAGTAGGCGTCGCCTCTGCCGCCCACCAGATTGTCTCCGGTCTCTTCCGCCGCGGCGATCACCATGGCCGGCCCGTCAAACTCCTTGATCAGCAGGGTTTCCGGCGTCTCCGGGCCGAAGTTTCCAAGGTAGACCACGATGGCGTTGCAGCCCGCAGCCTTTACGTCCGCAAGGGCCTTTCTCATATCGACCTCGTTTTCGATGCAGACCGGGCACTCATACAGCCCCTCTCCGTACTTTTCCGTATAGGCGGCGATCACTGCCTTTCTCCTGGATACGGACAGATCCATGGGGAAGCAGTCGCGGCTTACCGCGACCAGAGCGATCTTTTCTTTCGGCATGTTGTTCATTTTCCTGTCCTTTCCGCGGCTTTATTTCCTGCCGCACTTTATTTCCTGCCGCGCTTTGTTTCCTGCCGCACCTTCTTTTTCAAAGTCGCCCCGCCCGTAAAACGGGAATCTCAGGGCGCGGCGCTGTCCGCACGCGGCGCGCAGGCAGTGCCGCATGCGGGTTCCTCTCAGCGTTCCAGATCCTTCACGCAGAGGTTTTCTCCCGTAAGTCCCAGGTGGTTTCCTTCCGGAAGCCCGCCTTCGGGATGGCCGATCAGCCACTTGTTCTTCGCGGTAAGCAGCTGGTCCTCGCCGCCTGCATAATGGTTCTCATCCAGCGTCTGGTTGGTTCCGTCCGGCAGAATGATGGCGCAGCGGAAGCCCTCGTCCGAAGCGTTGCAGGGCGCATAGTGCAGGCTTGTGGCATACAGCTCCACGCCCACGCCCGCAGGCAGCAGAAAGGCCTCCACCTTCGACGTGTCATAGGTGTCTCCCTCTTCGATATCCTGCTGCTGTCCCAGAAGCAGGATCAGATCGTTCGCCGCCACATCGACTTCCGAAGTCCTGTGGTATTCCAGCGCGTTCAGATACTCGTTGTGCCCGTTGCAGTAGCCGATCTGGATGGGCATCTCCCCGTAGGACACGTCCTGCAGCGCCTGATAAACCGGAAGCGCCTCCAGGCTCTCCACGCTTGGCTCATACACCACTCCCTCCGGGCAGGGCGTTTTCTTCAGCTCCTCCACCAGCTGGGAAAAATCCACGTTTGTTACTACCTTTCCGTACTTTTTAAAAGCCGGATCCGTTACCTTCTGCAGTTTCATTTTCTTCCTCCTTCTCTTTTCTCTTCCCTGCCGCCGTGCGTCAGGGTCTTCCTGATAGAACGGCTCCCACCATTTTGGCAGCGTCCCCCTTTAAAATACCACCTAAAATACCAGTCGGTCAAACAGTTCTCTGCAGGTGGGATAAATCTGCCGGAACTGCTGATATCTGGCCTCATATTTTGCTGTCAGGGCCGCATCCGGCTCCTCGCAGCCCGCCGTCCTCACCAGCTTTTCCGCCGCGTCCTCCACGCTTTCAAACGCGCCGCAGCCCACAGCCGCAAGGATCGCGCCGCCAAGTCCCGGTCCCTCCTCGCTCTCGATCCGTTCCACCGGAATGCCCAGGACGTTCGCCATGATCGTCCTCCAGAGCGGACTCTTCGCGCCTCCGCCGCAGATCCTGGTCTTCTCGATCTTCAGTCCCAGGGACTTCGCCACCTCGAAGGAATCCCGGAGCGCAAAGGCCACTCCTTCCAGCACCGCCTGGGTCATATCCGCCCGCGCGGTATCCATGGTCATGCCGATAAAGGTCCCTCTGGCATTGGGATTGTTGTGGGGGGAACGCTCTCCCATCAGATAGGGAAGGAAAAAGACCCTGTTTTCTCCCAGAGCGCCGATGTCGGCCTGCTCCTTCGCGTAATCCGATGTTTTCAGGATATCGTCCATCCACCACTTATTGCAGGAAGCCGCGCTGAGCATGCAGCCCATCAGATGCCAGCTTCCGTCCGCGTGGGCGAAGGCATGCAGCGCATTGTGCGCGTCCACGCAGAAATGCCCGCAGGAAATGAAGATCGTTCCGCTGGTTCCCAGGGAAATGTTGCATTTGCCGTCTCCCACGGTTCCCGTCCCCACGGCTGCCGCCGCGTTGTCTCCCGCTCCGGCGATCACCCGCACGCTCTCCGGCAGATCCAGCGAGCGCGCGATTTCCGGAAGCAGCGTTCCCACCGGCTCCCAGCTCTCGTACACCTTCGCCAGCTGTTCCGTACGCACGCCGCAGATTTCGCACATTTCCTGCGACCAGCGCCGGTTCTTCACATCGAACAGAAGCATGCCGGACGCGTCGGACACGTCCGTGCAGTGTACGCCGGACAGACGGTAGGCCAGATAATCCTTGGGAAGCATGATCTTCCGGATGGCGGCGAAATGCTCCGGCTCATGCTTTTTCACCCACAGAAGCTTGGGCGCGGTAAAGCCCGCGAACGCGATATTTCCCGTATATTCGGAAAGCCTTTCCTTTCCGATCACCTGATTCAGATAATCCGTCTCCTCGCCGGTCCTGCCGTCGTTCCACAGGATCGCGGGCCGGATCACCTCATCCTTTTCATCCAGGATCACCAGGCCGTGCATCTGCCCGCCGAAGCTGATGCCCTCCACCTGAGAGCGGTCGCAGTCCGCCACCAGCTCCTTCAGTCCCTCCATCGTCTGCAAAAACCAGTCCTCCGGCCGCTGCTCCGACCAGCCCGGCCGCGGAAAATACAGCGGGTATTCCTTCGATACCACCTTCCGGACACATCCCTTCTCATCCATAAGAAGCAGCTTGACCGCCGAGGTCCCGAGATCCACTCCGATATAAAACATGGCGCGCCTCCCTTCCGCCTTTTCTTTCGCCAGCATTTCTTTGCGGCTGTTTTATTGCGCTGTCTTCTTGCTCTGTCTTTTTGCGGCTGCTTTTCTTCAGGGCTTCGTTTTATCTCCTGCAGCCTTTTCGTGCCCGTGCACGTTACTGTTATCATAATTGATTTCCCATAAAAAATCAATCCGGTTTTGATCTTTTCAAAATATTCTGTTTTATCTGCTCCCGCCGCTGTTTTCTTGTTTATTCTGCACAGGCCGGCATCTTTTCGCTGCTTTTCATGGATCAGAAGCCCCGGCGAAGGGTTCCGCGGATTTTTTCAGGAAAGGATTCCGCCGGGGCTTCTGCGGATTTTTGGCAGAATGGCATTCCGCTGGGGCTTCTGCGGTACCCTTCCGCCCATATTACGGTTGAAAACGCAAAAAAGGGATTTGTAACCGTACAAAATCCGTTTTTTACGGATCCAATTCCGGAAAATGCCATTCTGAACCGTACTTTTCATGGTCTGATACGGTTAAAAAATCAAAAATTCTGTTTTTGACCGTACTGGATAGCCAGAAAGTACGGTTACAGATAAGAAAATCAGGTATTTAACTGTCCTGGTGACGAAATAGTGGTCAAAAAGTACGGTTAAGGATTGGAAAATCCTTTTTTTAACCGTCACTTCGGACTTTTTGTACGGTTATACAATGCAGATTCTCATTTTAAACCGTATCGGAGCATTCTGTCCGGCGTCAAACAGAGCGCAGATATGGGGAAAGGAATCAATCGCAGTAGTTTCCCGCCCCGCGAAAAGTAAAAAAAGGAGCATTCCCTTCGTGCCCGTGCACGTTTTCCCCTGATTTCAAATTGACTTTGCCGCCCGTTTATGCTACGGTAAACAAAAGACTGCCCTTATCATGCAGGCGCGCAGAAACAGGCGGAGCGGGTGCTATCCGGCGTCAGGCGGCCGGCCGGAAAGCCGCCTGCTGCCGCGCAGGGCAAAAGACAGGAGGGATCCGGGTGGCTACCATCAAAGAAATCGCAGAACTGGCAGGAGTTTCCAGAGGAACGGTGGACCGTGTCCTCAACGGACGCGGCGCGGTCAGCGAACAGACCGAGCGAAAGGTGCTGGAGATCGCCCAGGCGCTTCAGTACCGGCCAAACCGCGCCGGCATCGTCCTCGCCGCCAGAAAGCGGAATCTCAAGATCGGCGTTCTCCTTTTTGACAACGGCAATCCTTTCTTTGACGAGGTCCTGCTTGGCGTGCAGAAAAAGTCCCGGGAACTTTCCGATTATAACTGCAGCGTCTCCGTTTCCCGTGTGAACTTCAGTCTTGAAGCACAGCTGGCCGCGCTGGACCGGCTGGCGGAAGACGGCGCCTGCGGCATCGTTCTTACGCCCTACAACGATCCTCTGATCCGGGATAAAATCAATGAACTGGACTCCCGCGGCATTCCCGTCATCACCACCAATACCGACATCCAGAACTCCGCCCGTCTTGCCTATGTGGGCTGCGACTTCTATCGTTCCGGCCAGACTGCCGCGGGACTGATGCACCTGATCGGAAAGCCACCTGTCCGCGCCGGCATCATCACAGGCTCCTCCCGCGTTCTTTGCCACACCGACCGCATCGCCGGCTTTCAGGACCGGATCCGCGCCGAATATCCAGACATCCGCATTCTGGACACCAGAGAAAACAGCGACGATGAATTTGAGAGCTATTCCAATACCCTGTCCATGCTTGAGGAACATCCCGACATCAACGCCCTTTATTTCGCCGCCGGCGGCGTCTACGGCGGCTGCCGCGCCGTTCTCGATGCCGGCCGCACTGACATGACCGTTATTGCCTGCGACAAGGTCCCCACCACCCGCGAGATGCTCTTAAACGGCGTCATCGACGCCACCATCTGCCAGCAGCCCTCCACCCAGGGAAGCCTCCCCCTCGAGCTTCTCTTCACCTACCTCGCCACCGGCCAGCGCCCCGCCCATGAGTACAACTACACATCAATAGACATCCGAATACGGGAAAATGTCTAACTACGAGCCATGCGTCCCCCCGGGCAAAACTCCCGACGTGAGCTTGCTCACAGAGGGAGTTCTGCCCGAGGGGACATACGGCGACAGCCGTCAGCCGGAAGATGCACAGCATCTTCCGGCTGAGCATGGCGGCTTTCCGGTTCAGAATGACAGCCCTCCGGTTCAGCATGACGGCCTTCCGCCCAACATAGTAGCCCTCCGAGTCAGCATGGCGGCCTTCCGGCCAGCCTCCCCCCTTGACCGCGGCAGCTTTCCGGCTCAGCCCTCCCCATTACGGCCAGAAAATCAAAAATCTCATTTATCTCCGTACAAAAAGTCCCCTGATACGATAACAAACGCAAAAATGACATTTTGATCCGTACTAAAACACTGGGTCATACGGTAAAAACTGCAAAAATTCTATTTTTGCCCGTACAAAAACGGCCATTTCTACGGTAAAAAACCAAAAAGTTCCATTTTTACCCGTACAAACTGATATGCTACCCGTAAGTAGGACACCCAAATATAAAAACCTGCTTAGGAGGCATCCCATTATGTCGGAAAAAAGAACCATAGCCCCAGCCGATAAGATTACCGTGGCAGAACAGTACCTGGCTGGAAAACTCACACAGACTTCCGCCGCAAAGAAGTACCAGGTCCATATCCGGACTATCCAGTCCTGGATCCGCCTCTATCAGGTGGATGGCCCGGCCGCTTTTCAGAAACACGGATGGACCCGCTATCCCGCAGACCGAAAGCTTCAGGCAGTCAAAGCCTACCTGGATCACCAGGGTTCTCTGGATACCATCTGTACAAAGTATGGGATCCGGACACATGAGGTTCTCCTGCATTGGATCAGGATGTATAATGAAGGTAAACCATTACGAGATTTTACCGGAGGTACATCCATGAAGAAAGCAAAAAAGACATCCCCGCAGGAGCGGCTTGAGATCGTAAAGGACTGCCTGGCCCGGGAACGGAACTATGGGGAAACCGCCAGAAGATATGGCTGCTCCTACCAGCAGGTACGCAACTGGGTGCAGAAGTATGAGACCATGGGGGAAGCCGGCCTGGAGGACCGGAGGGGGAAGCGGACAGGCACCCTGCCGCCCCGCACCCGGGAAGAGGAATGGGAGGCACGGATCGCGCAGCTGGAGCGGGAGAAGAAAGCGCTGCAGATGGAGAATGATCTGTTAAAAAAACTGCAGGAGATAGAAAGGAGGGATGCCTTTCTTTAACACGATCCTTCAGCCACTATCAGACCATCCGGGAACTGTCAGAAGCAGGAAGCTATCCGGTGGAGCGGATGTGCGGATATTTCGGTGTGACACGTTCGGCTTATTACCGTTGGCTGAAACATCCCATAAGCGGAAATGAAAGGGAAAACGGGGAGCTCTGTGCGCTCATCCGCCAGATCCATACCGCCCATCCGGACATGGGATACCGCCGGATCCGGGATGAGCTGGCGGCGCGTTACGGGAGAAAGGTCAATGACAAGCGGGTACTGCGCCTGTGCCGGAAGCTGGGGATCCAGTCCACTGTCAAATGGAGGCCCAGGGGCTGCACGAGGGGGGAGCGGTCAGCAAAGTACACGGCGGAGAACCTCCTGGCAAGGGAATTCCACGCGGAGAAGCCGAATGAGAAATGGGTAACGGATGTGACGGAGTTCAAGTATTACACAGGGACGGAGGTGCACAAGGTGTACCTGAGTGCCATACTGGATCTATGTGACCGGAGGCTGGTGGCGTATAAGATCCGAAACCATAATGATAATGAGCTGGTCATGGCTACCATAGACGAAGCGGTGGGGAAAGAGGCGGGAGCGCATCCGCTGGTCCATTCGGACCGGGGGTTCCAGTACACAAGCCCGTCATTCCGAAAGAGGCTGGAAGAGAACCGGATGAGGCAGAGCATGTCGCGGGTAGGGCGCTGCATAGATAATGGCCCGATGGAAGGATTCTGGGGGATCCTGAAGAGGGAGATGTATTACGGGAGGCGTTTTACCAACCGGGAGGATCTGGTGGGGAGCATCGAAGAATATATAGAGTACTACAATAATGAGAGGATACAGAGGAAGCTGCAGGTCATGTCACCGATGAAGTATCATGAGTATGTATTGCAGGCAGCGTAAGAGCCTGCCAGCCGGTACCGGCTGGCAGAAAGGACTTTATTATTTTTCATTGTCCTATTGACAGGTAGCACACCAAACAGTCATTTTCTACGGTAAAAAACTCAAAAGTCTCATTTTTACCCGTACAAGACCCTTATTTTCTACGGCAAAAATCAAGAAAAACTCATTTCTACCCGTACAAGACCAAAATTCTACGGCAAAATTCCGAAAATTCTCATTTCCGCCCATACAAAAGCCAAAATAGTACGGTAATAAAGCCAAAAACCTCATCTGTAACCGTACAGGAACTTTTTTTGTACGGATCCAGGACAGGAAATTGATATTTCTAACCGTACACCGCGGGTAGCATATCACCGCCTTCCCGGCCCATGAAAGAGACCCGGAACATCCCATTTCTCAGGGACCCTCCCCGGACGGCCCCTATCCGCCGGCCCATACCCGCCAACCACATACCCGCCAGCCACCTACCCGCCGTTCCATTTCCCGGCCGGGAAATGGAACGGCGGGTAGGAACCCTCGGTAAGAACCCTCAGTATGAACCCTCCAGCCGAAAAAGCTTGCATATCCCCACGCTTTCACGTATGATAAGTATAATTCCATGGGCCGTACCGGCCCTTCATTTTTCCATAACCCCAAAAAGGAAGAGAGGTAGCAGAATGGCAGAAAACACGAAACAGCTTGAGATTTCTTCGATCCGTGAGGAGATGAAGGAATTCAGGGAAAAGACAGAGGCTTTCTACGCGGGCGAGATGGACAAGGGCGCCTATAAGTCCTTTTCCGGGCGCTTCGGCAGCTACGCGCAGAAGGGCGGAAAGGCGAGCATGCTGCGCCTTCGCATGCCTGCGGGCCGCGTCACGAAGGAAAAGCTGAAATTCATCGCCGATTCCATCGCGGCCCATCAGGTTAAGCGGGCGCATTTCACCACCTGCCAGACCATCCAGCTTCACGACCTGAGCGGAGAGGACGCCTATGAGATCATGTCGGCGGCGCTGGATGCAGGGATCGTTACTCTGGGCGGCGGCGGGGATTTTCCCAGAAACGTCATGTGCTCTCCTCTTGCCGGCGTAGAGCGGGGCGAGTGCTTCAATACCCTTCCCTGGGCGGAAGCGGCAGGCGAATATCTGATGACCTTTATCCATGCGGAAAAAATGCCCCGCAAGCTGAAGGTTGCGTTCTCCAATTCTCCCAGGAACATCACCCACGCTACCTACCGGGATCTGGGCTTTGCCGCGCGCAGCGACGGAAAATTTGATGTCTACAGCGCCGGAGGGCTGGGAAACAATCCCCGTCTCGGCGTTCTGGTCGCCGAAGCCATAGAGCCTTCCGATATCCGGTATTATATCAAGGCCATGTGGCTGACCTTCCTGGCCTACGGCAATTATGAGTCCCGCGCGAAGGCGCGAACCCGCTATATGCAGGAGGCGCTGGGAGGACCGGAAGCCTATAAGAAAGCATATCTGGAAAAGCTGGACGAGGTTTTCGCTTCCGGCGAGGATCTGAAGCTTTCCGTGGCCGAAACGCCCCTTGCCAAACAGGGAGACGGAAGCACGGCGGAGGGCTTCCGCGTGATCCCGCAGAAGCAGGACGGCCTTTACAGCGTCCTCTATCATCCTGTCGGCGGCCAGCCTCCCATTACCTGGTTCGCTTCCATTTATGAAGTGATTCGCGACATGCGGGATGTGGAGCTTCGTCTTTCTCCGGACGAAACGGTCTACATCATCAACCTCACCGGTTCTGAAGCGCAGACCGTCCTGAAGGCGACGGAGGGAGGCGCGGAAAATCTGTTTGAAGCCTCCGTCAGCTGTATCGGAGGAACCACCTGTCAGGTCGGCCCCAGAGACTCCCAGGGTCTTCTTGCCGCCTGCATAAAGGCCGTACGCGAGGCAGATCTCCCGGCAGACGCCCTGCCGCAGATCCACATTTCCGGCTGCACTTCCTCCTGCGGCACCCATCAGACCGGCGCCATCGGCTTCAACGGCACGGTAAAAATGATCGACAAGGTCGCGCATCCCGCATTCTTCCTTCATGTAAACGGCCGTGAAGGACAGGCTGACGCCTGCATCGGGACCCAGCTCGGCGCCATCCTGGAAACAGACATCCCCGCATTTCTGGTCGAACTCGGAAAAATGGTGGCAAAAAGCGGACTCTCCTTCTTTGCCTGGAAGGACGCCAATCCCGGAAAGCTGGAAGAGCTGGCCGGAAAATATATCTGACAGACCGCTTATCTGACGGCTCCTTTATCCGGCGGATCCTTTATCCGGCGGTTCCATTATCTGGCGGCTCCATTCTCTGACGGCCCTTTTCTCTGAAGCGCCTGCGTCATTAGGAAACGGTCAGCGGGAGCGGGCCGCCCCCAGAGCCGCAAAAATACAGTAAAAAAGAATGTCAACGACCACGATGCTCGCGCCTGCCGGCGTGGCGAACAGGAAGGAAACCGTCATGCCAAGCGCGAAGCCGGAAACGGAAAGCAGGGCCGATACAAGGATCACCGTTCGGTAGCGGCGGCAGACGCGCATGGCGGTCAGCGCCGGGAAAATGATGAGGCTGGAGATCAAAAGCGCTCCCATCATGCGCATGCCGAGCACCACGGTCACCGCCGTAAGAACCGCGAGGAGACTGTTGAAAAATCCGGTGCGCACGCCGGTCGCTCTGGCAAAGACCGGGTCAAAGGTGACTGCAAAGAGCTGGTTGTAGAAGACCAGATACAGAATCAGCACTGCGGCGGCCAGGGCGACGCTCAGCACAACGTCGCTTCTGCTCATGGCGAGGATGGAGCCGAAAAGGTAGCTGTTTAGATCCGCGTTCATGCCGGTCGTCACGGAAACGATCATGACGCCGGCGGCCAGGGCTCCGGTGGAAAACATGGCCACCGCCGCGTCTCCCTTCAGCTTTCCGTTCTCACTGAGGCGAAGCAGCACAAAGGCCGCAAGGATCACCACCGGAACCGCCACGGCCAGGGGCGCAAGGTGAAGAGCGCTCGCTGCGGCCAGAGCGCCGAAGCCCACATGGGAAAGGCCGTCGCCGATCATGGAATAGCGCTTCAGCACCAGGCTGACGCCCAGAAGGGAAGCGCAGACGGAAATGAGGATCCCCGCCAGGAAGGCGCGCTGCATGAAGGGATAGGTGAGCATTTCACCCAGATACGCGAATATTTCTGTCATCTGTCGTTTTCCTCCTCTCCCAGAAATTTTCTGCCGAAGGCGCTGGCCGCATATTCCTCCGTCGTTCCGAAGAAGCTTCCGTCCTGGGACAGATGCAGGATATGATCCGCATGCTCCACCGCCTCCCGGATCGCGTGGGAGACCATGATCAGGGTCATATGGCGCTCCCTGTTCAAAACATCCATCAGCGCATAAAATTCCTCTATGGCGATGGGATCCAGCCCCGTCGTCGGCTCGTCCAGAAGCAGCAGCCTTTCCGCCGCGCACAGGGAACGGGCGAGAAGCACCCGCTGGCGCTGGCCGCCGGAAAGCTCCTGAAAGCTTCTGTTTTTCAGATCTGAAATACCAAGAAGCTTCAGATTTTCCAGAGCGCGTTTTTTCTGCGAAGCGTTATATCCGGGCAGAAGACCTCTGGCGTTCAGGCAGCCGGACAGCGTCACCTCATAGACGGACGCAGGAAAGTCCTTCTGCACCGCATCCTGCTGCGGCACATAGCCGATCTGGGTGGATTTCAGGCCGTCCCCTAAAAGCAGCTTCCCGCCGGAGGGCTTTTTCAGGCCCAGAAGCCCGCGGATCAGCGTGGTTTTTCCCGTGCCGTTTTCTCCTACGATGCACAGGTAGTCCCCCTGCTCCACCTGAAAGCTCAGCCCGGAAACCACCGTCTGGTTTTCATAGGAAAAAGAAATTCCGCTGCATGTAATCAAAGACATCCGTTTTCTCCTTTTCGACTTCCGTTCTGTCAGTTCAGGGCGCGTCTGAGCGCTTCCAGGTTCCTTCTCATCAGGGAAAGATAGGTTTCCCCCCGCTCCGCCTCGGAAACGGTGAGGGTGTGGCAGGAATGCAGAATCTCCGTCTCCGCTCCCGCCGCCTCCGCGATGGCGTCCGCCACTCTGCCGTTTGACAGCTCCAGCTGAAATACCACCGGTATCCCCTCCTCTTCCACCTGATCGGTCAGAAAGGCGATGGTGGCGGCGCTGGGCTCCGACTCCCCGCTGCAGCCGGGAAAGGCCGCATAATACTCCAGCCCATAGGTACGGACCAGATACAGAAAGGGAAAACGGTCGCCGAACACCAGCGTCTTTCGTTTCGCGTTCTCCGTCATCTGCCTGTAATCCTCATCCAGGGCGCGAAGCTCTTCCAGATACGCGGCCGCGTTTTTTTCATAGATCTCTTCTCTGCAGGGATCCAGGGAAATCAGCACGTCGCGGATCTGCTCCACCAGAAGCTGCGCGTTGACCGGAGAGGTCCATACGTGCTCGTCATACTCCGTTTCCTCCAGATGAACGCCGTCCGTTTCCCCCTCCGCATGCTCGTGATGATGCTCCTTTACCTGCATTCCCTCGGAGGTTTCTTCCTCCAGCGGATCCACCCAGTCCAGAAGGCTGCAGGAAACAGGCGCGCGGTCGCTCCCCTCCAGAATCTCCTCCACCCACACGTCCGACTCGCCGCCCGCGTACAGGAACAGGTCGCTGTCCATGATTCGGATGATATCCGCCGGGGAAGGCTCATAGGAATGCGGCTCCATTCCGGGCTTTAACAGCTGGACCACGTCCACATATTCCCCGCCGATCTGACGGACAAAATCACAGGGCGGAAAAATGGTAGCCGCCACCCTGACCCTTTCCCCTCCGTCCGGAGCCGGCCCCGCCTCCTGCCGGACCGCCGAACAGCCGGTCAGAAGCAGACCGGCTGTCATGATAAAAAATAGAAGCATCCTCTGCCGAAATCTTTTCAATCCCTGTCTCTCCTGTTTCTGTATTCGGACGCAGCCTTTTTCAGGTCATCCAGCACATCCTGGAACCGCTTTGACCGCATGCTGGGATTGCTTCCAAGCAGCCTGCGGCGGTTGGCTCCGCGGAAAAACGCCTCCAGCTTTTCCTCTCTCACCCGCCTGCTTCCCACATAACGGTCCCTCAGCTCCATCAGCTCCTCCCGTTTCTCCTTCAGGCGCTCGGATGCGGGCAGCTCTTTTCTTATCCTGCTGAAACGTTCTTCCAAGCCGTCAAGCAGCTCCTCCATGCCCAGACGCAGCTCTTCGCGCCGGTTTTCCCGGCGGTCCTCCCGCTGTCTGGCCATTTCCTCGCGCCAGTCCGCAAAGGCATCCCGTTTCTCCTCGAACGCCTCCTTCCGGCTGTCCAGCTCCTCTCCGGCCACGGCGATCAGCACATCCAGCCGCTTCTGCATGCGTTCCAGTTCTTTTTTCGCCCGCTCGGCCCGTACCAGGATATCCCGCAGATCCATGGCTGCCTGGAAGGAAAAAGCGAAGTCAACGGAGAACCAGACCAAGATCACGGTCACAAGACCGGCCATCAGCGCCGGCGGGATCAGGAAGGCCAGCCGCTCCACCGCCGGATGCAGACAACGGGACATGAATACGGTAAGCGCGCCCCAGCAGAGCGTGGAGCTTAAACAGATCTGCCCCTGAAAATTGAAGCGCTGATTGGAATAATCCCAGTAACGCACCTTAAACAAAGCCTCCATCGCCACGCCGGTCACGTATTCCAGCGCGGTCGCGCCCACGCAGCCCGAAAGGAACACAAACAGCAGGTTCTCCTTCACCGGGGCGGAGACCAGAAGCATCAGGATCGCGCCGGAGCCGTACAGCGGCAGGAACGGCCCGCGGACAAAGCCTCTGTTTACAAATTTCCTTTTGCAGAGGGACACATAGGCGGATTCAAAGCACCAGCCGAAAAAGCAGTAAAAAAAGAAAAAGAACAGCCACTGCACCGCCGTATAATGATACATTTCCTCACCCTTCCCTTTCCCGCCTCCGGCGGCGCGGATGCGTCTCCGGCAGCGCGGACGCGTCGCATTATGAAGCGCCGCCGGCGCTGCGGTCGCGCCGGCAGTACGCTCGCGCCGTCAGCGGTACAGGCCCACCGTCACGCTGAGCCTTCCCTTCCTGGTCTCTTCCCCCTCTTCCAGAAAGACAAAACGCCCGAACCCTCTGACGCTCACCACATCCCGCGCCTTCAGGGCCTGGCTGTTGTTCCCGCACACCCTGCCGTTGACATAGACCTTTCCCGCCCGGAACAGCTCCAGGCTCTGGCTTCTGGACAGGCTGAAAGCCTTCGCCGCCACCGCGTCCGCCCGGTTGGCGCTCACCACCAGACGCGCCGGCTCCGGCTGTCTGGGCGCGGGCCATTTTCCGGCGTCCGCGTTTTTGTCCAGCATTTCGCAGCGCACGGCGGTATGCCTGACCCGGTCCAGATTCTCGCAGAGAAAGGGGGCGATCGTCTCCGTACAGAAGATCCAGGCGTGCTTTCCCTCCAGGAAAATGTCGCCCACTGTACTCCGGTCGATTCCCAGATGCATCAGCGCCCCCAGGAAATCCCGGTGGGAGCAGTCCTCCGCAAATTTTTCAGAAAGAGGGCTGATCTTCAGGGCGGCGATGGGGAAATCCTCCTCGTAGCCAAACTCTTCCGCGGATCCGAAGCGGGCCATCCGTCTCTCGCAGTCTTCGTTTCCTCCCCAGAGCGTAACGAAGCCGCCTGTTTTGACACAGGCGCTGCCTGCGGATTTTTTTCCGCAGACAGCCCTTCCCACCACTTCCTGCAGAGCGTCCTGCTCCGCCAGGGAGAGAAAGCCGGTGAAGGCAAACACGTTCTGTCTGTAAGATTTTTCCGCCAGATCCTGAAATCTCTTTTTCAGCTGTTCCAGTTCCTTCTGTGTTTCCGCCGACATTTTTCCTCCCTGTCATTAAGCGTGCGCCCTGATGCAAAACGCATCGGACCTATACGAAGCTGATTACGGCTTCCTTAGGCGCTTTCGTCTTCACCACGCTGCTCGCGTGCAGCACGGGGCCTTCCCCGCCGTACTCCGCCCAGTATTCCTTTTCCACCCGGGCCGTCACCTTCACCCAGTCCTGCTCCTTCAGCTGCCGCGCATCCTTCCAGACGCACACATAGCCCAGAAACGCCATGTCCTCGGCGCAGCAGGTCATCGCCATCCGGCCCGGGATAAAATGATCCTCCGGATAACCGTCCGGCTTCATCACCATGGCGGTAAACTGGATGTTTTTTCCCACATACCGGTCCAGCCTGTCCAGGGAATCGATGTACCAGACGCCGTAGCCCATATCGTCCAGCACGATGGGATCCGTATTCAGATCGAAGGGCAGATCCTCTTCAAACATCTGGTCGATCTCCCCGTTCTGATCCTCAAAAATGATCTCCCCCTGCTGGTTCACCGCCTTCACATTCCTGCGGTACGCGGCAAGCGCCTGCTCGTCCAGACCGTCGCAGCGGTTGAAAATGATCATTTCCGACTTCCGCAGCATTTCGGCCAGAAGGGATTTCATGTTGGTATAGTACGTGGCGAAGGTGGAAGCGTCGATCGTGGTGATCTGCTGCTCCACCCGCCAGTGCCAAGGCAGCTTCATGTTTTTAAAATTCCACATGCCGTTGTACTCGATGATGATCCGCTCCGGCTTATGCTTTTTTTCAAATTCCAGCAGATGCTCCGGCGTAAAATCCGCCTCGGATTCCACCGGTTCCAGCACGGAATTGCTTCTTTTGAGAAGGGCGGGATCATATTCGTTTTCCCCGTCCTCGCACAGCACGATCAGCGTCTTTCCCCTGATCTGAAAATAGGGCTGATCCAGCGTGTAGGTGATAAATTCCGTCTTCCCGCTTTCCAGGAAGCCGTTGATGATATATACAGGTTTCATATGCTTGCCTCCCCATGAAAAATCAGGCGGTGAAAAGCTCCTTCAGGGCGCTCTCGTTCAGTTTGGAGCCGATCACGCAGAATTTTCCGGTCACATCGGGCTTTCCCTCCCGGACGCTGCCCTCTCCCGGCACATAGTCAAAGTAGGTCCAGGTTCCGTCTTCCGCCGGAAGCATCCCTTTCGCGCGAAGGACAAATCCATAGGTTTCCTCGTCGTCCAGTGCCTTCAGAATGGCCTCCACCCTTTCTCTGGAATAAACCGCGGGCGTCTCCAAGCCCCAGCTGGTGAACACCTCGTCCGCATGGTGGTGATGGTGATGGTGTTCATGGCAGCCGCACTCCTCTCCGTGCTCGTGGTGATGGTCGTGGCAGCCGCACTCCTCTCCGTGCTCGTGGTGATGGTCGTGACAGCCGCACTCTTCCCCGTTCCCGTGATGGTGCTCATGGTCGTGATGATGCCCGTGATCGTGGCAGTGGTCATGAGCATGCTCCTCTTCCCTGTGCGCCAGCACCTCCTTCATCAGCTCCTTTTCCAGTTCGGAGCCGTTCTCGATGGTGGCAAGGATTTCTTTTCCGTCCAGCCGGTCGATGGGCGTGGTGATCAGAGCGGCCCTGCTGTTGTGCTCCCGGATCAGATCCACCGCCTGCTGCACCTTCGCCGGGCTTGTCACGTCCGTCCTGCTCAGGATGATGGTTCCCGCATGCTCGATCTGGTTGATGAAAAACTCGCCGAAATTCTTCATGTACATCCGGCATTTGGAGGCGTCCACCACCGCGACCGCGCTGTTCAGAGTGAGCTCCATGTCCACGTTTTCCACCGCCTTCATCACATCGGAAAGCTTACCTACGCCGGAGGGCTCGATCAGAATGCGGTCCGGATGATAGGTCTCCATCACTTCCTTCAGGGAAGTTCCGAAATCTCCCACCAGGGAACAGCAGATGCAGCCGGAATTCATCTCCCGGATCTCGATCCCGGATTCCTTCAGGAATCCGCCGTCGATGCCGATCTCCCCGAACTCGTTTTCGATCAGAACCACCTGGCTTCCGGCCAGAGCCTCCTTCAGAAGCTTCCGGATCAGCGTAGTCTTTCCCGCTCCCAGAAAGCCTGATACAATATCTATTTTGGTCATTCCTTCCTCCTTATCCGGCATTTTGCAGCGCATGCTCCCTGAATGCCTCTTTTCTTTCGGAAGCCATCCCGGGCGGACGCTTCCGCATATTCTGAACGGTTACTATTTTGCCCCGTTTTCCGCCGCTTGTCAACTGCCATAGCCGTCCGCACTGCGCTTCGCATAATCGTCTGTCCCGCGCTCCGCATAGTCGTTCGTCCTGCGCTCCGCATAATCGTCCGTCCTGCGCTCCGCGCCGTACACCTCTCCGCCGGCCCGGTTGATCTGCTCCATGGACAGAACGGCCGTCTGCTCTCCCGTCCCGCCCGCGATCAGGCCGACCAGGCTGCCGCAGCCGTCAAACACGCCCGCGCCGGAATCTCCCTGTCCCGCGCCGCAGGAAAGGATCATCACGTCGCTTCCAAATTCTTCCCGATACCAGGCGCGCTCCATGAGAGACGCTTCCAGAATCCGGTCCGCACAGCCATCCTGCGTGGACGACACCGCAAACAGGGGACTGTATTCGTCCAGGGTATCGAACCTGCGCTGATGAAGGCTGACCAGAGCAGGCATGGCCTCCGGATCCTGCCATTCCGGAAAAGCATCTTCTTCCGCTCCAGCCGGGGGCTTCCCGTCCGTTTCCACAAAGCCCACGTCAAACGAATCGCTGACGCCGATGCACCTGCCCCGCACAGCCGTCCCGTCATAAAAAACAACGCGCAGAACCTCTCCTTCTTTCAGAAGATGTCCTGCGGTCGCCAGGATCAGGCGGCCGTCCCTCTGGTCCCACAGAACGCCGCTCCCATAATATTCCTCATTTTCCCCCGCCACATCCAGCCGGACGCAGCAGCGGACAGCTCTCTGCTTCGCTTCCCGGACACGCTCTCCGTCCAGCGCCTCCAGCACGGGAAAGACCGGTTCCTCCGCGCTCTCCTGCCGCGATGCCGCTTCCCGTCCCGCGCAGCCGGTCATATCCTCCTGCCGCCGCATGTCCGCTTCCTGTGCCACGCAGCCGGTCATATCCTCCTGCCGCCGCATGTCCGCCTCCCGTCCCGCGCAGCCGGCCAGAACAGCCATGCACAGCGCCGCGGCAGCGCAGGCTGTCAGACAGGCTGACAGATGTCCGGAAAGCCGTACCGGAAGCAGCCCTTTTCGTTCCTGCTTCATGTCTGTCTCCGCCTTATGAACAAAAATGCCGCCGTTTCTCTTCCTTTGGGCATAAAAAAGAAAATGAGCAGGACTGTAAGCCGGGTTATGTCGTGAATGATCATCTATCCAGGACTGCCGTTGCCGGCAGCCTCAAGCGACCTACCTGAAAGCAGGCCGGGCAAGCCTGTCGCTTTCTGTCTGGTCTTGCTTCGGATGGGGTTTACATGTGCCCCGCCTGTTGCCAGACGGGCGGTAGTCTCTTACTCTGCCTTTCCACCCTTACCACACGGGATCCCGTTCCCGGGAAACCGCGGGCGGTACATTTCTGTTGCACTGGCCTTGGAGTCGCCTCCACCGGACGTTATCCGGCATCCTGCCCTGCGAAGCCCGGACTTTCCTCACCCGCCGCCCTCCGCATGGAGGGACGGACGGCCGCGATCATTCATCCTGCTCATTTTCTTCCATAATAATATACCCTTTTATGCCGTCTCTGACAAGCCCCATTTCATGCTCCGGGCGGAATCATGCTCTGAGCAGAATCATACTCCGGGCGGAATACCGGCGGACGGGACTGCTTTTCATGGGGCGGGAAAATACTGCGGCGGCTTCCTTTTCCCCTATCGAAAAAAACTGCCTGACACCCGGCAGGATGCTCCAATACGGTTCAAAATGAGAATCTGCACTGTATAACCGTACAAAAACTCTGAAATGACGGTTAAAAAACAGGATTTTCCGATCCTTAACCGTACTTTTTGGTGTGCTGCCTGTCATTAGTACGGTTCAATACCTGATTTTCTCATCTGTAACCGTACTTTTGGGCCATCCAGTACGGGTAAAAACAGATTTTTCGATATTTTTACCGTATTGCGCCATAAAAAGTACGGTTCAGAACAGCCTTTTTCGGAATTGGATCCGTAAAAAATGAATTTTTGTACGGTTCCAAAGCCATTTTTTCGTTTTTCAACCGTACATGGATGGAAGAGTTCCATGGAACCCCACGCGGAAGGGTTCCGTGGAAGGCCCTGCGGAACCCCCACGCGGAAGGGTTCCGTGAAAGCCCCCGCGAAAGGGTTCTATGGAAGCCCCCGCGGAAGGGTTCCGTGAAAGCCCCCGCGAAAAGCAGCGGGACAGCGGCCGGCCAGGCTCCGGCCGGAACGGCGGCCGTTCTACACCAGAAAGCAGCTGCCGCCCACAAATTCTCTGAGAATGGAATTCTGAGGAAGGTTTTCGCTGCTGACGCCAAGAAAATATTCCAGGAACTTCAGCAGCCGTTTGGCCTCGAAATACTCCGGCGTATCTCTTTCCACACTGTAGAGCAGCGGCTCCGCAAACTGCTTCAGCACGGAAAGCTCATAGATCAGCGCGGAATTGAACATGGCGTCCGCACTTTCCTGGAAGGGGAAAATATTTTCCTCCTCCCCCCGGCGGACGGAATTCCACATCCGCAGCGTGTGGGTGGCGCTTGCCCCCCGGGTCCTGGCGTCGCGCACCATCCGGCGGATCAGCCGCCCGTCCGTGGTGGCGATCCGGTTGTGAGCGTCCACGTTCAGGCTGGTCAGGGCGCTGATATAGATCTTATATTTGCTTTCCAGCGGGAGCGAATGGGACAGCCTGTCGTTCAGGCCGTGGATTCCCTCGATCACCAGGATATCCTCCGGCCCCAGCTGGAGAAAATCTCCTTTGTATTCCCGCAGTCCCGTCTTAAAATTAAAGCGGGGCATTTCCAGCCGTTCTCCCGCAAGGAGGGCGCACATGTCCTGATTGAATTTCGCCACGTCGATGGCTTCCAGACATTCAAAATTATAATTGCCGTCTTCATCCAGTGGCGTCTTCGTCCGGTCCACAAAATAATCATCCACAGCGATGGGGTGCGGCGTCAGACCATGGGTCTTCAGCTGAATGGAGAGCCTGTGGGAAAAGGTGGTTTTTCCGGAAGAGGAGGGTCCCGCGATCATGATGAATTTCACGTTTCCTCTTTCCGCGATATCGCTGGCGATCTCGCCGATCCGCCTTTCCTGCAGAGCCTCCTGGACCAGGATCAGCTCCGCCAGATTTCCCTCGCAGATCTTGTCGTTCAGATCCGCCACTGTTTCAATGCCCATCTGAGCGCCCCAGTCGTTGGTCCGCTCCAGCACCTGAAACAGCTTTTCCCTGGGTTCAAATTCTCTCACCCGCTCGGGCTCCCGTCTGCCCGGCAGCATGAGCATCATGCCGTCCCGGTAGGGAAGCAGGTCAAAATACTCCAGGTAGCCCGTGGAAGGAACCATGTATCCGTAATTGTAATCGTAATAGCCGTCCAGGCAGTAGACGTTGACATAGGAGCCTCTCCTGTAGCGGAACAGTCTGGCCTTGTCGTCCATCCCCTGGTCTTCAAACAGCTCGATCGCCTCGTCCGTAGGCCAGGCCCGCTTCATGATGGGAATATCCTCCCTGACCAGCTCCCGCATCCGGGTCTTCACCCGCTCCACAAACGCGGGATCCGTCTGCTCCCTTCCGTCCTTTCCCACGTAAAGGATCCGCTCCGCCAGTTCTCCCCTCGGCATGCAGAAATATCCCTTTCCGATGGAAAATTCCACGGAGGCGCTTCCCTCCCGCGGGGAACCCGCCGTATCGCTGATGGCCTTCAGCATGAGCATGCAGGCGCTTCTCACATAGGTGTCGTGGCCGATCCGGTCCGCCGTGGTCTGGAAGGTCACGGACACATCCTTCGTCACATTTTTATTCAGCTCTTTGATCTTGTTGTTGGCGACTGCCAGCACGATTCTGTGGCTGTAATCCTTCTGATGCTCCTGCGCGAGCTGCCCGTAGGTCACGGGAGAGCGGTACTGCCTGCTGACGCCGTTCACTGTCACCCTAACCATATCCTGTCTCCTTTTCGCCGCTTCGGCCGCATTCCGCCTTCCCGGCCGCACTGCCTTTTTCCGCCGCCTCAGCCTTTTTCCGTCGCCTCAGCCCTCTTCCGCCGCCTCAGCCATCTTCCCGCTCCTTCAGCCAGGCCGCCAGCGTTCCGGCCAGGGCGGCCTCAGCCTCCAGCCCGGCAAGCCGCGCACGGCTTCTTTCCAAAACGCCGGCCTCCTCCGGCGGACATTCTCCTGCCTTCCGGCCGGTTCCCTCCAGAAGCGCTTCCCGCGCCGTGCGGTTTCTGCGAAGCACATCCTCCAGATATTCTCTCAGCACGGGATGCTTTTTCAGGAGCAGGCAGAAGCCATACTGCTCTCCCGCCGACTCCCAGTCCTTTTCAGAAAGCCGAAGCCCGTCCGGGACTGGCGGTATCATGCCGGCCTCCGGCTGATCTGCCGGGACTGGCGGTATCATGCCGGCCTCCGGCTGATCCGCAGGAAAAGCCTCTTTTTCCCCAAAGCCGTTTTTTCCGGAAAAAGCCGCATTTTCCGCCCGGATGGCGGTATAGAATTTTCCGCCCTCCTTCACCATATTCTCCGCCGTGATCCGATATCTCAGCTCCGCGAGCGTCCTGCGCACGCAGAAAAGCTCTGACTGGGGCTGCACGATGACGGCGCGCATCCGGCGGAGCTTATCCTGCGCATCCTTCATGATCCGGCAGGCAAGCCTTCCTCCGATCCCCGCCATGAGAAGGGTGTCCGCCTCCGGTTTCCCGTCCGGGCATTTCATGGCGGAAAGCCCGTCAGAAAGACGGGTCTCTATGTACGCGGAAAGTCCCGCCTCCCGGATATGCTCCCCGGCCCGTTCCAGAGGTCCGGGATTCACATCCATGGCAAGCACACGGGGACAGATCCCCCGCTGCACCAGCCAGATCGAAGTAAACCCATGGTCGCAGCCCACATCCGCCGCGACGCTGCCCCGCTCCACCAGCAGAGCGGACATCAAAAGCCGTTCCGACAGCTCCATTTCCCGCTTCCTTCCTGCCATCAGTCCAGATAGTCCTTCAGCTTGCGGCTGCGGCTGGGATGACGGAGCTTTCTCAGCGCCTTCGCCTCGATCTGCCGGATCCGCTCACGGGTCACGTTGAATTCCTTTCCCACTTCCTCCAGGGTCCTGGCCCTGCCGTCGTCCAGTCCGAAGCGCAGGCGCAGCACCTTCTGCTCTCTCTCCGTCAGCGTGCTCAGCACCTCGTTAAGCTGCTCCTTCAGCAGAGAAAACGCCGCCGCATCCGCCGGGACGGGGACATTGTCGTCCTGGATAAAGTCTCCCAGATGGCTGTCCTCCTCCTCGCCGATGGGCGTTTCCAGGGAAACCGGCTCCTGGGAGATCTTCAGGATCTCGCGCACCCGTTCCACGGGCATGTTCATCTCCTCCGCAATCTCCTCGGGGGAAGGTTCTCTCCCCAGCTCCTGCAGAAGCTGTCTGCTGACGCGGATCAGCTTATTGATGGTCTCCACCATGTGAACGGGGATCCGGATGGTCCTGGCCTGGTCCGCGATGGCTCTGGTGATGGCCTGGCGGATCCACCAGGTGGCATAGGTGGAAAATTTATAGCCCTTGCGGTAGTCAAATTTTTCCACCGCCTTGATCAGGCCCAGATTTCCTTCCTGGATCAGATCCAGAAACAGCATGCCGCGGCCCACATAGCGCTTGGCGATGCTGACCACCAGACGCAGGTTGGCTTCCGCCAGACGCTTCTTCGCATCCTCGTCTCCGTCCTCCATGCGCTGGGCCAGCTCGATCTCCTCGTCCGCGGACAGAAGCGGCACCTTGCCGATCTCCTTCAGATACATGCGCACGGGATCCTCGATGCTCACGCCGTCCGGCACGGAAAGGTCGATATTCTCCATATCCACTTCATCTTCTTCGGCCAGAAGAAGCTCTTCGTCCGGGATATCATCCTCCTCTCCGGTGATGCGCAGCACATCCACACCGCTCTGCTCCAGAAGCTCCAGAAGCTTGTCAAACTGCTCCTCATTCAGCTTCATATCCGCAAAGTAGTCGTTGACCTCCTGGTATTCCAGGATGTTTTTCTTCTTTCTGGCGACCGTGATCAGGCCGCGCACCCGTTCCAGAAACTTCGCCTCGGCCGCAGCCCGCTCCTCCGGAGTCATCTCGGCCACGGGAGTGGTTTTCTTTCCTTCTTCCGCTTTTTCCTGTGTCTTTTTTCCCATTTTTCCGTCCATCCTTCCTGCGCATGTTACTATTGTTATCCTTAATCAAGGGAAATATGCGTTTTGCTAAGTTCTTCCAGCGCCTTCTTTCCCGCGATCACGCGGTTTAATGCCTCGATATCGCTTCCCAGACGCCCGCTGTTGTACTCGTAGCTGATCCGTTTGACCGAGACCAGAATATCGTGCAGGGCCTTCTCCTTTTCCTTCTTCGTTCCCGGCTCCGGCAGGCTCGTATTGAAAATGGCCGCCGCCTCCCTCTGCTCGTTCTCCTCAGGGAACATGCTGATGATGGAAGCCGCGTTCACCTCGCCCCGGGAGAGATTTTCAAACAGCTTTTCCGCCGCCCTGCGGTAGATCTCCTCCGTAAAATCCTCCGGAGAAAGAAAGGCGGCGATCCTGGGATAGATCTGCGGTTCCTCCGCCAGCCAGGTCAGAAGCATGCGCTGGGTCTTCTTCACATTATCCTCCGGCGCGTTTTTTTTCTGAATGCCGGATCTTGGCTTCTCCGCCGGGCGGGCATAGCCTGCGGCCGCCGTGGCAGTAACCAGCTTTCTCAGGCTGTCGCGGCCGATATGATATTTTTCCGCCACCGCCTGCAGATAATTTTCCCGTTCCAGCTCTTCCGGAAATTCACAGAGCTTCTTTGCCGCGGCACGGTAAAATTCCGTCTTTTTCTCCGGATCGTTCAGATCATATTCCCTCTCGAGCATGCGGATCTCAAACAGAAAGCTGTTCTCCGCATTGTCGATCCTCTCCTGAAAGGCTTCCGCTCCCCGGTTTTTGATGAATTCATCCGGATCCTTATAGGGCTCCAGGCTGATCACCCGGCCGGAAAGCCCCGCCTCCTTCAGGATTCCGATGGCCCGCAGCGCCGCTTTCACGCCCGCGCCGTCGCTGTCGTAGGACAGGAGCACCTCCTTCGTATACCGCTTCAGAAGCCCGGCCTGTCCCGGCGTAAAGGCGGTTCCGAGAGACGCCACCGCCTGATCGAAGCCCGCCTGATGCATGGCGATCACATCCATGTAGCCCTCGCAGAGGATGATATTTCCCTTCCGCGAAGAACGGGCGAAGTTCAGCCCGTACAGGTTCCGGCTTTTATCGAAAATGGGGGTCTCCGGGGAATTCAGATACTTGGGCTTCCCGTCTCCCATCACCCGGCCGCCGAAGCCGATGACGCGGTGGTTGATATCCTCAATGGGGAACATCACCCGGTTCCAGAACTTGTCATACATGCCGTGCTTTTCATCCGTATTGGCAAGCCCCGCCTCCCGGATCAGCTCCTCCGGAAAACCTCTGCTCTTCAGATACCGGATCAGATCGTCCGGCGTCTTATTGGCAAAACCAAGTCCGAACCGGTGGATCGTCTCATCCGTCAGCTTCCGCCCCCTCAGATAGGAAAGCCCCTGCTCCCCCTGTCTGGCGCGCAGCTGAAAATAAAAATATTTTGCCGCCTCTTTGTTGACGGCAAGAAGCCGGCTTCTCCTGCTCTGCTCCCTTTTTTCTTCCTCCGACGCGTCCGCCTCCGGCAGCCGGATCCCCGCCCGATCCGCCAGCGCCTTTACCGCCTCCGGGAAGGTATCGTTTTCATATTCCATCAGAAATGTGAACACATTTCCGCCCGCTCCGCAGCCGAAGCAGTAGTACATCTGCTTGGAACGGGAGACGGAAAAGGAAGGAGATTTTTCATTATGAAAAGGGCACAGCCCGAAATAATTGGCTCCCTTTTTCTGCAGGCGGACATAGCCGGAGATCACGTCAACGATATCGTTTCTCGACCGGACCTCCTCGATAACTTCATCCGGATAATACACCTGTCTCACACCTTTCTATTTCACAGGCCAGCATTTGGGAATATAGATTTCCTCGTATACGGCGATGGCAAACCGGTCCGTCATCGCCCCTATGTAATCGCAGACCACCCGTTCCCTGGGTTCTCCCCGCTCCATGAGCATGCGGTACTCCGGAGACATCTTATCCGGGCGGTGCAGATAATATTCGTACAGCGTCTCCACCAGAAGCTCCGCCTTCCCCTCCTCGCTCTTGGCATAAGGGTTGGTATACACATTGGCATAGAGAAAGGCGCGCAGCTTTTTCAGACCTTCCCCCACTGCGGGAGACATACAGATCTCATTTTTTCCGGAGCTGTTCGTCACGATGTCATGGATGAAATGATCCAGCCTCTCTCCCGTCGTTCTCCCCACCGCTTCCTGGATCTCCTTCGGGATATCCTCCTCCTTCAGGATGCCCGCCCGGATGGCGTCGTCGCAGTCGTGATGGAGATAGGCGATCTTGTCGGAAAGGCGGACGATCTTTCCCTCCAGCGTAGCCGGGTTTCCTTTGGTCTGATGATTGCGGATGCCGTCCCTCACCTCAAAGGTCAGATTCAGTCCCTGTCCGTCCTTTTCCAGCACATCCACCGTGCGCACGCTCTGCTCGCTGTGCTCAAAGCCGTAGGGGCAGACCCGGTTCAGCGCCCGCTCCCCCGCATGGCCGAAGGGCGTATGCCCCAGATCATGGCCGAGGGCGATGGCCTCCGCCAGATCCTCGTTCAGCCGCAGGGCCTTGGCAATGGTCCTGGCGTTCTGCGAAACCTCCAGCGTATGGGTCAGCCGGGTCCGGTAGTGATCGCCCTCCGGCGCGAGAAAAACCTGCGTCTTATCCTTCAGCCGCCGGAAAGCCTTGCAGTGAAGGATCCGGTCCCGGTCCCTCTGAAACACGGGACGGATATCGCAGGGCTCCTCATCCCGCAGCCTTCCCAGAGAATTTTTGCTCAGCGTCGCATAAGGACTCAGATACGCTTCTTCCCACTTTTCCAGATTTTCCCGAATCGTTGTCATATGCCGTTCTCCCGCAGCCGCCTCTGAATCTCACGGCAGATTTAAGGTGAAAAAAGGAAAGGCGCTCTGCTTCCTTTCCGGTCATTTGAAGGGATCCGCGAAAAGCCGGAAGCTCCGGCTTCCCAAACCCGCTATTTTATTATTCTGCGTTTTTTCCCAAAATCCTTTTTTCTTTTTTCCTTTTTTCGCCTGCCCGCAGGCGTCCGGCCGGGAAGGGGCGGCAGACGCCGCCCCTTCCCGGCTTCTCTGCCCGTTCTTATGCCGCGGGATTGCGGTTCCTTCTGCCTGCCTTACGCCGCGGGACTGCGGTTCCTTCTGCCTGCCTTACGCCGCGGGATTGCGGTTCCTTCTGCCTGCGGCATGGCTGCCGCAGAGCTCTTCAAATTCCTTCAGCTTCTGTCTGGCCTCCCGGCTCAGATTGGTGGGAACCTGGATCTGCACCGTCACATATTCGTCCCCATGAACATTCGGGTCGGCCATGGACACGATCCCCTTTCCCCGCAGACGGATCCGGGAGCCGGACTGCGTTCCTTCCCTGATCTTACAGATCACACTGCCGGAGATGGTAGGGACCCTCACCTCCCCGCCGAATACGGCCGTAGTGAAGGGTACGGAAACCGTGGTATACACATCCATTCCCTTCCGCTCAAAACCAGGTTTTTCCGCCACCGTTACCTGAAGGAGCAGATCCCCGTCCTGCGCGCCGCCGGCTCCCGGCGCGCCCTTTCCCTTCAGGCGGATGCTCTTTCCGGATTCAATGCCCGCAGGGATATGCACCTGCAGGGACTGGACCCTGCCGTCCTCTCCCTGCAGACGGATCACCTTATCGCAGCCGAAGGCCGCTTCGTCGAAGCTGACGGTCACCTGCGCGCGCAGGTCCGCTCCCCTCTTCCCGCCGCCGGAAAAGCCGTCATGAAAGCTTCCGTTTCGCCCGCTCTGTCCGTTCTGTCCGGAAAAGCCGCTGAAACCGCCGCCTTTTCCGCGGAACATGTCTCCGAAAATATCTCCGAACAGATCGTCCATATTTCCGCCTTCAAAATGGAACTCCCGGTAACCGCCGCTTCCGTCTGCGCCACCAAAGCCGCTGTTTGTTCCGAAGCCGCCGCCCTGGCCGAAGCCGCCGCCCGAGCCGAAGCCGCCTGTGCCGAAGCCGCCGAAGCCCTCAAAACCATGAAAGCCTCCTGCTCCGTCCGCGCCGCCCCAGCCCCCCTGGGCTCCCTGCGCGCTTCCGTCAAAGGCCGCATGGCCAAACCTGTCGTAAAGCTTCTTCTTCTCCGGATCGCTGAGCACCTCATAGGCCTCCGTCGCTTCCTTAAACATCTGCTCCGCATGGGGATCACCCGCATTCGTATCGGGATGGTATTTTTTCGCCAGTTTTCTGTATGCTTTTTTAATCGCTGCGCTGTCCGCATTCCTGTCAACGCCCAGCACCTCGTAATAATCTCTCTTTGCTGCCATGACGCTCTCACTCCTTTTTCAGAAAAGTCCGTATCAGGACGAGTCTTTCTGTAATAAGTTCCATAAAATCTTCTTTTCTATGAGATTCCGGAGCCGTCCGGTTCAGACTTCTCCGGAAGAACTTTTTGTTCTATATGTAATATAACAGTTGTATTTTCTGCTGTCAAGGCCGTTTCAGAAGACATTTTTTACGGGCAGGAATCCCGATGGAATGATGTGCAGATTCTCGCTGAAAAACATTTCGCGGAGCCTTCCGCGGAATCCCTCTGCCTATATGCAGCCCCAAAACGGAAAAGCCGGATTTAAACCCTGCCGGGACATCCTGCCGGACGCCAAACATGAATTTTCCGGTTCAGGCCAGGGCCGGCTGCTTGCTGACCGGCACGCAGGAAAATCATTCCGGCCGGAAGCCGGCCTGTCCATCGCCACAGACGACCTGGAATGGCAGGCCGGGTTCCTGTTCGCCGGCTTACCAGCGAACAGGAACCGCTTCTGCGGCAGAAATCTGGAAAACCGGGGTTTTACCCGCAGTGAGTGGGATTTTTCTACGGCAAAAATCCGGAAAATCAGGTTTTTTCCCGTAGTGAACAGCAATTTCCTACGGCAGAAATCAGAGAAACCGGTTAACTTCCTGTAGTAAGAGGCAATATCGCCCGCAGCAGGCGGTTTTCTCATACCGGCCCCAGTTCCGGCAGCCGGAAAAACATGAAAAACTTCCGTCATCCCCGAAAGGCTTCCTGCAAAAGCTTTGCGCCTCCGGAAGCGTCCACGCGATGGCGGAGTTCAAGACGCCGTCAAATCAAAGGACCCGGTAACTGCGATCAGCAACCTTTCCCGATGTGGAAAAAAGGAGCAGGGATTTTCATGGTTGCATTGTCCGCAGTTTTTAAATACAATAAGAGCAAATTGAAAGCCGGTGAAAAAACCATGAGCGTATGCACATTTATTGCTTCGGATTTTCCCCTGACGGAAGTCATGCCCGTTCCGGATCATCCCCTTGAAATAAGCCCTGATAACGGCACGATCTACGACGACGGCGCAGAGGACAATTTTTCTCTGCGCTTCTTTCCGGATGTTTCCGATTATACCGACAGGAAAAAAGGAGTCTGTCTGGAATGGCGCTATACAGAAGACAGAGCAGAGCAGATGATCGCATATATCAAAGATGCCCTGCGGCATGCGGCATCCGTAGAGCTCTGGCATGTGTGGTTAACAGACTATTATGAATATGAAGACAGACCTGTCATTCACAGGCAGACCGTTTCCGTGGATGAGCTTACCGCAAAACAGATCCGTAAGATCGATGAAGCAGAGATCTGGAATACTCCCGATAAAAGGTATCCGGACAGGCCGTCCTTCTATTGCCTGGAAATAAAACGATAATGACAGCCTCCCGTCTGCCGGACCCCTGCTGCAGATTTTCATCCTGCGGCGTTCACACTTTCTCCTTATTTTTTTCACAAATGCTCCTCACAATCACAACCTTTTCATCACAATTTCCCTCTATACTGCAAGGCATAGAAACAAAGGAAGGCGAACCGGCAGGGCCGAAATAAAAAGCGGCGGCGCCGGCGCCCGTAAACAGCTTATCAGCATCAGGAAAGGAGATCTTTTTGATGTCAGAATATTATAACAACTACAGCCAGAACCCTTACATGGGAAATCAGAATATGGGAAGTGAAAACAACGGTCTGCACACACCGGAACCGTCCGCGCCGAAGCGTCGGAAATCCTCCGGCAGAGCGGCAAGGACCGCGAAGAAAATCGGAGCGATCACGCTGAGCGCCGTCCTGTTCGGCGGCGTAGCCGCGGGAACCTTCCAGGGCGTCAATTATCTCACCGGATATACGGCAGAGCAGACGGCGCAGGCGGAGGAAAGCGCGCAGAGCGCTTCCGTCGGCAGCGGGTCGGCGGGCAGCCCGGCACAGAACGGCAGCGCTTCCGCCGGCAGCCAGACGCTGCAGACCGCCACAGCCTCCGATTCCGGAGAAATGAGCGTAGCGGACGTGGCAGATTATGTGATGCCCTCCATCGTGTCCATCACCAACCGTTCCGTACAGGAGGTACAGAACTATTTCAGCATGTTCGGCTATTACGGCATGCAGCCGCAGGCCCAGGAAACGGAAAGCGTGGGCTCCGGCATCATCATCGGACAGAACGACAGCGAGCTTCTGATCGCCACCAACAACCACGTGGTGGAAGGAGCGGACACCCTGACGGTTTCCTTCATTGACAATCAGGCCTATGAAGCGAATCTGAAGGGCACGGACGCGGAAAACGATCTGGCCGTGATCGCCGTTCCGCTGACCGGCATCTCGGCAGACACCATGGCGCAGATCAAACCCGCCACGCTGGGAAGCTCCGATGATCTGAGAGTGGGCGAGCAGGTGGTTGCCATCGGCAACGCGCTGGGCTACGGTCAGTCCGTGACCACCGGCATCGTAAGCGCCACCAACCGTACCCTCACGGAAACCTCCTCTGACGGCAGACCGGTTCAGAGCAGCGCTTCCTACATCCAGACGGATGCGGCCATCAACCCCGGCAACTCCGGCGGCGCTCTGGTCAACATGAAGGGCGAGGTCGTCGGCATCAACTCCGCAAAGCTTGCCAGCACCGAGGTAGAGGGCATGGGCTACGCCATCCCGGTCTCCAGAGCTTCCTCCATCATCAGCACCCTGATGAATGAGAGCACGCTGACAAAGGTAGCGGAAAATGAGCGCGGCACCCTGGGCATCACAGCTACCACCGTTCCCGCCAGCGTAACGGAAGCCTACGGCATCCCCACCGGCGTCTATGTATCCGAAGTGACGGAAGGCAGCGGCGCGCAGGCAGCCGGACTCCGCCGCGGCGACGTGATCACCGCCCTGGACGGCCGCAGCGTAACGGATGTGTCCCAGCTGCAGGAGCTGCTTCAGTATTATAAGGCAGGCCAGACCGTAAATCTGACCGTACAGAGCATCACCGACAGCGCCTATGCGGAAAAGACCGTCTCCCTGACCCTGTCCGGACAGGCTGACAGCGACGCTTCGGCAAAGGCCTGACGGCTGCGTCCCGGCAAAGGTCCGACGGCAGCGTTCCGGCAAAGGCCTGACGGCTGCGCTTCCGGCAAAGGCCTGACGGCTGCGTCCCGGCAAAGGTCCGACGGCAGCGTCCGAAAAGAGCGCAGCCGTTTCATCCATCCTGTCATCACTCAAGCACAGAGCCTGAACCCCTCTGTGTTTGGGTGATTTTTTTTGCGGTTCTTATTTTTCGCCGGACGCATCAGGCAGTCTGCGAAAAAAAACGAAGGAAATGCCGGGGCTGCATCCGGCATTTTTTAAGTCTGTTTATTCCGGTGCATCAAATATCCCGTACCATGAAAATGGAAACAGAAAAAAGTTCGATCGGGGAGTCTTTTCCCGTCGGAAGAAAGGAAGGAAACATAATGGGAAATTTGTATGGCTATATCCGTGTCAGCACCAGAGAACAGAATGAGGACAGGCAGCTTCTTGCATTGAGAGAATTATCCGTTCCGGAGAAAAATCTGTTTATCGACAAAAGGTCCGGCAAGGATTTTGAACGTCCTCAATACCGGAAAATGGTGCGGAAGCTGAAAAAAGACGATCTGCTCTACATCAAAAGCATTGACCGTCTGGGGCGGAATTATTCCGAAATTCTGGAGCAATGGCGGATTCTGACAAAGGAAAAGGGAATCGATATTATGGTACTGGATATGCCGCTGCTGGACACGCGCCGGGGCAAAGATCTGATGGGCACCTTCCTCAGCGATATTGTCCTGCAGGTGCTGTCCTTTGTGGCGGAAAATGAACGCGTCAGCATCCGGCAGCGCCAGGCAGAGGGAATTGCCGCCGCCAAAGCGAGAGGCGTCCGTTTCGGCAGACCTCCAAAGCCTTTGCCGGAAAATTTCCGCCCGCTGTATCAGCAATGGAAAAACGGCAGGATCACCTGCACGGCTGCCGCAAGGCTGTGCGGAATGCCGCTTTCCACCTTCCGCTATCGTGCGGAAGTCTGTGAAAAAGCCAGCCTGCTGTAGACAGCTGTTTTTACAGAAAGGTGTACTTTTTCGCAGACACTGCAAAACCTCAAATCAGTTATCGTCATTTTGCTAAAATTGACAAAAAGGACTGGATTTTTGACATGCACCGAAGTATAATAAATATTCGTAAAGAAAAGTTGGCATTTACAGAAATGTACAACCTTTTCAAAACCGGCGGCCGGATGATCCGAAAAAAAGCGGATCACGTCGGAAAAGCCGAAAAAAAGAAAAAGGAGTGGTTTTCAAAATGGAAGGAATTGTTGCGGTATTGGGTGTGATTATGCTGGTGTTATGCCTGGTCGGCACCATCGGCTACAACAGTCTGCGGCGCAAATGGGCAGGCATCATCGGCGTGGGAGGTTCCTACGCCATACTGCTTGGGGTCATGCTGCTGTTTGCGACCATCGGCACCGTGATCAAGGCGATAACGGGACAGGAGCTGGGCAGCGGCGCGGGCGAGATCGTCGGCACAGTGATCGTCATGCTGATCTGCCTGGGGTACATGGCGATGGTCATTGTGGGGCGCTGCGAAACCACCGCCCAGAAGGTAATGCTGCCTCTGGTGGCCTGCCTGATCGGAGCCGGATTCATCTGGCGGCTGTTATTGGCTATTGTTGCCCACGTGCCCATGGACAGCGGCGAAACCAAAGCTTCGGGTCTGGATGCAATGCCTGATATTATCTATGACACCAACAACGCCCGGGCCGTCTGGCACAAGCAGGGTACCTACGGCGACCATGTGGTTTATTACGGCCCCAACGGGGACACCGTAACCTTTTACCAGTCGGATATCGAGGGCGCCAACTACAAAGGCTTTGCCCTGAACTGAGCTGTCTGTTTCCCATTCATGCGGCCGCCCTTCGGGCTTATCGGCCGGGCACACCCAAACATCGGGAGAGTGAGGATATCCTCACTCTCCCGTCACTTTCCCGGCTCCCACTTGAACACCACGATCCCCGCGATGGCAAACGCCATTCCGACGGCCTTCCGCCAGTCCCAGGCGGCCTTCTCCACGCCGAACATGCCGAGCAGCTCGATCAGATAGGCCACCAGAAGCTGCGCCACCACGATGAGCATGACCGCCCGGGCGGGCCCGAGCATGTCCATGCTTTTGATCACGGTATAGGTGATGAAGGCTCCGATGGCGCCGCCCAGCAGCATGTATCTGGGCTGTACCTGAAGGACCGCCGAAAAGGAGCTTCTCTCCGATACGGCCCAGGCCGCCAGGCTGACAAGCAGGGCGGAAAGCTGCACGAAGCAGCCTGCCGCCCAGATGCCGGACGCCTTTGTCACCTGTGTGTTGAAAACTCCCTGCACGCTCATCAGCGCGCCGGACAGGAGCGCAATGATCAGACCCCACATAAAATTCGTTCCGCCTTTCCTTCCAGAATGTTCTTGTCTCTATTCTGTCCGGAAATCCGAAATCCTATTCCACGGGAGCGCTGCTCTCCGTCTCCTCCTGCGGCGGCTGGATGTATTCTTCCGTATAGCTTTCCCCTGTCACCTGCGTCATGATCTGTTCGGAAATCTCCTGCAGCACGGCGGAAACCTCCTCGCCGTTCCAGGCGCGGGTAAAGGCGATCTCCATCTGCACCCAGTAATTGCTCGTGGTCATCATCTTGGGGATGGGCACCGACGCCGCATATTCCTGCGCGAACATCTCCGCCTGTTCGCACGGAAGAGCGATACCGGTATCCGCCGGCAGCTTTCCCGTGCTTTCATAAAGCTTCTGCGCCGCTGTCTGCGTCAGGTAACGGGCGAACGCGTTTGCCGTATCCTTTTTTTCACTGTAGCCGTTTACCACGACGGCGCTGGTCACGGAAAGGCTCCGGGTGATCAGCTCGCCGTCGATATCCGGGACGCGCGCGACGCCCCAGGCGTAGGGGAAGCTGCCGTCTGCAGACGCCTGCTCCAGACGGGAAACCATATCCGTGGTCGCAATGGTAAACACCAGCTTTCCATCCAGAAAATCCTGGGCCACGGATTCATAGCTGACCTCCTCCGGGTCGATGGAAAAATACTGCGTCAGCTCCTGATAGGCCTCCAGGCATCGGATGGCGTCCAGATTGTAGATATCAATCTTCGTTTCATCGTCTCCGTCCCGGCCGCCCACGTTCACATAATTTCCCAGAAAAAAGTAGTTGTAAAAAACGTCCGAAACGTCCCAGGAAAAGACGGCTTCCACCTGCTCCGGCGCGTTATAGCCGTCCGCAAAGGCCAGGATGTCCTCGATGGTCTGCGGGACCAGCTCCTGTGTTCTTTCCGTAAGCTGCGCTTCGGAGGAGGGTGTCTGTCCTTCCGAAGAAATCTCCCCTTCCGCCGCAGGAGGCTCCCCGTTTTCATCCAGAGCCGCCATGGCTTCCTGCCCGGCGATGGCGTCCGCCTCCGCCTGCAGCTGGTCAGCGGCGGCTTCTTCCAGATAGGTCAGATTATAGACCAGCGCGCTGGTCTCATAATAAAAGGGATAGCCGATCCGGTGTCCCTCGCAGGTCACGGCGGAAAGCGCCGTTTCCGGGAAATTTTTCTCAGAAACATAGCCCTCCTCATCCCGGATCTCCGCGGCAAGTCCGGACAACCACGCTTTTTCCAGGCTGTCGTTTCCGATGATATAGACGTCCGGGATCATGTTGGTGGTCAGGGAGGCTTCGTTGATGCTTTCCAGATATTCCAGCCCGGATACCAGTCTGGGGATCACGCGCACCTCGCTGTCTTCCGAAAAATCCAGAGCCGCGGCGGCCAGAAAGTCCGAAAGGGTTTCGTCGGTATACCACAGATTGAGCGTCGGCTTATCCACCAGCGCGTTATCCGGGATCGGAGCCAGGTTCGCCAGCCGGTCGCTCCCGATCCCGAAATAAAGCAGAAGCGCCGCGGCCGCAAGAACGGCGGCCACGGCAAGGATCCTGGAGGGCAGAGAAAATCTGCGGCTGTGTTTTTCCTTTGTTTCCTTTTTCTTCATGCAGTTCTCCTTATACCGTTTCATCCAGACATTCCGTGAGGATACGGATCATTTCATCCACATCCCCTTCCGAAATCACAAGAGGCGGAACGAAACGGATGATATTGCTCCCCGCGTTGATGAGGATCAGTCCCTTCTCCAGCGCACGGCTGATGATGTCCCCCACGGGAATGGAGCAGGCAAGGCCTCTGAGCAGGCCGATTCCCCGGCTTTCCTCGATGAAATCATAGCTCTGCGCCAGCTTCTCCAGCTTTTCTCCCAGATAATCTCCCACCCGGTTTACATTTTCCAGGATGTGTTCCTTTTCAAACAGCTCGAACACCTTGCAGACGGCAGCCCCGGCCAGCGGATTGCCTCCGTAGGTGGTGCCGTGGTCCCCGCTTGTCAGGGAATGGGCCCCCACCTTCTCCGTCATCGCGAACGCTCCCACCGGCACGCCGCAGCCCAGGGCCTTTGCCATGGTCATGATGTCCGGCTTCACGCCATAACGCTGCCAGGCGAACATGGTCCCGGTCCGTCCCATGCCGCACTGGATCTCGTCCAGGATCAGCAGGATATCCCGCTCGTCACAGAGCGCGCGCAGCTTCTTTAAAAATTCTCCGTCCGCGGGATGGATGCCGCCCTCGCCCTGTACGGTTTCCAGAATGACGGCGCAGGTACGGTCGTTCACCTGTTCCATCACGCTGTCAAAATCGTTCAGCTCCGCAAACCGGATATTTCCGATCATGGGCTCGAACGCCTCCCGGTAATGGGGATTTCCGGTTACGGAAAGCGCCCCAAAGGTCCTTCCGTGGAAGGAATGGTTCATGGCGATGATCTCATGATCCGTGCGCCCATCCTTCAGGTACGCGTATTTTCTGGCCGCCTTCAGCGCGCCCTCAACGGCCTCCGCTCCGCTGTTGGTAAAAAACACCCGGTCCATGCCGGAAGCCTTTTTGATGCATTTTGCCGCCTCGATGGCCGGCACGTTGTAATAATAGTTGGAGGTATGGATCACCTTATCGATCTGCGCCTTCAGCGCATCGTTGTATTCCCGGTTGTTATAGCCAAGCGCAAACACCGCGATGCCAGCCACGAAATCCAGATAGCGCTTTCCGTCCGTGTCGTAAAGATGCACGCCGTCGCCATGATCCAGCACCACCTGATACCGGTTGTAGGTATGCAGCAGCGCTGCCTCCGCCTCGTCTATATACTGCTTCATCTGTTCGCTCATGCCCGTCTGCTCCTTTTTTTCTGACTCAGGTATCTCCGTCCTGTCAGGCGCATCGTCCCGTCAGGTATCTCCGTCCTGAATGATGGCCGTTCCGATTCCCTGATTGGTGAAGATCTCCAGCAGCATGCAGTGGGGGATCCGTCCGTCCAGAATATGCACCCGGTTGACGCCGTTTCTGATGGCGGAGGTGCAGTTGCCAAGCTTGGGAAGCATGCCGCCCCCGATCACGCCGCCGGCGATCAGCTCCTCCGCCTGGCTGGCCGTCAGTCTGGAGATAAAGGTGGATTTGTCGTTAATATCCCGGTACAGCCCCTCGATATCCGTCAGGAATACCAGCTTGTCTGCGCCCACAGCCTTCGCGATGGCGCAGGCCGCGTCGTCCGCGTTGATATTGTAGGTCTGAAAATGCTCATCCAGGCCGATGGGCGCGACGATGGGCAGAAAATCCTTTTCCAGAAGGTCATAGATCACTTTGGGGTCCACCTGGGTGATGTTTCCCACAAAACCGATATCCTTTCCGTCCGAATACTTCTTTTCCACTCTCAGGAGGCCGCCGTCCTTGCCGCTGATGCCGACGGCCTTCACGCCCAGTTCCTCCACCATGGTCACCAGATTCTTGTTGACCCGGCCAAGGACCATCTCCGCGATCTCCATAGTCTCCTCATCCGTGACCCGCAGCCCGTTGACGAAAGCGGGTTCCTTCCCCACCTTTTCCACCCAGCGGCTGATGGCCTTTCCGCCGCCGTGCACGATGATGGGCTTGAAGCCGACCAGCTTTAAAAGGGTCACGTCCTTGATCACATTTTTCTGCAGCTCCTCATTGCTCATGGCGCTGCCGCCGTATTTTACCACGATGATCTTTCTGTTGAATTTCTGGATGTAGGGAAGCGCCTCGATAAGCACCGACGCTTTCTGCATCACCTGATCCATTTCCCTCTGTTCCATATCCGTTTCCTTCCGCCGCGCTCTGCGGCATGCTTTTTACCCGGTCTTTTCGTCCTGCGTCTTTTTGTCGCGCGCTTTTTCAGAGCCCTGCTCAGGACTGCGCCTCTTTTTCGCGCTCAGGACCGGTAGTCCGCGTTGATCTTTACATAATCATAGGAAAGGTCGCAGCCCCAGGCTGTCGCCTCCGCCTCTCCCGTCTTCATGTCCACCAGAGCCGTGACCTCCGGACAGGACAGGATGCGGGTGGCTTCTTCCTCGCTGTAATCCGCCGCGCTTCCGTTCTGATAGATCAGAAGCCGGCCTGCTTCGCTTTCGATGAAAAGCTCGATGGCTTCCGGATCAAACTGCACGCCGGAATACCCGAGCGCGCAGAGGATCCTTCCCCAGTTGGCGTCATGGCCGAAGATGGCCGCCTTGGTCAGGCTGGAGCAGATGACGGACTTCGCCAGCGTCCGGGCGTTCTCCTTCGTGTCCGCATGGATCACATGACACTCAAACAGGGCCGTAGCCCCCTCCCCGTCTCCCGCAAGCATTTTCGCAAGCGTCACGTTCACCTCATGCAGGGCCTCGCAGAAAAGGCGGTAATCCTCATTTTTTTCCGTGATCTCAGGATTGCCCGCACAGCCGTTTGCCAGCGCCAGCAGGGTGTCGTTGGTGGACATATCCCCGTCCACGGAGATCATGTTGAAGGTGTCCGTCACATCCGCCCGCAGCGCCTCCTGCAGAAGTTCTCCGGAAATCGCCGCGTCCGTGGTCACAAAAGCGAGCATGGTGCACATATTGGGATGGATCATGCCGCTCCCCTTGGCCATGCCGCCGACGGTGACCGTCTTTCCGGAAAGCTCCACGGTGACCGCCGCCTGTTTGGAATGGGTGTCCGTGGTCATGATGGCTTCCGCCGCCTCCCGGCCTGCGTCCTCCGTATCGGAAAGCGCTCCCGCCAGCGCCTTCACGCCCTCCGTGATCCGGTCCATGGGAAGCTGCATCCCGATCACGCCCGTGGACGCTACCAGGACGGAATCCTCCGGGATCCCAAGCGCTTCCGCCGCAGCCTGCGCGGTCTGTCTGCAGTACTGTCTTCCCTGCTCTCCCGTACATGCGTTGGCGATCCCGGAATTGGCCACCACCGCATGGACCGCAGCCTTCTTTTCCACGATCTCCCGGTCCCAGACCACCGGCGCCGCCTTCACCACGTTGCTGGTGAACACTCCTGCCGCCCGGCATGGCGTGCGGCTGAACACCATCGCCATGTCCTTTCTGTTCTGATATTTGACCCGCGCCTCGGCGCCGGCCGCTTCAAATCCCTTCGCCGCGGTCACCCCGCCTGTGATGTGCTTCATATCTACTCCTTTTTCCGCTGCCCGCAGGGCAGCATTCCATTATTCATTGAACCGCTCGATGTTTTTTTCATTCAGGACAAAATCGTAATAATTCAGATCTTCCCGCTTCGTCCAGCCGATGGTCTTCCAGAACATGTTTCCGATATCGTTCCTGGTAAAGGCAATGAGAGACACCTTGCTGATATTCTCCTGCTTCAGAGCATTCATGCAGAACACCACCATGGACTTTCCGATGCCGCGCATCCGGTACTCCGGATCCACGCACACATGATACAGACAGCCTCTCCTGCCGTCGTGGCCGCACAGGATCGCGCCCACCACTCTGCCGTCCTCAATGGCGACCACACTGGTATCCGGGTTTCGTCTCAGGAAGCGCTCCACCCCTTCCCTGGAATCATCGATGCTGCGGATGGAAAAGCCCTTGATCTTATGCCACAGCGCGCTCACATTTTCATAATCCTCGATCGTCATCTTGCGAAGCATGTTCGTTTCCTCGGTTTCCGCCGCCGCGAGGCGGCTCTTTTCTTTTCTGTTTTCTGAAAGATCCCTTGCAGTTTACGCCTCTGCGGCGCGCCTGTCAATCCCGCGCCGCATGCGGCTGCGGCCTGCTGTGCGGCTGCGGTACTGTGCGCTTCGGACTGCCGTGCGGCTGCGGCCTGCCGTGCGTTTCGGCCTGCTGTGCGGATGCGGACTGCCGTGCGGCTGCGGGTTCCTGCCTGCCGCCCGGCCGGCAGGCGCGGGGCCCGGCTCCTGACTGCTTCTGTCTTTGTCGTCTTTCCCGAAAAAGGGAAAAATCCGTCCGACTACGGTCAGAAAGCCCCAAATTCCATTTTCTACCGTACAGGGCAGCAAAATCCTACGGCAAAAACTCCAAAACTTTTATTTTGAACCGTACCGGACCACTTTCATACGGTTACAGAATACAAATTTTCATTTTTAACCGTCCCTGAGGAGTCTGCCCGGGCTGCCCCGATGGTCTGAGCAATCGCCCACCCCGGCAGCGTCTGATCAGCCGCCCCCCGTCTGCATCTGGTCAGCCGAACCGCCCCGCCTGCGTCCGACCGGGTCTCTGCAGCGCATCCATCAATCGAACCACCCAGGATCATCCTGCTCCGACAGCTCCGGCAGGATCACCCGCCAGGCCTCTGTCAGCCGCGGAAGGCTCCAGGCCGCGTTGGCCGGGCTGGTGGAAGGCAGGCAGACCGCTTCTGTCCCGGCGGAGGGCAGGCAGTATTTCCGATAAAGGCGGGCCGCCGCGGAGCCGTTGGCATAAACGGCGCTGATCCGGCTTTTCTGCAGCAGTCCTGCGATGTCGTTCGCCTGTACCTTACGGATGGAGCTGTCGCTGGAGCCCACGATCTCGCAGGAAGCGATCACATCCCAGACGGCGATCCTGTTTTCCAGAAGAAAACGGGTCTTTTCCGGGATGGTCCCGGGCGTTTCGGCTTTCAGAAGCGCCGCAAGCACCTTCCAGAACCGGTTCTGCGGGTGGCCGTAATAAAAGTGCTGCTCCCGGGATCTTACCGAAGGAAAGGTTCCCAGGATCAGGATCCGGGAAGCGCCGTCATACACCGGCGCGAATTCATGAACCACCCGCTCATAGGCTGCCTGCTTATGAACCGCCTGCTCATGGACTGCCCGCTCATGGACTGCCCGCTCATAACCCGCCGCGTTCAGAACGCGGGACGGACTCAGTTCCCCTTTCATCCCTTTTCCTCTCTGTTCTCCTCCATGTTCCTCTCTGATCATATATTTACGGGAACAGAGGGACCAGCGTAAGCCCCGTCTCCTCGGGAAGGCCGAACATGAGGTTCATGTTCTGCACGGCCTGCCCTGCCGCGCCCTTTACCAGATTGTCCATGGCTCCCATCATGATGACACGCCCGGTGCGCTCGTCGATGACGAAGTTCACGTCCACATAGTTGCTGCCCTCCACCCAGCGGGTCTCCGGACAGACGCCGGCGGGCAGGACGCGGACGAAACGTTCGGAGGCATAATACTTTTCATAGGCTGCGCGCACTTCTTCGGAAGAAGGAAGGCGTCCGTCCTTTTTCTTTAAGGAGGCGTAGGCGGTGATCAGGATCCCCCGGTTCATGGGCACCAGATGAGGGGTGAAATTCAGAAGCACCGGCCCGCCCGCCGCCAGGGAAAGCTGCTCTTCGATCTCCGGCGTATGTCTGTGGGACGCCACTCCGTAGGCCTTGATGTTTTCGTTCACCTCGCAGAACAGGTTGTTCACCTTCGCCCCCCTGCCCGCGCCGGAGGTTCCGCTCTTGGCGTCGATGATGAGGGTGGAGGGCTCGATCAGCCCTTCCTTTATCAGCGGATAAACGGACAGGATGGAGCAGGTGGGATAACAGCCCGGATTCGCCACCAGGCGCGCGCCCTTCACCGCCTCCCGGTTGATCTCGCAGAGCCCGTAGACCGCTTCCGGCAGATACTGCGGAGCCGCGTGGGTGATGCCGTACCATTTTTCATACACCGCCACATCCTTCAGCCTGAAGTCCGCGCTCAGATCCACGATCTTCGTCCCGGAAAGGATCTCGTCGTTCACCAGCGAAGCGCACAGGCCCTGGGGCGTGGCCGTGAAGATCACGTCAGCCTTCTTTGCCAGCGCTTCCATATTATCGTCCATGCAGGAGGCGTCCACCAGCTCAAACATGTTCCGGTACACGTCCGCATATTTCTGATCGATATAGCTTCTGGAGCCGTACCAGACGATCTCCGCCTGCGGATGTGCAAGCAGCAGTCTGACCAGCTCGCCGCCCGCGTAGCCTGTAGCTCCGATAATTCCCGCCTTTATCATCCGTTTATCCTTCCTTTCCTTATTACAATTACAATTACAAATTCCAATTCCATGGCACCTTCCGCATTCAATGCCAGATCCTCTGTTTCCATGCGGCCCGCGTTCGCTGACATGATCGCCCGCTTCCATGCGGCCCGCGTTCGGACCGATCCAGCCGGGCCCAGACCCTTTCCAGTATAATAGGAAAAAAGTCCTCTGACAATCCTCATCTTGGGACGTTCCTCCGCCGCTTCGCATAATTATACTTCTATCATGCATAATATGCAACACTTTTTTCATTTTCTGTATAATCCACCAAAACAAAGCATATTCTGTGCATATTTTTTCACTTGCAATACAAAGAATTTTGTTGTATAGTAGTTGAGAGTCAAGGGCCGCGCCTGCGGCCAAACGGAGAAATATGGAGGAACAGATACCAATGAAAGAAAAAGTCATTCTCGCCTATTCCGGCGGACTGGATACCACGGCGATCATCCCGTGGCTGAAGGAAAATTTTGATTATGAAGTGATCTGCGTCTGCATCGACTGCGGACAGGGCGAAGAGCTGGACGGCCTGGAGGAGCGGGCGAAGTTCTGCGGTGCTTCCAAGCTGTACATCCTGGATGTGGTGGATGAATTCTGCGACGAATATGTGATGCCCTGCGTAAAGGCGCACGCCGTTTATGAGAACAAATATCTGCTGGGCACGTCCATGGCAAGGCCGCTGATCGCCAAGAAGCTGGTGGAGATCGCCAGGAAGGAAGGCGCTGTCGCCATCTGCCACGGCGCTACCGGAAAGGGCAACGACCAGATCCGTTTCGAGCTTGGCATCAAGGCCCTGGCTCCCGATATCCGGATCATCGCAGCCTGGAGAAACGACAAGTGGACGCTGGATTCCCGCGAATCCGAGATCGAATACTGCAGAGCCCACGGCATCGACCTGCCCTTCTCCGCAGATTCCAGCTACAGCCGGGACCGCAACCTCTGGCACATCAGCCACGAAGGGCTGGAGCTTGAGGATCCCGCCAACGAGCCCAATTACGACCATCTCCTGGTTCTGGGCACCACGCCCGAGAAGGCTCCCGACGAACCTGAATATGTGACCATGACCTTTGAAAAGGGCACCCCCACCTCCATCAACGGAGAGAAGATGAAGGTTTCCGATATCATCCGCAAACTCAACGAGCTGGGCGGAAAGCACGGCATCGGCATCGTGGATATCGTGGAAAACCGCGTTGTCGGCATGAAATCCCGCGGCGTTTATGAGACCCCCGGCGGAACCATCCTGTATGAAGCCCATCAGCAGCTTGAAGAGCTGATCCTCGACCGCGAAACCACCACCATGAAGCTGGACATGGGCAACAAGTTCGCCCAGATCGTTTATGAAGGAAAAT
>DXDD01000165.1 GCA_019115665.1 Candidatus Eisenbergiella pullistercoris | reverse complement strand
TCCCTGCCTGTACGTTTTCGTACGGTCTGCGCAGTAAATGCGCAGACCTGGCGGAACAGGAACGGCATCCGGCCATTCCAATCGCTTCGCGATGGGCCGGATGCTTCCTGCCTGTACGTTTTCGTACGGTCTGCGCAGTAAATGCGCAGACCTGGCGGAACAGGAACCCGGCGTCCGCTGCTGTCCGGGCGAAATTTTCAGTAGTTGTTGACGCCGAAGTAAAAACCACGTAAGATATAGGTATGAAAAAATATGAACTGATCGCCCCCTGCCATTTCGGGCTGGAGGCTGTATTAAAAAGAGAGATCACGGATCTCGGCTATGATGTCATAAAGGTGGAAGACGGGCGGCTTACCTTCTTCGGGGATGAGGAGGCGGTAAGCCGCGCGAATGTGTTTCTGCGCAGCGCGGAGCGCGTCCTGATCAAAATCGGGGCTTTTCATGCGGAAACCTTCGAGGAGCTGTTCCAGGGAACGCGCGCCCTGCCCTGGGAGGAATACATACCCCGGGACGGGAAATTCTGGGTGGCGAAGGCGGCCAGCGTGAAGAGTAAGCTGTTCAGCCCCTCCGATATCCAGTCCGTCATGAAGAAGGCTATGGTGGAACGGCTGAAGCAGACGTACCGCACCGGCTGGTTTGAAGAAAACGGCGACAGCTTTCCGCTTCGCGTTTTCCTGAAAAACGACGAGGTGACGGTGGGGCTTGACACCACGGGGGAATCCCTTCATAAGAGGGGATACCGGAAGCTGACGGCAAAGGCCCCCATCGCGGAGAATCTGGCGGCGGCGCTGATCCTGCTCACGCCCTGGAGAGGAGACCGGATCCTGGTGGATCCCTTCTGCGGCAGCGGTACGATCCCCATCGAGGCCGCCATGATGGCGGTCCATATGGCGCCCGGCATGAACCGGGACTTTACCGCCTGCACCTGGGAGCATCTGGTAGGGAAAAGGAACTGGTACGACGCGGTGGACGAGGCGTCGGAGCTGATCGACTGGAGCGTGGACACCGATATCCAGGGCTATGACATCGACGATAAAATGGTTTCCATTTCCAGAGAAAACGCGAAGCTGGCTGGCGTGGAGGGAAAGATCCATTTTCAGAGACGGTCCCTGTCCCAGCTGAGCCATCCGAAAAAATACGGCTTTCTCATCACCAATCCCCCCTACGGGGAACGGCTGGAGGAGAAGGAGAAGCTTCCCGCCCTCTACCGGGAGCTGGGAGAACGCTTCGCGGCGCTGGACTCCTGGTCCATGTATCTGATCACCGCCTATGAGAACGCCCAGCAGGATATCGGCAGGAAGGCGGATAAAAACCGCAAGATCTACAACGGCATGATGAAGACTTACTTTTACCAGTACAGCGGACCGAAGCCGCCGAAAAGACGGTACGACGCGCAGGCGCGGTCCTGAAAGGAAAAGAAAATGAACAGAAGGATCCTGTTTGCGACGGGAAACGAAGGAAAGATGCGGGAGGTACGCATGATCCTGGAAGATCTGAAGCTTCCGGTGCTTTCCATGAAGGAAGCGGGGATCGATCCCGATATTGAGGAAAACGGAAACAGCTTTGAAGAAAACGCTCTGATCAAGGCGAGGGCTGTTGCGGCCTGCGCAGGGCCGGGAGACATTGTGCTGGCGGACGACTCCGGGCTGGAGATCGACTACCTGAACGGAGAGCCGGGCATCTATTCCGCCCGTTATATGGGAGAGGATACCTCTTACCGGATCAAGAACGCGAACCTGATCGAAAGGCTTTCCGGCGTTCCAAAGGAGCGGCGCACCGCCCGCTTTGTCTGCGCCATCGCGGCTGTCCTTCCGCCCTGCGGGCCGGAAGCGGCTGTGCCGGAAGGGCTGGAAGCGGGCAGAACCGGAAAAACGCAGGAATTCGTGGTCAGAGGAACCGTGGAAGGCTATATCGGCTGGGAAGAAAGAGGTACGAATGGCTTTGGCTATGATCCCATCTTTTATGTGGAGGAGTACGGCTGCTCCACGGCGGAGCTGGACAGCGAAACGAAGAACCGGATCAGCCACAGAGGAAACGCGCTGCGCCTGTGCGAGGAACGTCTGAGGGAGCTTTTGTAGGCTATGGGCAGACTTTCGTTTATGGCTTTTTTGCAGCGGATCGGACGGCCTGCGCAGGAATCCGCGGAAAGGACCGTCAGAGAATCCGCCGGGGAAGGGCAGGAGAGACAGATGAGAATCCTGATTATCAGCGATACCCACAGAAGAAATGATAATTTTGTAAAACTGATCGAGCGTATCAAGCCTCTGGACATGCTGATCCACTGCGGGGATCTGGAGGGGAGCGAAGCCATTTTCACGGAAAAGGCGGGCTGTCCGGTGGAGATCATTGCCGGAAACAACGATTTTTTCACCAGTCTGCCCAGAGAGCGTGAATTCTACATCGGAAAATACCATGTGTGGCTCACCCACGGACATAATTACTATGTTTCCATGGGGGAGTCGATCCTGAAGGAGGAGGCCAGAGCCCGCGGCGCTGACATTGTGATGTTCGGCCATACCCACAGGCCCGTGCTGGAGATCGGAAAAGACCTGACCGCGCTGAATCCGGGAAGCCTTTCCTTCCCGAGACAGGAAGGCAGAAAGCCCTCCTATATCCTGATGGAGCTGGATAAAAACGGAGAGGCTCACTATCATTTAAATTTTCTGTAAATATTTTGAGAAAAAAAGTTGACAATATAAAACCCGTATTATATAATAATTCCTGCGTCACGGCTAAGAGTGAGCTGAAGTGAGCAGAGAACGGGGTGTGGCTCAGCTTGGCTAGAGCGCCTGGTTTGGGACCAGGAGGTCGCAGGTTCGAATCCTGTCACCCCGATTACCATACCTGCGGGTGTAGTTCAATGGTAGAACACCAGCCTTCCAAGCTGGATACGTGGGTTCGATTCCCATCACCCGCTTGCGGCAAGAAGCTGCCGGTACGGCTCTTTTTCCGCAGGACAGGCCATTCTGAAAGGAACGGGCGGTTCGTGCATCAGTCATAAGCCCTGCTGCATTATTGTTTGGTGCTTCCCTTTATCTATGTGTCCGTAGCTCAGCTGGATAGAGCAACGGCCTTCTAAGCCGTGGGTCGGGGGTTCGAATCCCTTCGGGCACACTGCGGCAAGGGAACTGCCGCAGCCGTATGGTGGGTATAGCGCAGTTGGTTAGCGCGCCAGATTGTGGCTCTGGAGGCCCAGGGTTCGAATCCCTGTATCCACCTTTTTGGGCTATCGCCAAGCGGTAAGGCACAGGACTTTGACTCCTGCATTCGCTGGTTCGAATCCAGCTAGCCCAGTTTTTGGCAGAGGATTCTGATTGATCTTCTGGGAAAGCTGGTTCTTTTTTTAATCTGTCATGGAGCATTAGCTCAGTCGGTAGAGCACCTGACTTTTAATCAGGTTGTCGGGGGTTCGAATCCCCCATGCTTCATCTGAAAGGCCCTGCGGATGCGGGGCTTTTTCTGCGTCTGCAATTCCGGAAAACAACGGGTAGATTTCAGGCGGCAGAATGTGTTATATTATTATCAGGAATTAAGCTGCAGACTGCGGGCGGGAACGGGGGCCGCAGCGCCTTTCCCGCGCCGCGTTGTTTCGGCCGTCTGTCCGGCAGATAGGGAGGAAGAATGCGAAAAGGAATCGGAAGCATCAGGGATTCTCTGGATAAGGAACTGAAAGATCTGGGGGGTATCTGGAGCCGCATCGACTTCAGACCCTTCATCAGCAATAACGGGGCGATCACGCCCGCCAGAATCCGGCTGTTCAACGGCTGGTTTCAGGCGGGGTGCCTGCTGCAGAGACCGGCAAAGGGCATACGAAGGAAACGGAAGGTACTCAGAGTCGCGGGAAACGGGAGAGTGCCGGTCGTCATTTATGAGCCGCAGGACCTGGGGGAAAACGCTCCCTGTCTGGTATATTATCACGGAGGCGCTTTCGTGCTGCGGGACCGGCCTGCGACGCACAGGCTGGCCCAGGTATATGCGGAAGCGGTGGGCTGCCGGGTGGCGCTGGTGCAGTACCGGGTGGGCCTGCCTTATCCGGAGCCGCTAAAGGACTGCTACAGAGGACTCTGCTGGATCTGGGAAAATGCGGAACAGCTGGGCATCGATCGAGAACGGATCGCCGTACTTGGCGACAGCGCCGGAGGCGCGCTGGCGGCCGGCGTGACGCTTCTTGCCAGGGACAGGAAAGGGCCGGAGATCTGTTTTCAGATGCTGATCAGTCCGGTGACGGACTACCGGATGACCTCCTGGTCCATGCGGCAGTATGTGGATTCGCCGGGCTGGAATGCCAGGCTGAACCGTCAGATGTGGGAGCTGTATCTGCGGCAGGCCGAAAACAGGAGTCCCAGGTATGCCGCGCCTCTGTGCGCGAAGTCTTTGAGGGGGCTGCCGCCTGCCTATGTGGAAACGCTGGAGATCGACTGTCTGCGGGACGAAGGAAACGCCTATGCGGACAGGCTGGCGAGGGACGGAGTCCCGGTAGAACTGAACGCGATCCGCGGGACCTTTAACGGATATGATGTCTATGATAAAAACAGGCTGGTAAAGCTGTCGCTGAAGAGGCGGTGTCTGGTGCTTGTCAAGGAGCTGAAGGAAAGACAGGCCGGGGATACCGGAAAGCAGTCATGAGGGCGGAGCTTCGTCCGCAGGCGGACTTCCGGCTGATCGCGCTGGATATGGACGGGACGCTTCTGGACTCCGGGCAGCGGATCACGCCGAGGGCGCAGGCTGCCGTCCGGGAGATCCTGGAGTGCGGGAAGCACGCGGTGTTTGCGACAGGACGGTGCCGGGCGCAGGTTACGGAATATCTGGAGTATTTTCCCGCCATGCGGTATCTGATCTGTGAAAACGGCGCGTGCGTCTGCGATCTGAAGACGGGTGAGGATCTGTTCCGCAGGCCCGTTGCCCCGCAGGAGGTTCTGCGCATCCTGGAAGCGGCGGAGGGGGAGGAGGTCCTTTGCACCCTGTTCATCGGAAACCGGTCGTTCATGGATCGAAAGAGCTTTTCTTTTATGAAGGAATTCGGGCTGGAAAGCTATCGGTCCGTTTTTGAAAAGAGCGCTGTCTGGGTGGAGGATCTGTTTTCCTTTTACCGGGACAGGCCGCTGGAGGTCGAAAAGGTGAACCTGTTTTTCCGGAAAGGGGACGGACAGGGCAGGCAGACGGGAAGCCGGGTAGCCGGAAGGCTCCGGGGGCTTCCCCTTTCCGTGGCGGCTTCTGTGTCCGGAAATCTGGAGATCACCGCGCAGGGTGTGAACAAGGGAAGCGCTCTGGAGCTGCTGTGCTCCTTCCTGAAGCTTCCGCTGTCAGAGACGGCCGCGGTGGGAGACGGAGCGAACGATGTGCAGCTTCTGCGCATGGCCGGGCTTGGCATCGCCATGGAGAACGCGGCGCCGGCGCTTCGGGCGGCTGCTGACGCGGCGGTGCCGGACTGCGATCATGAGGGAGCCGCCATCGCGATGGAGCGCTGTCTTCTGGGGCGCGCTTCGGTGTAAAAAGAATATCGTGAAAAAGGCAGGAGCCGGAATCCTTTATGGGTTTCGGCTTCTTTTTTTCGGAAAAGTTAAAGATTTCTTTCGGTTTTGGAGGGAGGGATTTTAAGGATTGGCTGATAGGATGTCCGCATAAGGAGGAAACGATGGCTGGAAAAAAAGGAACGCTTTTTCTGTCGGCGGCGGGACTGGCCGCCTGCGCGGCATTTTTCATATTTGGAATCAGGAACGGCCTGTTCGCTTCCGAAGAAGCGATGGCGCAGTTTCTCTCCGGACTGGGGATCTGGGGGCCGGTCGTTTTCGTGGCGATCCAGATCGTTCAGGTGGTGATCCCGATCCTGCCCGGCGGGATTTCCTGCCTGGCGGGCGTGCTGATCTTCGGACCAGTTCCGGGATTTATCTGCAATTATGTGGGGATCTGTCTCGGAAGCGCGCTGGCTTTTCTGATCGCGCGGCGGTTTGGAATGCCGGCGGTGGAGCGGGCGGCGGGAAACAGGAAGCTGGGGCGTTATCTGAAATGGATGGAAAACGGCGTGTTTGACAGATTCTTTGCGGCGGCGATCTTTTTCCCGGCGGCTCCGGACGATCTGCTCTGTTTTCTTGCGGGAGTGACCCGGATGCGCTTCCGAAAGTTTCTGCTCATCATCCTTCTGGGAAAGCCGCTGTCCATCGCGCTGTATTCCATGGGGCTTACGGTGGTCTTTGAACAGCTTCTGAAGCTGACGTGAGAAAAGAAAGAGCGGCGGAAGGGCCGCGGAAAAGAGGGAAGGCATGAGGATCCTTTTATATCAGGGGGGAAGCGGACTGGTGAAAAGAAGCGGCGTGGGGCATGCAATGGAGCATCAGCGGCGGGCGCTGGAATCGGCGGGAGTCCCTTTTACCCTTGACCCGAAGGCGGAGTATGACGCGGTGATTTTGAATACCGTATTTCCGGATTCTCTGTGGATGGGATTTCGTGCCGGGGCGGCGGGAAAACGGGTGATCTGGTACGGACATTCCACCAGAGAGGACTTCCGAAATTCCTTTCCCGGCTCCAACCGGCTTTCCGGCCTGTTTGGCCGGTGGAACAGAAGGTGTCTTTCCTGTGCGGATCTGGTGATCACGCCCACGCCCTATTCCGAAAGGCTGCTGGAAAAGGGGGGGATCGGCGCGCCCGTCACAGTCCTTTCCAACGGGATCGATCTGGAGACGTTTGTGCGCAGGGAGGAGGACGGAAAGCGGTTCCGGCGGCGTTTCGGCTTTTCGCCGCAGCAGAAGATCGTGCTGTGCGTGGGACATTATATGGAGCGGAAGGGCATTCTGGATTTTGTGGAGGCGGCGGGGAGCTTCCCGCAGTACGCGTTTGTCTGGCTGGGATATACGCCTCCGGCGCTGGTGACAAAGCAGGTGAAGCGGGCGCTGGGGGCTGGCCTTTCCAATCTTTTTTTCCCGGGATATGCGGACGGACAGGAGCTTCTGGACGCCTACAGCGGGAGCGATCTTTTTTTCTTTCCCACGCTGGAGGAAACGGAGGGGATCGTGATGCTGGAAGCGATGGCCATGCGTCTTCCGGTTCTGGTGCGGGATATTCCCGTATACGAGGGCTGGCTGGAGCACGGGAAGCAGGTTTATAAAGGCAAAAACAGAGAAGAATTTGAGGAGCTTCTTGCGGGGATCCTGGAGGGGAAACTGGCGGATCTGACAGAAGAGGCGTACCGGGCGGCAGAAAAGAACAGCATCATCCGCATCGGAAGCGCTCTGGCACAGATCTGTGAGAAGCTGGAAAACAGAGGACGGGCATATGGAAAGGCTGAAGATCCTGATTACAACAGACTGGTATGAGCCGGTGATCAACGGGGTCGTGACCAGTGTGGTCACGCTGAAGGAGCAGCTGGAGAGACTGGGCTGCGAGGTACGCATCCTGACGCTTTCAGAGAACGGGCAGGAAGGCAGGGAGGGAGCGGTCTATTATCTGTCCTCTGTGGATGCCTCCCGGATCTATCCCGGCGCACGCGCGGCGTTTCCGTCCGGCCGCTGTCTGGAGGAGCTCCTTTCCTGGAAGCCGGATCTGATCCATTCCCAGTGTGAATTCAGCAGCTTCCTGGCGGCAAAGCGGATCGCCGGGAAAACCGGGATTCCCATCGTTCATACCTATCATACGGTCTATGAGGATTATACGCACTATTTCAGCGCGGGAAAGCCCTGGGGGAGGCGGGCGGCGGCGCTGTTTTCCCGGCTTGTCCTGAAGCGGACGGACCGGGTGATCGTGCCGACGGGGAAGGTGGAGAGACTGCTTGCGGGCTATGGGGTAGACAGGCCTGTTGAAGTGATCCCTACAGGGATCCGGACGGAACGGTTTGCGCCGGGAAAGAAGGGGGATCCGGACAGGATGCGGATCCGCCGCAGTCTTGGGATCGGGCCGGAGCGGATCGTGCTGCTGGCGCTGGGAAGGCTGGCGAAGGAGAAGAATCTGGAGGAGCTGATCGCCTGCTTCGGAATGCTGGACGAGGGGACGGAGCTGGTGATCGCGGGAGACGGGCCGGAGCGGGAGAGTCTCATGGAGCTTGCCGGACGGCAGAAGGGGCGGGAGAGGATCCATTTTCCGGGGATGATCCCGTTTGAGGAAACGCCGGCCTGGTATCATGCGGCGGATCTGTTCGTCTGCGCTTCCCAAAGCGAAACGCAGGGGATCACCTATCTGGAAGCGCTGAGCACCGGTCTGCCTGTGGTCTGCAGAAGGGACGAATGCGTGGAGGGGATCGTCCGCAGCGGATATAACGGCTATACGTATGAGACGCCGGAGGAGTTTGCCGCATTCTGCCGCCTGCTTGCCGGAGAAGAAGACAGGAGGAGGAGGTTCGGCGAACGCGCGGTGAAGACGGGGCGGGAAAACAGCGCGCGCCGCTTCGGGGAGCGGGTGCTTGAGGCCTATGAAAGGACGCTGAAGGAAAAGGAAGGGGGCGGAAGTTTCTGCTCGCTGGCTTGTCAGTGAACAGGAACGGACGAAAAAAGAATGGATGAAAAAAGAATCGTCCGGACAGATCATTTTTTCTTGCATATATCGAACATATGTACTATAATAAAGGAAGAACAGATGTTCGTATTTGGAGGAGAACATGGAATACCGGATCACGCAGGGCGGACAGAGCCTGATGGAGAAGCTGGGGATCCTGACGGACGCGGCAAAATATGACGTTGCCTGCACGAGCAGCGGAAGCGACAGGCGGGGAGACGGAACGGGGATCGGAAATGCGGTCAGTGCCGGGATCTGTCACAGCTTTTCGGGCGACGGGCGCTGCATCAGCCTGCTGAAGATCCTGTTTACGAACGAGTGTATCTATGACTGCAGGTATTGTATCAACCGCAGGAGCAATGACGTGCCGAGGGCGTCGTTTACGCCGGAGGAGGTCTGCCGGCTGACGATCGAATTCTACCGGCGCAATTATATCGAAGGGCTGTTTCTAAGCTCCGGGATCCTGTACAGCCCGGATCATACCATGGAGCTTTTATATGCCACGCTGTACCGGCTGAGGAAGGTATACCGCTTTCAGGGCTATATCCATGTGAAGGCCATACCGGGAGCGGATCCGGAGCTGGTGAGAAGGACGGGATTTCTGGCAGACCGGATGAGCGTGAACCTGGAGCTTCCTACAGCGGAGGGACTGCGGCGGCTTGCGCCGAACAAGCACCGCAGGACGATCCTTGCGCCCATGAGGCAGATCCAGACAGGGATCTCGCAGAACAGACAGGAGCTTGCCGTTTACCGTCACGCGCCCTCCTTTGTCCCGGCGGGGCAGTCCACGCAGATGATCATCGGAGCGACGCCGGAGACGGACTATCAGATCCTGTCTGTGGCGCAGTCCCTTTACGACCGGTTTGACCTGAAGCGGGTGTTCTATTCCGCCTTCGTGGCGGTGAATCAGGACAGGGAGCTTCCGGCCCTTCCGGGCGGGCCTCCGCTTCTGAGGGAGCACAGGCTTTATCAGGCGGACTGGCTTCTGCGTTTCTACGGTTTCCGGGCGGAGGAGCTTCTGAATGAGGAAAAGCCGAATTTCAATGTCCTGCTGGATCCCAAGGAGGACTGGGCGCTGCGGCATCTGGAATGTTTTCCCGTGGAGGTCTGCCGGGCGGACTATTCCCTTCTTCTGCGTGTCCCGGGGATCGGGGTGAAGAGCGCCAGGCGCATCGTGGGTGCGAGAAGGAACAGCCTTCTGCGCTTTGAGGATCTGAAGAAGATGGGCGTGGTATTAAAGCGGGCCATGTACTTTATCACCTGCGGAGGGAGGATGCTGTGTCCGCTCAGGCTGGATGAGGATTTTCTTGCGGGCAGGCTGATCGGGGAAAAGCGCGGGGCGGGAAGAGAGAGCGGGGCGGGAAGGAAGAGCGGGCGGATGGAAGGATACCTGCCGGAGGGACTTCTTCCGGAAGGGTTCCTTCCGGGAGCGGGGAGCGTGACCTACCGGCAGCTTTCTCTGTTCGACGATGTGAATTTCGGCCCGGAAAAGGATGAAAGGACAGCCGGAGCAGAGCAAAGTTCTGCCCTGCTGTGCCCGGGAGGATGAGGAAAGTATGGAACAGACAAGGATCCTGATCTGTGAGGATTCCCAGGAGGGGATCTTTACGGGAATCTATGAAGCGTATGAGAGAAGATGCGACCCGCTCCGGACGAAGCTCCAGGCAGGGGAGGAAGGGAATCTGTGCCTGTTTGCCGATTACATCCAGGTGGTTCCCGATCCTGGGAAGGCGGAAAAGGTGGCGCGTACCCTGCGCAGACGGTTCGGCGCGGAATGCTATGAGCAGATCTGCCTGGCCCTGTCTTCCCGGCAGGAGGACAAGGGGCAGGCCGTATACCGTACCGTGGCTGAGGGGCTTTCGGGAAGGGTGAAGGGGGAGCTGATGGCCCATCTGGGAAATCCGTTTGTGGCGCGTACCTTTGCGCTTGCGAGGGCGGCGGGAAACGAATCCCATCACCTTCTGGGATTCCTGCGGTTTGAGGAAACGAAAAGCGGCCTTCTGTTCGCGCGGATCCGGCCCAAAAACAATGTGCTGGCGCATATGATGCCCCATTTCGCCGATCGTTTTCCGGGAGAGAATTTTGTGATCCTGGATGAAGGAAGGCGGCTTTACGGCGTGCATCCCGCGCATGGGGAGTGGTTTCTGGCGGTCCGGGAGGAGAGCGCAGAGCTTCCCGGTCCGGAGCTTTCGGAAGGGGAGCTTCAGATGCAGGAACTTTTCCGGTTCTTCTGCCGTAAGATAATGATAAAGGAGAGGGAAAGCGGAGCGCTTCAGAGGCAGCTTCTTCCCCTGCGGTTCCGCGGCTGCATGACGGAATTCAGGTAGCGCCATACAGCCGATATGGCGGCGATTTGGTGAAAATGCCGGTTTACATTTTATGGAATTCCTGTATAATGGGTTCGTCCTGGAACAGGCAGGACGGAAACGATTTGGAAGCTTTCTGCCGGACGGCAGGAAGGCTGGAAAGGATGTGAAACAGTTGACGAGTGGAAATGAATTCTTTCAGTACAGGATCATGTTAAGGCCGGATGAGGTAAAGGATTTCGTCCGCGCGGCATCGAAGTGTGATTTTGATATTGATATTTCCTACAACAGATATGTTGTGGATGCAAAATCCATCCTCGGCGTGCTCGGCCTGGATCTCAGAAGGATCCTGACGGTTCTCTGCCACGGCTACAGCGAGGAATTTGACGGATATGTAAGACGTTTTCTTCCGGCCGGCTGACCGGCAGGCAGAGGAACAGAACGCGTTACTGTTCTGCCGAAGGCTGAACAGCAACACAGGGCGCTCCGGAGTTCAGGCTCCGGGGCGTTTTTCTCTTGTTTGGCGCCGGATGAAATGGTAGTATGAAACTTGAAATACCGGGGAAGCGGACGGACTGCCGGATGCAGGACAGGCGGACCCCGGAAGGAGGCTGTCGGATGGAGATCAGGATATCGGTGCGCGCTCTGGTGGAATTCATTCTGCGAAGCGGGGATATTGACAACAGAAAGAGGACGGCGCCGGAGGGCGCGATGGCGGAAGGCGGGCGGATCCACCGCATGATCCAGAGAAGGATGGGAGCGGAGTATCAGGCGGAGGTGACGCTGCGTTTTATGTATCCGGCTCCTTCCTATGATCTTGTGGTGGAGGGGCGTGCGGACGGCGTGATCTATGGAGACAGCGCGGAGCAGAAGACGGCGGTCATCGACGAGATCAAGGGAACCTACCGGGATCTGGAGAGGATGAAGGAGCCGGTTCCGGTGCATCTGGCACAGGCAAAGTGCTATGCCTATATGTATGCGGCGAAAACCGGACGGGAGCGGATGGGGATCCGGATGACCTACTGTCAGCTGGAAACGGAGGAAATTCGGTATTTTCAGGAGGAATACTCCGTAAAGGAGCTGGAGGAGTGGTTTTTCGGCCTTCTGGAGGAATACCGGAAGTGGGCGGATTTCGGGTTTGAGTGGCAGCAGATCCGTACGGCTTCCATAAAGGCGCTCGCTTTTCCCTATGCGTATCGGGAGGGACAGAAGGAGCTGGCCGGATATGTGTACCGCAGCATCGCCCGTAAACGGAAGCTGTTTATTGAAGCGCCCACAGGAGTGGGAAAGACGCTTTCCACGCTGTTCCCGGCGGTAAAGGCTGTGGGAGAGGAAAAGGCGGAGCGGATCTTCTATCTGACGGCGAAGACCATCACGCGGACAGTGGCGGACAATACGTTTCAGCTGCTTCGGAAAAAGGGCCTTCGGATGAAGACGGTGATCCTGACGGCAAAGGAGAAGATCTGCTTTCTGGAGGAAACGGAATGCAATCCGGCTGCCTGTCCGTACGCGAAGGGGCATTATGACCGGATCAATGACGCCATGTATGATCTGCTCCTGCACGAGGACCATTATCATCGGGAGACCATCGAGGCGTACGCGCGCAGATATCAGGTCTGCCCCTTTGAGCTGAGCCTGGATATGAGCCTGTTTTCCGACGGGATCATCTGCGATTACAATTATGTTTTTGACCCGCACGTGTATCTCAGGCGTTTCTTCGGAGAGGGAACGCAGGGAGGCGGCATGGGCGCGTGGAACACGGGAACGGCCGGAGGAGGGCCGGTGTTTCTGATCGATGAGGCGCATAATCTGGTGGAACGGGGAAGGGAAATGTACAGCGCCCTTCTGGTGAAGGAGGATTTCCTGGCGCTGAAGCGTTCGGTGAAGGAGTATGACCGGAAGCTGGAAAGGCTTCTGGAAAAATGCAATGCGCAGATGCTTTCTCTGAAGCGGGAATGCGAGGACTGGCGGGTGGTTCCGGTAAAGGAGATCGACGGGCTGGTAAATGCGGTGGAGCAGCTTTCCGAGACCATGGGAAGCTGGCTGGAGGACCATGACGGCGGTCCGGGCCAGAATCCGGTCCGGGATGAGATCCTGGAATTTTATTTTGTGCTGACGCATTTTCTGGATATTTATGACAGGCTGGACGACAACTATGTGGTCTATACGGAGCTTTCTGGAGAGGAAGGAAAAGGCGGATTCCTGCTGAAGCTTTTCTGCGTCAATCCGTCCGTCAATCTGCAGGAGTGCATGGGAAGGGCGGCGAGCACGATTCTGTTTTCCGCCACGTTTCTCCCCATTCAGTATTATAAGGGACTGCTGGGCGGAGATGAGGAGGATTATGAGGTATATGCCAGATCCTCCTTTGATCCCAAAAGAAAGGGACTGTTCATCGGCGGGGACGTGACGAGCCGGTACAGCCGCAGAGGAAGACAGGAATTTTTCAGCATTGCCCGCTATCTCCATGAGATCACCGCAAAGCGTGCCGGGAATTATCTGATTTTTTTCCCTTCCCATTCCTTTCTGCAGAACGTTTATGAGATTTATGAGGAGTGTTTTCTGGATGAAAGCCGGGAAGAATGCCTGATTCAGGAGGAACATATGACCGAGGAGGAGCGGGAGTATTTTCTTGGCCGGTTTGAAGGCAACCGGGACTGCGTGCTGGAAGAAAGGATCCGCATGGAAGTGGAGGAAGAGGAGGAAAGAAGCCTTCTGGGATTCTGCGTGATGGGAGGGATCTTCAGCGAAGGGATCGATCTGAAAAAGGACAGTCTCATCGGCGTCATCATCGTGGGGACCGGGCTGCCGCAGGTCTGTACGGAGCGGGAGATCCTCCGGCAGTATTTCGACGGGCTGGGAAAAAGCGGATTTGATTACGCCTATCGTTATCCCGGAATGAACAAGGTTCTGCAGGCGGCGGGACGGGTGATCCGTACGGCGGAGGATGTGGGGATCGTCGTCCTTCTGGACGATCGTTTCCTGAGCGCCTCCTATCAGCGGCTGTTTCCCAGAGAATGGACGGAGTATGAGGCGGTTACGGCGGACAGGGTTGCGCACAGAGTGGAGCGCTTCTGGGACGAATGGCTGTAGGAAAGGCTTTTGCCGGAAGGGGATGACCTGCCCTCTTTATCCGATGGATACGGGCAGGGATTGTGGATAAGTATGTGGGAAATGAGGTTTGGGGAGGAAAAAAGACGTAATATGCCGAAAATGGGAGTGGATGGTCTGTGATTGACCGGAAAGTTTGTGGATAAGTATGTGGAAACTGGGGATTATTTTTGCCGGAACAGCTGGAAAACAGCGGGAAAGAAGGCTTTTCCACATTTGCACAAATAAGACAAAACACGATGCGCAGAACTGATCCGGTCAATGGAATTCCGGCTTGAATGTGGAAAACTTTCGTCGTTTATCCACAGAAAAACAGGTGTGGATAAAGGAAAATGAGGAAATGTGGAAAGCCGCAGGGGCGTTGCGGTTCAGCCTCGGGCAGAATTGTAACGGCATCTGGCCGGTACGTTTTCGTACGGCCTGCGCAGTGAATGCGCAGACCTGACTGAGCAGTAACCTGGAGCCTGTCGGATTTTGGAAAAGTAAGTGACGGACAGGTGCGGATATGATATAATAAACGGGCCGGCTGTGACGCTGCGCCCGGCCTGAAAGGCGCACGTCGCATGCCTTTTTAAAGAAAAGAATCCGCCGTCTGCGGCGGCAACAGGAGGTTACAGAAAATGTGGGCATACGAAAGTGTGTTTTATCAGATCTATCCGCTTGGCTTCTGCGGAGCGCCGTTTGAAAACGACGGTGTGGAAAAGCCCCGGATCCGGAAGGTGGAGGAGTGGATCCCTCATATCAGGAAAACCGGCGCGGACGCCATCTATTTTTCTCCGGTATTTGAATCCGATACCCACGGCTATAATACAAGGGATTTCAGAAAAATTGACTGCAGGCTTGGAAGCAACGAGGATTTTGCGGAGGTATGCAAGAGCCTGCATGAGGCCGGGATCCGGGTGGTGCTGGACGGAGTGTTCAACCATGTGGGAAGGGGCTTCTGGGCCTTTCAGGATGTGCTGAAAAACAGGGAGCGTTCGCCGTATCTGAATTGGTTTTACATCAATCTGGGCGGGAATTCAAACTATAACGACGGCCTTTGGTACGAGGGCTGGGAAGGCAATTACGACCTGGTGAAGCTGAACCTGAAAAATGACGAGGTGGTAAACCATATTCTGGAGAGCGTCCGTTTCTGGGTGGAAGCCTTCGATATCGACGGTCTGCGCCTGGATGTGGCCTACCTGCTGGATCATGATTTTGTACGCAGGCTCCGCAGCTTCTGCGACGGGCTGAAAAAGGATTTTTTCCTGGTAGGAGAGATCCTGCACGGAGATTATAAGACGCTGGTGAACGATCAGATGCTGCATTCCTGTACCAACTACGAATGCTATAAGGGACTGTATTCCAGCTTTAACAGCATGAACCTGTTTGAGATCAATCATTCTCTGATGAGACAGTTCGGGCCGGAGAACTGGACTCTGTACAAGGGCCTTCATCTGATGACCTTTGTGGATAACCATGACGTGACGAGGATTGCGAGCATTCTGACCAATGAAAAGCATCTTCCGCTGATCTATGCGATGGCCTTCGGCATGCCGGGCATTCCCTGCATTTATTACGGGAGCGAGTGGGGAGCGAAGGGAAACAAGAGCGACGGAGATCCGGCTCTGCGCCCCTGCTTTGAGAAGCCGGAGGAAAATGAGCTGACGGAATACATCGGAAAGCTTGCCGAAGCGAAGAAGGGATCCAAAGCCCTGAATTACGGCGCGTTCCGTTCCGTGGTCCTGACCAATAAGCAGTGCATCTTTGAACGGAAGACGGAAGGGGAGCGCGTGCTGGTCGCCATCAATGCCGACAGCGAACCCTATACCGCCCATTTTGACGCCGGCTGCGGCATGGCGGTGGATCTGATCACCGGCAAAAAGCACGACTTTGGGGGAGGAAGCCAGCTGCCGCCCTACAGCGCGTTTTTCTGGTGTTGCGAAGCATAAAAAAGCGGGTGCAGTGGCACCCGCTTTTTTATGCGGAAGAATGCCCCTCTGGGGGCATTCTTCCCGCGTGGAGGGCAAAAAGTCGTGGAGGGTGCAGGGGCACCCGCTTTTTTATGCGGAAGAATGCCCCTTTGGTCTGAGGAGGCGGCGGACGGCGCGGACGGCTTCCGGGTCCGTGCGCCAGATCTCGTATTCGCTCAGGCCGGGAAGGCCCATGGAGACGCCGGGGTTCCGGTAGCGCATGGCGCTTTCCAGGACTTTTTTTCCGGACATGTGAAAAGCGGTGAGGGGCGTACGGGCAAGGAGGACGCGGACGGCTTCCTCATTGATCCCGGCTCCGGCCAGAATGGTAAGGGAATCTCCTGCCAGCGTGCAGAGACGGCTGAGGAGAGGGATTCCATGCAGACAGGAGTCAGCCTGCCCGGAGGTGAGGATGGTATTGATGCCGAGCGCTTTTGCCTGCGCAAGCGTCCGGAAGGGATCGCGGCACATGTCAAAGGCGCGGTGAAGGGTAACGGACATGCCGCCGGCAGCTGCCATAAGCCGTTTCATGGCTTCCGGATCCAGATCCCCCTCCGGGGTAAGGCAGCCGATCACCACGCCCTGCGCGCCGGCCTGGCGGAAGGCGCGGATATCGGCCTCCATTACGGACAGCTCCTGATCGCTGTAGAGAAAATCGCCGAAGCGGGGGCGGATGAGAACGTGGATGGGAAGCGCGGTATGGCGGCGGACCTGTTCATAAAGGGAGATCGTCGGCGTGATCCCGCCAATGACAAGTCCGGAGCACAGCTCCAGCCGGTCTGCGCCGCCCTGCGCGGCATTCAGCGCGGATTCTGCGGAATCCACGCAGCATTCCAGAAGATAAGACGACATAGTTTTCCTCCCTGGTGAAGCATTTGAAACGAAAGGCACACACGGCAAAGCTCAGCCTGGGGCCGCGGGCCTTGCTGTTTTCAGATCATCGGTTTCATTTTAGCATGTGCCGGAGAGTCCTTCAATATCGTCCGAAAGTCTCCTTTTGAGAGAAAACAGGGAAAAACAGGAAATACTGCGATAAATGTGAATAAAATGTGAACAAAACCTTATGAAATTCATAATTTGTTAAAAGAATTTATAAAAACTCTTTACATTGCAGAAGAAACGTGTTATCCTCTACCACGTAATCAAGTTCCAGCCGGTTTTACCGGTTGAGTAATTGGATTCAGGAGGAGAAATATTATGAAGAAAAAAATTGTAGCAGTTTTAACGGCAGCAGTTGTTACGTCCGCAATGATGGTTGCATGCGGATCCACCGAGACCACCACCGAGTCTGCAGCTCCGGTTGAGACCGTTGTTGAGGAGAGCAGCGTAGAGGCTACCACCGAGGCAGCTGTTGAGGAGACCACGGAAGCAGCTACTGAGGAGACCACTGAGGCAGCTACCGAGGAGACCACGGAAGCGGCTACTGAGGAGACCACCGAGGCAGCTACCGAGGAGACCACGGAAGCGGCTACTGAGGAAGCTACCACTGAGGCAGCTACCGAGGAGACCACGGAAGCAGCTACTGAGGCAGCTACCGAGACTGCAACCGAGACCGTTGCTGAATAATTGAAGTAACATACGCGAAAAGCGATTCCAGGGGAGGCACTTCGTAAAGAAGCTGCCTCCCTTTGGCGTTTGATCCGGCTGAGAAGGAAAGCCGGATCTTATTTTATTAACGCCAGATAATACGCAACTACCTTTTCGGGAGAGATCCGCATGCCCCCGCCTGCCCACCATTTCACAGCTTCCGCAAAGCTGCTGACATAATGATTCAGCGCAAAGTCTTCGGGGACAGAGGGGGAGGCCGAAGCCGCATATTCTGTGAACAGCGGTCGGGAAGCCGTTTTGAAATATTGCAGGAAAAGATCACCGCTCTCACCGGAAAGAAGGACCAGGATATCATTGCGCTGTTCTTTCAGATGATAAAGGAGATGGGTAAGCTTATCCGCCAGCGTGCTGTTTTCCTTTGAAAAATCGTGATGCGCTTCCGCTTTCTGTACATCAGAGAAAACATGACCGAAGATCTGTTCGCATATATCCTGCAGCAGATTGTCCTTCGTCTCAAAATGAGCGTAGAAGGTGCTGCGCCCGATGTTCGCTTCATCGATGATCTCCTGAATGGTAATATGATTATAGCTCTTTTTCTCAAGCAGCCGGCTGAACGCTTCGTAGATGGCTGCTTTTGTTTTCTGCTGTCGTCTGTCCATACCTGTTCTCCGTACAATTTCGTTAAAATGTTCGATAACTTACGTTTTATCTGATTTGATTCTTGTTTTGAAAGGCAGTCTGGTCATATAATCGAACAAAGTGTCTGGTATTGTACAAAATGTACTGTAATTTTTCGGGAATGTCAAGGAGACTGCCATGGAACCGAACAGAAAAAAAGGGATTGCTTCCGCCCTGCTTGCGGCGGCTCTGTACGCGATCAATGCGCCTTTTTCCAAAATTCTGCTGGACTATATGCCGCCAACGCTGACGGCAGGCTTTCTGTATATTGGAGCAGGGAGCGGAATGCTGTTTATTGCTCTGGTTCGGAAGCTGCGCGGGTCAGGATCAAAGGAAAGGGGACTGACGGCAGCAGAACTGCCATATACGGCGGCCATGATCCTGCTGGATATCGCCGCGCCGATCTGCCTTCTGTTCGGCCTGAACGCCACAACGGCTGCAAATGCCTCTCTGCTCAATAATTTTGAGATCGTTGCGACCGCAGTTATCGCGCTTATGGTCTTTCACGAGAAGATCAGCCCCAGACTCTGGGCAGGGATCCTGTTTGTAACGCTGTCGTGCGCCGTGCTGTCTTTTGAGGATATTTCAGGCCTGCACTTTTCTTACGGGTCTCTGCTGGTGCTTCTTGCCGCAGTGTGCTGGGGATTCGAGAACAACTGCACCCGGAAACTATCGTCTAAAGATCCGCTGCAGATCGTCCTGCTGAAAGGTATTTTTTCCGGCGGGGGCTCGGTTATCATCGGCTTGTGTGCCGGAGAACGGATCAAGGCATGCGGGAGCATTGCCGCCGCCCTGTGCGTCGGATTTGTCGCCTATGGCCTGAGCATCTATTTTTATGTATACTCACAGCGCCTGCTTGGCGCGGCGAGAACAAGCGCTTATTATGCCGTTGCCCCGTTTATCGCGGCGTTTCTTTCCCTGCTCATCTTCAGGGAGATGCCTGGTGCCACATATTTTGCCGCGGTCATACTGATGGCGGCCGGCGTCTGGCTTTCCTCGCGGGACGAATTCCGGAAAAGGCGGAAACCTGCAGGCCGCCGCCGCATAAAATAGGAATACAGAGCAAGAAATCTTTGCTGCGGAGGAAGCTGTGCCGACCTGGAGCCTGTGCATGATCGTAAAAAATGAAGAGGCGGTCCTGGAGCGCTGCCTGAACAGCGCCGCCGCTCTGGCGGATGAGATCGTCATTGTGGATACGGGATCGACTGACGACACAAAGGAGATCGCCGGGCGGTTTACCGATCGCATCTATGATTTCCCGTGGAGGGACGACTTCGCGGCGGCAAGGAATTTTTCCTTTTCCAAAGCGGAGGGGGATTATCTGATGTGGCTGGATGCGGACGATGTGCTGCCGGAAGCCTCCCTTCGCCTCCTTCTGGAGGAGAAGGCGCGGCTGAATGCGGATGTGATCCTGCTGCCCTATGAGACTGCCTTTGATGAAACGGGAAAGGCGGTCTTTTCTTTTGAAAGAGAGCGCATCCTGCGAAACTGCGGACAGTGCGTCTGGACGGGGGCCGTGCATGAAGTGATCGTGCCCTTCGGCAGGGTCCTGCGCCTTCCCGCGCCCATCCGGCATGAAAAGAAAGGCCCCGGGGACCGGGACAGGAATCTGCGGATCTATGAGCGGCTTTTGAAGGAGAACCGGAGCCTGGATGCCAGACAGCAGTATTATTATGGAAGGGAATTATATTTTCACGAAAAATATGAAGAGGCGGAACGGGTTTTTGAAAAATTTCTGAAGGAACCGGATGCATGGATCGTCAATCGGATGGAGGCAGTGCGTCTGCTTGCTTACTGCCGCTACCGGCAGGGACGGGAAGCGGAAGCCCTTGCGGCCCTTCTTTCCGGGCTTGAGCTCGGGGCGCCGCGTCCGGAGCTGTGCTGCGACCTGGGGAAGCATTTTCTGGACAGAGAGCAGTATGAGGCGGCTGCATTCTGGTATCAGGCTGCGCTGGCACAGGGAAAAAGAACGGAAGAGGAGGGCGGCTTTGCGGAGCTGGACAGCCGGGGATTCCTTCCCTGCATTCAGCTGTGCGTCTGCTATGACCGGATGGGGGATCCCAAACGGGCGGAGGAATATAACGAACAGGCGGGTGTATACCGGCCGCAGTCTCCTTATTTTCTGCAGAACCGCCGGTACTTTGCCGGCCTGAGAGAAAACGGATCCATGGATAAAAAGATAGGATAACAGATGTCAGGAAAGGAACCGGCTGCCGCCCGAACGCATATGGTATCAGAAAAAGAAGAATGCCGCTTCTGTATCCGCAGAAGCATTTTCGGCTTTTGGATGCGGAGGCGGTTCATGAGGTGAATTTTGGAACCCGGAAATGGCAGACCATTTTCAGAGCATACAGAAAAGGAACCGGAGACCACAGGAAGACAGCGCTGTGTTCCCTGCGGCGCCGGATCGACCAGGCGCTGCAGAAAACGTCCCAGACAGGCTCCGCCCTGTATCTGCACCGGCCCGACGGGCCCGGCCGGAAGCACGGGCCCAACGGGAGCCCCCGGTCCGACGGGCCCGACGGGAAGCACAGGGCCGACAGGAGCCCCCGGCCCGACTGGCCCCACCGGAAGCACGGGCCCAACGGGAGTCCCCGGTCTGACGGGACCGACGGGAAGCACGGGCCCAACGGGAGTCCCCGGTCCAACGGGTCCCACCGGAAGCACGGGCCCGACGGGAGCCCCCGGCCCGACGGGTCCCACCGGAAGCACGGGCCCGACGGGAGTCCCCGGACCGACGGGTCCCACCGGAAGCACAGGGGCGACGGGAGCCCCCGGCCCGACGGGTCCCACCGGAAGCACCGGCCCGGCCGGAACGGCTCCGGCGGCGGAATATCTGTCCGCCTATTCCGTGCCGGCTTCTCCCGGGAGTTCCGGGACGCCGCTGGTTTTCGACCTGAACGGAGAGTCTGCGGGAACGGCAGTCTCCCATGCGGAAAGAAGCGGAAGCTTTCTTCTGAATGAGCCGGGCGTCTATGCGGTTTCCTTCCATGGGACGATCTCTCCGGCATCCGGGGATACGCTGCCGCTGAACCTGCAGTTTACGCTGGAACAGGATGGGAATCCGGTTTCCGGCGCGGCGGCGCAGGAGGTGCTGCAGACGCAGAACCAGTATTCGAGCCTTTCCTTTTCGACCGTGGTATCTGTTACGAACCCGCCGTCCACACTGACGGTGAGCGGGCAGGGAGGGAATTTTTTCTACAGTGATGTGGGAATGAATGTTTATAAGATCGGATAGGCGGCCGCCGGGACCGGCTTTCTGAAGAAAGCTCCCGGCAGCTGCTCAGGCCCGGCGCTGGCGCAGAAGGAGGTCCGAAAGCCGATTGGCGGCTTTTCCGGTTAAATTCCCAGGCCGTAGCTCTCCTTTTTATCCAGGTAACGTTTCAGGACGATATAGCAGATCAGGTGGCAGGCGGCGGTAACGGCCCAGGACACCGGGTAGGACAGGTAAAGGACGAACAGGGTGCGGTCCCACTGGAACACAGTGAAGATCCACAGGATCCGCAGACCGCAGGCTCCGGCGATGGAGACCAGCATGGGAAGGATGGCGTAGTTCAAGCCGCGCAGGCTTCCCACCAGCACGTCCATCATGCCGCATAGGAAATAGGTGGTGCAGATCACGCCCATCCGGATCAGGCCGTATTGGATAACTTCGGCGTCGGTGGAATAGATCAGGAGCAGCTTGTCGCCGAACAGGTAAGCCAGGTTTCCGAAGGAGCAGCCCACGATAAAAACAAGGATCTCACACAGGATCAGGATGCGGGTGATCCGCTTTTTGTTTCCCGCGCCGTAGTTCTGGCTGGTGAAGCTGATGGAGGTCTGATGGAAGGCGTTCATGGCCGTATAGATGAAGCCCTCGATGTTGCTGGCCGCCGTATTTCCCGCCATGGCCACGGAGCCGAAGGAATTGACGGAGGACTGGATCAGCACGTTGGAGATGGAAAAAATCGCGCCCTGCATTCCTGCGGGAAGGCCGATCCGGATCATCAGGATCAGGCGGGTTTTATGGATCTTCAGTTTGTTCAGGTGCAGGCGGTACATGCCCTCCTCGCGGATCAGACAGCGCAGGACCAGAAGGGCGGAAATGCACTGGGAGATCACGGTGGCGATGGCCACGCCGGCAACGCCCATATGGAAAACGATGACGAAGACCAGGTTCAGGATGACGTTCACCACGCCGGAGGCGAACAGGAAATACAGAGGGCGCTTGGTATCGCCCACTGCCCGCAGGATGGCCGCGCCGAAGTTGTAGAGCATGGTGGCAGGCATGCCGACGAAATAGATCCGCATGTACAGCGTCGCCTGATCCAGCACGTCGTCCGGCGTGCCCATGAGAGTCAGAAGCGGCTTTGCCAGAAGGACGCCGATGAAGATCAGGATCACGCCGCACACCAGGCTTAACAGCACGGAGGTGTGCACCGTTTCGCTGACGGCCTTTTCCTGCTTCGCGCCGATGTAGTTGGCGCAGAGCACGTTGGTGCCCACGGAAAGACCGATGAAGACGTTCACCAGCAGGTTGATCAGGGAACTGGTGCTTCCCACCGCGGCAAGGGCCTGGTGCCCGGCGAAGCGTCCGGCCACAATAATGTCAGCGGCGTTGAAAAGAAGCTGCAGGATGCCGGAAAACATGAGCGGGATGGCAAAGCGGAGCAGCTTTCCGGTCAGCGGCCCGTTGCACATGTCGATTTCATAGGACTTTGTTTTCATGATTCAGAAGGATCCTCCCTTTTGTATGATCTGATGCGGCGTCTGTGTGACTTTACATAAATTTTACATCGGCCCGAAGAACGGGACAAGAGAAAGAATTCTTTTTTTTAAAGACTTTATTGAACGGCGGCATGATGGAAAAAAAGAAGAGAAAACGGGTTGACAGAAGACGGCCATTCTGTTATATTCTTACTAGAACAGATAAAACAATATCTGTTTTCTTTCATGAAAAAGAAAATGAACTTTCAGGAGGGCTTGTGTATGAACATTTCCAAATTTACACAGAAATCCATGGAAGCCGTGGAACGGTGCCAGAAGCTGGCTTACGAATACGGCAACCAGGAGATTGAGGAAGAACATCTGCTCTACGGCCTCCTTACCATAGAAGACAGCCTGATTTTAAAGCTGATCGAGAAAATGGGGATTCAGAAGGAGCATTTTGTAAACAGAGCAAAGGAAGCCATTGAGAAGCGCGTGAAGGTACAGGGCGGCCAGGTCTATGTGGGCAAGGATCTGAACGTGGTTCTGACCTCGGCGGAGGACGAGGCGAAGCAGATGGGAGACGAGTATGTTTCCGTGGAGCATCTGTTCCTGTCCATGATCCGTCATCCCAATAAGGAGATCAAGGCCATCTGGAACGAGTACGGCATCACCAGAGAGCGGTTTCTGCAGGCGCTTTCCACCGTGCGGGGAAACCAGCGGGTGACCAGCGACAACCCGGAGGCCACCTATGATACGCTGGAAAAATACGGCGAGGATCTGGTGGAGAAGGCCAGAAACCAGAAGCTGGATCCGGTGATCGGCAGGGACGCGGAGATCCGAAACGTGATCCGCATCCTGTCCAGAAAGACCAAGAATAACCCGGTCCTGATCGGCGAACCCGGCGTGGGCAAGA
>DXDD01000164.1 GCA_019115665.1 Candidatus Eisenbergiella pullistercoris | reverse complement strand
TGCGGATCAGGCGCACTCTCCATCCGGGCGGCACTTTCCTGGCCGGAGGCGGAAGTGACCGGCATTGATTACTGGGGTGCAGTCTACAATTACAGTCAGATCATGTGCGAGAGTAATGCCCGGAGCGAGGGCGTATATGAACGTTGCAGTTTTCTTCACGGCGACGCCCGGAAGCTGGACTTCCCGGACGAGACCTTTGATGCCGTGGTGAGCAACTATGTTTATCATAATATCAACGGCTCCGACAAGCAGGCCCTGCTTCTGGAAAGCCTCAGGGTACTGAAAAAGGGCGGCGTATTTGCCCTCAACGATAACATGAAGCCCCACATGTATGGGAATATGGAAGCATTTGCAGAAAACCTGCGCAAAATGGGATATCAGGAAGTGCGGATCATCGATACGGCGCAGGAGGCTTTCGGTTCCCATCGCCGGGCCGCCCTGATGATGCTGGGAGATTCCCGGATGCTGGCAGGCCGGAAATGAGACGGCGGCGCCAATGGCCGGACAGACCGGGACAGCCGGTCATAATTATATGGAAAGAAAAAACGTGCTGCATTTCGTGGAAATCCACTTTGACTGCAGCACGTTTTTTAACGGAAACCCAAGAAAAGTTATCGTTTTATGTTAAATGCCTGAAAACCGGGATATACGGCGCTTTCCCCCAATTCTTCCTCGATGCGCAGAAGCTGGTTGTACTTGGCGACACGTTCGCTCCGGCTGGGTGCGCCTGTCTTGATCTGGCAGGTATTGAGCGCCACGGCAAGATCGGCGATAGTGGTATCCTCTGTCTCGCCGGAGCGGTGGGAGGTCACGGCGGTGTATCCGGCCTTATGGGCCATCTTGATGGCTTCCAGCGTTTCAGATACGGAGCCGATCTGATTCAGCTTGATCAGGATAGAGTTCCCGCATCCCAGAGAGATCCCCTTTTCCAGACGCTCTGTATTGGTGACAAACAGGTCGTCCCCTACAAGCTGGATGCGGCCGCCCAGTTCTTTTGTGAGGATCTGCCAGCCTTCCCAGTCTTCTTCATCCAGGCCGTCTTCGATGGAATAGATGGGATATTTGTCCACAAGGGATTTCCAGTGTTCGACCAACTCAGCCGAAGTGAAAGTCTTTTTGCATTTCGGGAGGATGTATTCGCCCTTTTTATTCCCTTTCCATTCGCTGGACGCTGCATCCATAGCGAGGACAAAATCTTTGCCGGGTTCATAGCCTGCCATTTTTACTGCCTCGAGGATGCATTCGATGGCTTCCTCATCGCTGGAAAGATCCGGTGCAAAACCGCCTTCATCTCCCACAGAGGTTGCCAGCCCTTTTGATTTCAGAAGGGACTGAAGGGAGTGGAAGACCTCTGTACACCATCTCAGGCCCTCGGAGAAACTGGAAGCGCCCGCCGGCATGATCATAAATTCCTGTACATCCACGGTGTTTGCCGCATGGGCGCCGCCGTTTAAGATGTTCATCATAGGGACTGGAAGCCGGTTGGCATTCACCCCGCCGAGGAAACGGTACAGCGGGAGATCAAGGGAAGCTGCAGCCGCCCTGGCGCATGCGATGGAAACGGCGAGGATCGCATTTGCCCCGAGGTTGGATTTGTCTTTCGTGCCGTCCGCACGGATCATGGCATTGTCAACAGCGTAGATATCGCTGGCGTCCATGCCTGTCAGCACCTCGTTGATCGTGGTGTTGATATTGTGTACGGCCTTGGACACGCCTTTTCCTCCGAAACGGGAAGTATCCCCGTCCCTTAATTCCAGCGCTTCAAATTCCCCGGTTGACGCCCCGCTTGGGGCAGCGCCTCTTCCGGCCGTCCCGTCTGCCAGAAAAACCTCCGCTTCCACAGTGGGATTTCCTCTGGAATCAATGATCTCCCGTCCGATCACCTTTTCAATCTTTAAATAATCCATAGACATTCATCCTTTCTGGCGAAAACATCCCCGCCCCACTCAGCAGGCATGGAGCAAAGGAGTTTTCATGATTTATTCACATTGGTTAGAAATAACTAACCACACATATTCTATCAAAGAAAAAAGAAAAATTCAATTATATTTTTGACAATCATTCTCAACTAGTATATAATGCGGTTAGAAAAGACTAATCAAAAGGAAAGAAGGCCTGTAAAGTGGGAAGGTATTACAGATTGTCAAAATCAATCACGGAGGAGATGGCTGCAGAGATCTTAAGAGAGGCAAGAGAGGTTGAAAATGTACAGGAGGCGGAGTTCCTGGAAGATCATTCCAAAATCCTGGTAGTGACAGAAAAAGAGAACTATCCGGAAGTAATGACCAGGCTTGTCAACATTTTCAGCCGTGTCGGCCGCGGGTGCGAGATCTCTTTCGCAGGCTTTGCAGATCAGGATGAGTAGGAAAAGGAAATTCCTGATCCCGGCAGCCCTTGTACTGATCGGCGTTTCCCTCTGGAACATCCTCCCGGATTATCTGGATAAGCGCGCCTCATCCCGGACCTATGAAGAACTGAGGGAAGATTATACAGAGGTTCCGGCAGGGGACGATACAGAAAAGAAGAAGGACTGGTGGCTTACAGACGTGCTGATCCGGTTTGACGAACTGAAAGAACAGAATTCAGATATCGTGGCATGGATCCGCTCGGACGATCCGGAAAGTACCGGGATCGATTATCCTGTCCTCTACTCAGGGGATAATGAGAAATATCTGAGAAGAGATCTGTACGGAGAGGAGCATATCGCAGGGAG
>DXDD01000163.1 GCA_019115665.1 Candidatus Eisenbergiella pullistercoris | reverse complement strand
ACGGAGCTCAACAGCTCCCGGGTTCCCTTGATGATATCCCGGTAGATCTGCGTCATCTCGATGGCCTGCTGGTTCTCCACCACCACGTCCTCCAGAAGCTCCTGATCCTCCGGATACTTTTTGATCCGGTTATAGCGCACCAGACGCTCGAACACCACCTTGTTCGCCCTGAGAGAGGTATCGAAATACACCAGGTTGGACTCCAGCTCGTGCAGCTCGATCAGATCCACATCCTCCGTATCGTTGCCGATATGCTCCTCGATCTCCTTCCTCCTGCGGTCCACGATGCGCAGATAGGACTGATACAGAAGGCAGGTGCGCCAGAAGATCTGATAGATAAAACGGACCTGCTTCTTCGTGCTGAATTCCCTCACCAGATTATCCGTAAAGGCCTTCAGCACCGGCGTCTCCTCCCCGCAGACCGTGATCAGCGTCTCCCCCGCCAGGATCAGTCCCAGCGGGATGGTGGTATAGGCCTCTCTCTTATGACGGTATTCGATGGTGGGGATATCGAACAGGATCAGGGAATAATCATTGCTCACATCCACACGGGAGCTTTCCTCATCGTCCAGCGCAGCTCTCACGTCCGCCGGGTCGATCCCGTAGGTATCCGCCACCAGCGCGCACTCCTCCGCCGTGGGCGAAGTCAGAGCCACCCAGATGCCCGGCTGGAATTCCTCCGCCTCATGTATGATATTCCGGTCCGTAATATACCTTTTGATCATAACGTCCGTCTCTTTCTGACATATTTCAGGAAATGATAGGTGGTGTCAAAATACGTTTTTTCCTCGCTCTGCGCGGCGATCTCCCACTCCCCGTCCGCGTCCAGATCCGGAAAATAAGCGTCCGCCTCGTAGGCCCTGTCGATTTTCGTCACATGGGCCGTATCGCAGAAGGGAAGAAGCTGACGGTATACGCTCTCCCCGCCGATCACGTAAATATCCTCATCCGCATATTTTTTCAGCTCCGAAAGAAGCTCCTCCACGGAATGCACCACAACGGCGCCCTTCACCCGGTAATCCGGATTCGCGCTCAGGACGATATTGGTCCTCCCGGCAAGCGGCTGTCCCCCCGGAAAGGTATCCATGGTCTTTCTCCCCAGCACGACCACCCGGCCCAGCGTCTCCTGCCGGAACATTTTGTGGTCCGCGGGGATCCGCACCAGAAGCTCTCCCCGGCAGCCAATCGCCCAGTTTTCATCTACAGCAACGATCAGATTCATCTTCGCAGCCATCCTTTCCATTCCAGTTTTCAGGTATCTTAAATCGCGATCGGAATATCCCGGATCTGCTCCCCGGTCACGTAATCCTCCACCCGCACGTCATTTCTGGTGAACTGATAAAAATCCTTCACCTCCGGATTCAGCCAGAACTTCGGCGCCGGATAGGGCGTCCTTGCGATCAGCTCCCGGATGATCGGGATATGCCTGTCATAAATATGCGCGTCCGCGATCACATGCACCAGCTCGCCCACGTTCATATCGCACACCTGAGCGATCATATGCACCAGCACCGCGTACTGGACCACGTTCCAGTTGTTCGCGGCCAGCACGTCCTGGGAGCGCTGGTTCAGGATCGCGTTCAGCGTAAGCCTGTCCTCCCCTTTTTTCTGCGTCACGTTAAAGGTCATGCTGTAGGCGCAGGGATAGAGATTCATCTCATGCAGATCCTGATGCACGTAGATATTCGTCAGGATCCTGCGGCTGAAGGGATTGTGCTTCAGATCGTAAAGCACCCGGTCCACCTGATCCATCATCCCTTCCTTATACTGATGCTTCACCCCAAGCTGATAGCCGTAGGCCTTTCCGATGGAGCCGTCCGGATCCGCCCACTCATCCCAGATATGGCTGTGCAGGTCATGGATGTTGTTGGACTTCTGCTGCCAGATCCAGAGGATCTCGTCCGTCGCGCTCTTTAGCGCCGTCCGTCTGAGCGTCAGGATCGGAAATTCCTTGGAAAGATCATAGCGGTTCACCACGCCGAACTTTTTGACCGTATAGGCCGGCGTTCCGTCCGGCCACTTCGGCCGGACCTTCTCTCCCTCCGTGCTCGTTCCGTTCTCCAGGATATCCTTACACATATTGATAAAAGTAATGTCTGCCAGACTCATTGTTTTCCTCTCTTCACAGTTTCCATTTGTCACAGAGCGCGTTGATCTGATCCGCAAACCGGGCCAGATCCTTGTTCGCCATCCCCTTCGCGTCCCGGATCACCGTCATGAGACGCTCGCCGGCCGCCAGGAGCCTTGCGTATACGCTGTTCTTCACCGCAGGAGCCTTCACGGCCTTTTCCTTCCATACCGGCTCCGCCTCGTATTCAAAGGTATTGTTGATCAGATCGAACCGGGTGCCGCTGTAAGGCGCGTATGCCCGGTAGCCGTGCTCCTTTTCCAGCTCCTCTGCAAACGACGTGCAGACCGAATCCTCCCCGTGCACCACGAATACCCGGCGCGGCTTCTCCTCAAAGCCGGAAAGCCAGTCGATCAGACCGTTCTTATCCGCATGGCCGCTCATTCCCTTAAAGGCCACGATGGAGGCCCTCACATCCACCGTTTCCCCGAACAGCTTCACCTCCTGCGCGCCCTCCAGGATCTTGCGTCCGAGCGTGCCCACAGACTGATAACCCACAAACAGCACGGTGCATTCCGGACGCCAGAGATTGTGCTTCAGATGATGGCGGATCCGGCCCGCCTCGCACATGCCGGACGCGGATACGATCACCTTAGGCGTCTCGTCGAAATTGATGGCCTTCGACTCGTCGCTTGTGATGGAAAGCTTCAGCCCCGGGAAGGAAAGGGGATTGATCCCCTGATTTACCAGATCCAGCGCTTCCCTGTCAAAGCATTCGTAAACGTTTCGCTCAAAGATTTCCGTGGCCTCCACGGCCAGCGGGCTGTCCACATACACCGGGAAGATCCCGTGTCCTGTCACCAGACCATCTTCCTTGATCTTTCTCAGGATGTACAGAACCTCCTGCGTTCTTCCCACGGCAAAGGAAGGAATCACCACATTTCCGCCCCGGTCAAGCGTCTCCTGGATCAGCCCGGCAAAATCCTTCACATAATCCGGACGCTCCGTCTCATGCAGCCGGTCCCCATAGGTGGACTCCACGATCACATAATCCGCCCGCGCCGTTTTCTGCGGATCGCGGATCAGCGGCTGGCTCCGGTTTCCCACGTCTCCGGAAAAGCACAGCTTTCTTTCGATGCCGTTCTCCTTCAGCCATACCTCGATGCTGGAGGAACCGAGCAGATGCCCGATATCCGTAAACCGGATCTTCACCCCTTCGCAGACCCGGATCTCCTTCTGATAATCGCAGGGAACCAGCAGGGAAATGGCCCCCTCCGCGTCCTCCATCGTATAGGGAGGCTCATATTCCTCCGCTCCCGCGTGCCGCTTCGCCTTCCTGCTCTTCCACTCCGCCTCCTGCTGCTGAATATGCGCACAGTCGCGAAGCATGATATCGCACAGCTGCGCCGTCGCCCGCGTCGCAAAGATCTGCCCCCGGAACCCCCTCGCATACAGCTGAGGCAGCATGCCCGAGTGATCCACATGGGCGTGCGTCAGAAAAACATAGTCGATCTGCGCCTCCGGCACCGGAAGCGGGACGCTCTCAAAGGGATTCACCCCCTGCTCCATCCCCTTATCCACCAGCATATGCACCCCTGCCGCTTCCAGATAATGACAGCTTCCCGTCACCTCATGATCCGCTCCGACAAAAACAAGCTTCATTTTCCCTCCTTCCGCCGCCGCAGGCGGCGCTCCATTCCGGCACAAAGGCTCGCAGCCCTCGTCCGCCCCTTCCGAAAAAAATACCGCTGTCCACATCCAGTATAACATGGTATGACGACAGCGGCAAATTTATTTCCCGCGTTTCCGCGCAGGCGGTGGACAGGGCCAGGTTCCGCCGGGACGCTTTTCTTACTTTTCTTGCTTTTCTTCCTTTTCTTACGTGCCGGTCAGCGGGCGGCCGGCACTGGTCCGGACGCCAACCGCCAAACGCGTCCTATTCTTCTCCGTAAATCTCTTTCCTGATATACGCCCGGTTCTGTTCAAAATCCACCTGAAGCACAGCCATTTCCCGAATCGTCGCATTGGAATAGGTGCCGTCCAGGGGCAGACTGTCCTGTATGATATCATAGGAAAGAAGCTTTCCGGCCATCAGCGCAAGCCGCACGCACTCGCTCTGCGTCAGATTGGTGGTCAGATTCGGGAACAGGCCGTCTGCCAGCCCGCCCGGATTGGTCAGGACAGCTGCCGGAAGCTTTTTCATCACAGCCGAAAGCACATTCCGCTGTCTCTGCGTCCTCGCGAAATCCGTCCCGATGAAACGGTTCCTGCAGTATGCCAGCGCCTGCGCCCCGTTCAGATGGATATTCCCGGAAAGCGAGGTATCCAGATAATCCGTTTCCATCGGCATGCCGCGCAGCTCGTTATATTCGTTCAGATACGCGTTCACCCACTGCACCTCTTCGGCCGTCAGCTCCAGCTCCACGCCGCCCACCGCATCCACCAGCCCGGCAAATGCCTCAAAATTCACCACGGCATAATGATAAACCTCCGTGCCGAAATTCCGGTTGACCGTTTCCATCAGAAGCTCCGGCCCCCCATAGGCATACGCCGCGTTCAGCCGGTTCCCGTCATGCCCCGGGATATCCACATACATATCCCGCAGCAGCGACGTCATATGCACCGTCTTCGTACAGTCGCTGACGGTGATCAGGATCATCGCATCCGATCTTCCCTCCGTCCCCGCCGTTCTGGAATCGCTTCCGATCAGCAGAACGCTCGTCACACCGTCCTTCTTCACAGGCCCCTTCACGCTCTCATCCGGCACAATATTCATCTTATCATACACGACTCCCACAGCCAGATACAGCCCGCCGAAAAACAGAGCCAGCACGATGACGAGAAAGACAAGAAGCTTCCTCAGCCCGGAATGCCCCTTCTTCTTTCTGCCGCTTCTTTCCTTTTTCCGCACCTTTCCGGCCCCCATTCCGTCTTCCGCCTGCGCTTCCGCAGGCTCCATATCATCCTCTTCCTGCCCTTCCGCAGGCTCCATATCGTCCTCTTCCTGCCCTTCCGCAGGCTCCATATCATCCTCTTCCTGCCCTTCCATGGCCTCCATATCGCCCCTTGTCCGCGCTTCCATGGCCTCCATATCGTCCATTTCACGCTCCAGAAACTGTTCCAGTCCTCTTCGGATCTGTTCCATCTCATTTTCCGTATTCTTCGGCTTTTCCCTGTTTTCCGCCGGATCTCTCTTCTGTCCCATCCGTTTCTGCTCCTTTCCGGGAGCTGATCTTTTCAGGCTTCCGCCCGCCATCTGCTTCCATGAGGATTTCAGTATATCACAAAACCTCCGGAAAAAGGGACTGCTTCAGAAATATTTAAGATTTTCCCCAGAAGCCGCCGGTATTCCCGCCGTATTCCCCTGTATTCCCTTTGTATTCCCGTTGTAATCAGTCTGTAATCAGTTTTCTACAGAAGAAAAAAAGAAGAAGCCCCGTATTTACTGGACTTCTTCCTTAAATCATAGAGCGATAGACGGGGCTCGAACCCGCGGTCTCGACCTTGGCAAGGTCGCGCGTTACCAACTACGCCACTATCGCATCTGTAACCTGCCCGCCGTCTTCCCGACGGGCAAGTATTACTATACATGAACTTTACAGGATTGTCAACAGTTTTTTTCTGCTCTTTCATCCGACTTTTTGACTTTTTGAAGACTTTTGAAGCTTATTAAATCGCCTTTTAAAGACTTTTTGAAGATGAGCGGGTTTTGAAGGCGTCTTGAGGACGCTTTCTGAGGCGCAAAGCTTTTGCAGGAAGCCTTTGTGGGAAGCCTTTCGGGGAATGCCGGAAGTATTTCAGCGCCTTTTCAGGCTTCCGGAACCGAGGCCGGCATGAGAAAGCCGCCTGCTGCGGGCAAGAATCCCGTTTCCCTGATCTCTACCGTAAAAAATTGCCGCTCACTACGGGTAAAATCCCAGTTTCCCTGATTCCTGCCGTAGAAAATCGCCGCTCACTACGGGCAAAAACCCTTTTTCCCTGATTCCTACCGTAGAAAATTGCCGCTCACTACGGGTAAAATCCCAGTTTCCCTGATTCCTGCCGTAGAAAATTGCCGCTCACTACGGGTAAAATCCCAGTTCCCCTGATTTCTGCCGTAGAAAAGCCTCTTTCACTACGGGCAAAAACGGCGGAGTTATATTTTCTGCCGTACAAAGCCTCTGAAATCTACGGTACAGAAGCCGAAATTTCCTGTTTTGGCCGTAGTGAGATCCAAATCTCTGCGGGTCAGCATGCTGCTCTTCTGATTTTCGACGCAGGAACCTGCCGCAGAAGCGGTATCTGTTCGCCGGCAGGCCCGTGAACAGGTACCATCTGACAGTTTTTCACCGCCAGTCCTTCATCCGGCAGTCTTTCAACCGCCAGTCTTTCAACCAGCGGCCTTTTCATCCGACAGTCTTTCATCCGGCTTCCTCCGCGGCTTCCGCGCTGTCTGTCCGGGCCGTCATTCCGGCGTACTTCACGCGGTACACCCGCTTCAGGGAATCGTTGATCCTTGCCTCGTCAATGACACCGCTGCGGACCGCTTCCAGCACTCCCTCATATGCCGAAACAAAATCCTCCGGCATCAGGATCATGTCCGCGCCGGCCTTCAGCGCCCGGACTGCCGCCTCATCCGCCGTGTAATACTGGGTAATTGCCGACATGTTCATGGCATCCGTGATCACGATCCCCTGATAGCCGAGCTGTCCTCTCAGGATCCCCGTAATGATCGTTTCGTTCATGGACGCGGGAATTCTGTCCCCGTCCGTCAGTCCGGGCGCTGAAATATGTCCTGCCATCACCATATCCGCGCCCGCGTCGATGCCTGCCGAAAAAGGAAGGAATTCCGCCGTCTGCATCTGTTCGAGCGTCCTGTCCGTTTCCACCTGCCCGTCGTGGGAATCTCCCGCAGTGTTTCCGTGTCCGGGAAAATGCTTCACGCAGGCGCTCACTCCGTTTTCCTTCAGCCCGCGCACCGCTGCGGCGACCATCTCGGAAACGACGCCCGGATCGCTTCCAAAGGAACGGTCTCCGATCGCCGTATTGTCCGGATTGGTAAGCACGTCCGCTACGGGAGCAAAGTCCAGATTGAATCCGTATTCCTTCAGATAAGCCCCGATCCGCGCCCCCGCCGCATACGCCTGCGAAGCGTCCCCGGACGCTCCGATCTGCGCCATGGGGCCCACATTTTCAAGGCCCAGTCCGTCCGCTACGCGCGCCACCTGCCCGCCTTCCTCATCCACGCCCAGAAACAGCGGATATCTGCTGTAGGAAGCCGTATTTTCCAGCATCTCCTTCAGCTGGGAAGCCGACTGGATATTTTTGGCAAAATACACCAGCCCTCCCACCGGATAGCGCTGCAGAGCCTCTCTGGTGCTGTCTCCCGCCTGTACGGCAGTCCCCACGCCGGTCAGCTGTTCCGGCGTGACGATAAACAGTCCGGCCACCTTATCCTCCAGGCTCATGGCTTCTACCTGCGCGGCGATCTGCTCCTCCAGGCTCAGGGCCTCCACCTGCGCGGCCACCTTATCCTCCAGGCTTTCCTCTGCGTTCGGGTCTCCGTCAGCGTTTCCGTCAGCCGGGCTGCCGGGGTTTTCCCCTGTTTCCGGATTTCCGGAGCCGTCGTCTGCGCCGGGATCCCCAAAGCCGTTTCCTGAAGAAGCCGTTTCCGTCAGGTTCTGTCCGGGAATTGCTCCCTCGCTTTCTCCCGTCCCGGATGCTCCTTCCCTGGCCGCGCCTGAAATACAGCGGGCAGCAAAAACGCAGCCGAACACAAGAACCACCAGCAGCGCTCCCGTACCGATGTAGGCGATCATCTGATTTCTGCGTCTCCTCCGTCTTCTCCATTCCCTGCGGTCCATAATCCCTGTCCACACCTTTCCGCATCCGTTCTCCGAATGTCTTTACAGTCAGAGTACCACAAAGAGAAGCGGGTATCAATCATTTTCATGTCTGATACCCGCTCTCAAACTATGCTATCCAATGGCCTGTACCTCCATTTTTTCTCCTCTGCTCTTCTTTCCACTCCTTCTTACCTTTGTACTCATGTACTGCAACGGTGTTCATCTTCTGATGATCCTTCGTCACGAAAGTAAGTGTACTCGTTTCGCTTCGGTTTTAGATAAGCATCGTTCCTTAAAGATTTTATTTTCACGTATCTGAAAGATTCTTTTCCTCTCTTTACGGATTCCTCTAAACAAAAGGCCTGATCCTCTGAAGTCCATCTATTATAAATTTTGGTCTTTTGCTTTAAGGAATTGCTTCCTTAAAAAACTTCTTTCCTTTTTCGGAATCCATTCTCCTGAAATCCGATCCTGTCTGGATCATCTTTCTTTCAACTTCTTCCTTCTGCTACCCGATCTTATGTCTTTTTCCTTCCAGATGTCAACCTTCGTCTTCTTCTTTCGATGATAAAGATCATTCCCGGTGCTTTCAGGAAACGTCCGTTTTTTAAAAGAATCTCAATTTACAGTTCCCGGTTTCTTCTGATTCTCTTCCTCTCATCCAAAGGCCTTCCTTTTCAGAGATTCTTTTCCTCTTTCCGATCCGTCTTTAAGGTTTTTCCTATGAAATTTTTTTGATTTCCTAAAAGCTTTTCTTCTTTTAAGAAATAAGGTTTACGTTTTCGGTGGTCCGTACCTCCTTCTTTTTTATTTTTCCGTTTCTTTTTTGTTTGTGACTTCATTATAGCCCGGCAGGTTCCGAATGTCAATAAATATTTTGACTTTTTTTCTGATTTTACATTATTTTCTAATATCTTGTATCTATCCAAAATATTTATGTATAATTTGTTATAAATATAATGAATTATCTGACAATTATTCAAAAGAAACAGCCGGGAGCGGAAAGATCCCGGATGGATCCCCTCTCCCGGCCTCTCAGGATACTATGTATCCTGTCCGGTGTGCCGCATTTTCGGGCCGCAGCCGTCCCGGTCAGAGCTGAACCAGGACAAAAATATTGTAGATCGCCCGGATCGCCGCCTCAAAGTCCTCGTTGCGCACGCCGATGATGATGTTCAGCTCCGAGGAGCCCTGGTCGATCATCTTGACGTTGACGTTGGCATGGGCGAGGGCGGAGAAGATGCGTCCGGCGGTTCCTCTTGTGGACTTCATGCCGCGTCCCACGACCGCGATCAGGGCAAGGTCGGATTCGATCTCGATGGTATCCGGCCTGGCAAGGCGGTGGATGGCGGAAACTACCTTCTGCTCCTTGTCCATGAATTCATCCTGATGGACGAATACGGTCATGGTGTCGATGCCGGAGGGAACATGCTCAAAGGAAATGCCGCTGTCCTCAAAGGCCTGCAGGACCTTACGGCCGAAGCCGATCTCGGCGTTCATCATGTCCTTTTCAATATTGACGGAGCAGAAGCCCTTCTTTCCGGCGATTCCCGTAATGACGAAGCGGGATTTCTGGCAGGTGCTCTCCACGATCCAGGTTCCCTTGTCCTCCGGGGCGTTGGTGTTGCGGATGTTGATCGGGATCCCTTCCTTTCTCACGGGGAAAATGGCGTCTTCATGCAATACGCCCGCGCCCATATAGGAAAGCTCCCGCAGCTCCTTGTAGGTGATGGTATCGATGCCGACGGGATTGGGGATGATGCGCGGGTCCGTGATCAGGAACCCGGATACGTCCGTCCAGTTCTCATACACCTCCGCATGCACGGCCCTGGAAACGATGGAACCGGTGATGTCGGAGCCGCCGCGGGAGAAGGTTTTGATGCTTCCGTCCGGCATGGAGCCGTAAAAGCCGGGGATCACGGCCGCGTCCATCTGCTCCAGCCTCTCCGCCATCACCCGGTTCGTCTTATAGTCGTCAAAATTTCCGTCTTCGTCGAAGAAAATGACCTCCGCCGCGTCGATGAAGGGGAACTTCAGATAGGCGGCCATGAGGATGCCGTTCAGATATTCTCCGCGGGAAGCGGCGTAGTCCTTTCCCGCCTTATTCTTAAAATTCTCTTCGATCGTTTTGAACTCATCCTCCAGAGATATCTTCAGAGACAGCCCCTGGACGATCTCCTCATATCTGGCGCGGATGGCGGAAAGCTTTTCCGAAAAATCGCTTCCCTCCTCAGCAAGCGCGTAGCAGGCGTAGAGCATGTCCGTCACCTTTTCATCGTCCTTGCTGCGCTTTCCGGGAGCGCTGGGCACCACAAAGCGCCTTTCCGGATCCGCCTTGATGATGCTTCTCACCTTTCTGAACTGCTCTGCGCTCGCAAGAGAGCTCCCGCCGAATTTTACCACTTTTTTCATAATATAAATTCTCCTCCCGCCGCATGCGGGCAGCGGCTTTCTTTCCGTTTCCGCCTGTCCGCGCGCGGTGTATTTTCTTCTGCTGCCGCGGCGCTGTACGCCATTTTCTCAGAGCCGGTAGCTGGGCTGCTTCAGGCCGAGAAAGTGATCCATCAGCTGCGGGCCCTCCGGAAAGAAGTTTCCGCTCAGGATGGCCTCCGCCTCATTGTAGCTCCAGTCGTTCTTCTGCACGTTCGTGCTGTCATAGATCAGATAAGGAACGCTTTCCGCCGTATGGGTGCGCAGGCGGATCGGCGTGGGATGATCCGGAAGCACCATCAGCCGGTAGTCCAGGCCGCTGGCGTCCAGCCCTGCCGTAAGGGGCGCGATCACCCTCTGATCCAGATATTCAATGGCCTTCAGCTTCTTTTCCACGCTGCCCTGATGTCCCATCTCGTCCGGCGCTTCGACATGAATATAGGCAAAATCATAACCTTCCCGGACCAGCGCGTCAAGGGCTGCCTGCGTTTTCCCTTCGTAATTGGTATCCAGGCCGCCGTTTGCGCCTTCCACATGCGCCACATCCATTCCCGCTCCCACGGCGATCCCCTTGAGAAGATCCACGGCGGAGATCATGATGCCGCGCATTCCGGTTTTTTCATAAAAAGAGGGCAGGGACGGGCGGGTCCCCGCTCCCCAGAACCAGCAGCAGTTGGCGGGATTCAGTCCCTTTTCCCGGCGTCTTTGGTTGATGGGATGATCCTTCAGGATCTCATAGCTTCGCACCATCATCTCATACAGCTTTTTATCGTCGGGGAGATAGGCTCCGATCTCACGGCCCAGGATGTCATGGGGCGGCGTGAGCTCCTCCGCCCGGCCGTTTTCCCAGATCAGGCAGTGCCGGTAGCTGGTTCCCACATAAAAGTGATAGGGCGGCCGGTCCAGCTCCTCCATCACGGCATGCAGCAGGACGGCGCAGTCCTCTGTAGCGATCTCTCCGGAGCTGTGGTCCAGGATCCGTCTCTTTGCAAAGGGGATCCCCTCCTCCCCGGAAAGGGTGACGATATTGCACCGCAGGGCGATGTCCGTATCCTTCATGGGGACGCCGATGCTCAGCGCCTCCAGGGGGGAACGGCCGGAATAATATTTTTTCGGATCATAGCCCATGACGGAAAGGTTCGCCGTATCCGATCCGGGCTTCATTCCCTCCGGGATCGTGCTGACCATGCCGATCTCCGATTTTTGGCTCAGCGCATCCAGCGCCGGCGTATCCGCATACGCCAGGGGCGTCCGGCCGTTCAGCCTGGCGATCGGCTCGTCGGCCATCCCGTCTCCCAGCACTACCACATATTTCATCTCTACCTCCATGCCAAAGCTTCTTCCGCCCCGATTCAGGCCTCCTCCAGCCGGATACGGCTGATGAAGCCGGGAAGCGCCGCGCATTTTTCAGCAAATTCCTTCTCGGAAATCGCAGGAGTCACAAAACCGAACTCGCCCGCTGCGCCCGCGTCGATCCTCTCGATTTCGCCGAACAGTTCTCTTGCCGCTTCCTCGCTTCCCTCAGCGGCCCGGACGAAAAATCTTCTGGAAAAGCCGTCGATGCTGCTGAGGGGGAGCTTCTCTTCCTCCCACAGACAGACGATGTGGGTATGTCCGTGCTTGGCGCAGTCGATCACGTCGGAGACCACGGCGCTCGCCGTGGGAAGCTTGCCGGCCCCGCGGCCGTAATACATGGAATCTCCCAGCGTATTTCCCCGGATGAAAATGGCGTTGAACACATCGTTTACGCTGTGGAGCGGGTTTTTCTCCCCGATCAGGAAGGGCGCCACGATGGCGTAGTATTTTCCGTCCTGCTCCCGGATCCTTGCCAGCAGCTTGATGAACAGGTTCATTTTCTCCGCGTACAGGAAGTCCTCATGGGTGATCTTCGTGATGCCTTCCGTATGGATCTCCTCATAGCAGACGGTCTTTCCCGTCATGAGGGAAGCCAGGATGGCGATCTTGCGGCAGGCGTCGTACCCTTCCACATCCGCTTCGGGATTGCGCTCCGCATAGCCCTTTTCCTGGGCCTCCTTCAGGCTTTCCTCAAAGCTGCTTCCGTCCTCGGCCATATGGGTGAGGATGTAATTGGTGGTCCCGTTCAGGATGCCGCTGATCAGCTCGATCTTTTCCGCCGTGAGCGCCACGTTCAGGGGACGGATGATGGGGATCCCGCCGCCCACGCTGGCTTCAAACAGATAATTGCAGCGGTTCTCCCGGGCCGTGCGGATCAGCTCGGCTCCATGGTTCGCCACCAGCTCCTTGTTGGAGGTGCAGACGCTCTTTCCTGCCTTCAGAGCCTGCATGGAATAGGTAAAGGCAGGCTCGTTTCCGCCCATGGTCTCGCAGATGATCGAAACCTCCGGATCCTGCAGGATGACGTTCACATCATGCACCACTCTGTCCGCGTAGGGATCTCCGGGAAAGTCTCTCAGGTCCAGGATATATTTCACCCGGATCTCCTCTCCCGCCCTTTTATCGATCACTTCCCTGTTTTTTTCAATTACCTCCACAACGCCGCTTCCTACGGTGCCGTAGCCGAAAACCGCTATGCTGATCATCTCTCATTCCTGCCGGAACCCTTTTGCCCCGGCTTTCCTCCTTCCGCGTCAGATATTATTCTCTTGCCAGGATCTTCACGTTGCGCACGCCCTTTTCCTCTTCCATCGCATCCAGCATTCTGGATACGTCCGTGGTCGTGCTGAGCACCTGGACGCTGATGCTTAATGCCGCCACACCGTTGATCGGGATACTCTGATGGATCGTCAGGATATTGGCCCCGAAATCCGCTATGACCTTCAGCAGGTCGGAAAGCAGGCCAGGCTCGTCGTCGATGGACAGGGACAGGGTGATCGTCGTACCCTGGGCGTTGTCATGGAAGGGAAAAATATCGTCCTTATATTTGTAAAAGGAGCTGCGGCTGATATCCACCCTTTCCACGGCGTCCTGTATGGTCGCCGCCTTTCCCGATTCCAGGAGCTTTTTTGCCTCCACCACCTTCAGAAGGACCTCCGGAATGGCTTTCTGTTTTACCACGTAATATTCGCTTTTCTTCTGCATTTCCATTCATCCCGCTTTTGTGTCTTTGTGAGGCATACATTTGTGTGCCAACGGAAGATATTTTAGCATAGGGCTTCTGCGAACGCAACCCAAATTTTCCTTATGATTGTTTTTTTATCCGTACAATATGTACAAAATCTGCCGGAAAAAGAAAAGGATCAGAAGATGCGCGGGATAAAACAGATAGAAAAAATACCGGTGTCCCTTCCGTCTGCGGCTTCCGTCGTAAAACCGGATCAGGAAAAAGGGCAGAAACACCGTCAGATGAGACAGCGTCGTTTCCAGGCTGTAGGCAACGCTGCTTCCGCGGAGCATGAGATCCAGAAACTCCGTGAGCAGGAACAGAAAAGGGGCTTCGATCACCAGAAGGAGCCTGTCCCGGCGCAGGAAAGAGATTATGACGATCAGAAGCACGCCCCGCCAGGAATAATCCGTTTTCAGAAGCCAGGCGGCGAGCATGGCCGCGGCGGGAATCAGGATCGCTGCCGCCTTTTCAAATACCCGCGCCCTTCCCGGCGCGCCCGGAATGCGGCACCGGAGCGCATCCGCTCCCCAGAGGGCCAGAAGCCCGATGAGGAGCGTCCAGAAGACGTTCTGGCTGCGCGGATTCCATCCGCCAAAAAAGAGCAGGTCAAAGGGGAGCTCCGACAAAAGGGCAAACACAAAAAGCCGGAGCGCATAAGCGCGCCGGCTCCTCGTATGGATATATCCTTCCACGAGCAGGAAACAGAAGATCGGAAAGGAAACGCGCCCGATGACGCGCAGGAGCTGATCCAGGCCGAGGATCTGCTGATAAACCAGGGGATCCTCCGCATAGCCGTCCGCCAGGATCCGCTCCATAAGCCCCGCCCCGACATGATCAATGAGCATGGTCACAAGGGCCGCAAGCTTCAGAAAATCTGCGGAAACCCCTCCGCTGTTTCTGCGGTTCACCGTTTTCATGCTTCCAGCGGATACTTGTCCGTCAGCTCCTTCACGATGGCGCGGGCGTCGGCCACCTTTTCCTCGCCGCCCCTGATGACCATGGCGATGGCGTCCGCGATCCGGTCCATATCCTGCGTATTCATGCCTCTGGACGTGACGGCGGGCGTGCCGAGACGGATGCCGCTGGTTACGAAGGGAGACTTGGGATCGTTGGGGATGGTGTTCTTGTTGCAGGTGATGTTCGCCGCATCCAGAAGCTTCTCCACAGCCTTTCCGGTCTGGTCGAAATTGGTCAGATCCACCAGCATCAGGTGGTTGTCCGTCCCGCCGGAAACGATACGGATGCCTCTGTCCATCAGGCCGCGGCAGAGCGCCTGGGCATTGTCCAGGATGTGCTGCTGATAAACGCGGAAATCGTCGCTCAGCGCTTCCTTAAAGCAGACCGCCTTCGCCGCGATCACATGCATCAGCGGGCCGCCCTGGGTGCCGGGGAAGATCGCCTTGTTGAAGTTCCACTTCTCCGCGGCTTCCTTATTGCAGAGGATCATGCCGCCTCTGGGGCCGCGCAGGGTCTTGTGGGTGGTGGTGGTCACCACGTCCGCGTAAGGGATCGGGCTGGGATGAAGCCCCGCAGCCACCAGACCGGCGATATGGGCCATATCCACCATCAGGCAGGCGCCCACCTCGTCGGCGATCTCGCGGAACGGCTTGAAATCTATGGTCCTCGCATAGGCGGACGCGCCGGCGATGATCATCTTCGGGCGGCACTGCCTTGCGGTTTCCTTCATCTTGTCATAATCCAGGAAGCCCTCGTCGTTCACACCGTAGGGAACCACGTTAAAATATTTTCCGGACATGTTCACCGGGCTTCCGTGCGTCAGGTGGCCGCCGTGGTCCAGGTTCATTCCCATGATGGTGTCTCCGGGCGTGAGCACGGCAAACTGCACCGCCATGTTGGCCTGGGCGCCGGAATGGGGCTGCACGTTGGCATAATCACAGCCGAACAGCTTCTTCGCGCGTTCAATGGCAAGGTTCTCCACCTCATCCACATAATCGCAGCCGCCGTAATAGCGTTTTCCCGGGTAGCCCTCCGCATATTTGTTGGTGAGTACGCTTCCCATGGCGGCCATCACCGCTTTGCTCACCCAGTTCTCAGACGCGATCAGCTCGATATGGCTGTTCTGACGCTCCTGCTCGTCCACGATCGCCTGTGCGATCTCCGGATCCGCCTTTCTCACTTCATCCAGTGAATACATTCCTTCCTCCATTCCTGCCGCCAGGGACGGCATCTCATCCTCGAAAAGAACGGCATGGGCCGTTCCTCCTCTTATTCGACACGTTACCGTGTGAAACTGCGCAGGTAGATTATAGCACAGTTTCCCCCTCTTGAAAACAGCGGATTTCCATTTCCCCTTTACCGGCGTTTTTTCATTTGCTACAATACAGGAAAAGGGCCGGAAAGCATGGCGCTGTCTCCGGTCCGCACCAAAGAGGGGGATGCGCATATGTATCATTTTCTGGTCAATCCCTCCTCCTGCTCCGGGCGGGGCGGGAAGTACTGGGAGCTTGTGAAAAAGACGCTGGAGGAAAAAGGGATCTCTTATCAGGTACATTTTTCCGAAAAAACGGGCGATATGGAACGCCTTGCCGCAGAACTGACGCAGAGCCGCACAGCGCAGTTCAGTGCAGCACAGTTCAGCGCAGCACAGTTCAGTGCAGGGCAGTTCAGTGCGGCACCATTCAGCGCAGGGCAGCGCGGTTCTGCGCAGGGCGGCCCGGACGGGGGCGGGGAGACGGTGCATCTCATCGTCCTGGGCGGAGACGGGACGGTCAATGAAGCGATCCAGGGCATCCAGGATTTTAAAAGGACCCGGTTCAGCTTCATTCCCACAGGCTCCAGCAACGATCTTGCCCGGGATATGGGAATCAGCCGGGATCCCGTAAAGGCTCTCCTTCAGATCCTGGAGCACGGCAGGGAACGTCCCATGGATGTGGGCGTACTGCATTATCATACGGCCTGGGAGCTTCAGGGCAGGAGCCTGAGGAAGGTTTCACGGCCGGACCGGCTGTTTCTGGTCAGCTGCGGGATCGGCTTTGACGCGGGCGTATGCCGGAAGGCCATGTCCTCCCGTCTCAAGGATCTGCTCAACCGGGTGGGACTGGGCAAGCTCACCTATCTGGGGATCGCGCTGAACATGCTGCTCACTTCCGGGAAAGCGGGAGCGGTTCTGGAAACGGAGGAAGAAGGCGGGAAGGGGAGCGGTCCGGTTTCCATCGGCAGGCTCATGTTCGCCGCCGTGATGAACCACCAGTATGAGGGCGGCGGCTTCCGTTTCTGTCCGGGAGCGGACGCTTTCGACGGCCGGCTGGATGTGTGCGCGGTTGGCGACGTTCCCAAATGGAAGGTGCTGCTGGTGCTTCCCACCGCCTTTTGGGGCGGGCATTTCCGGTTCCGGGGCGTGGAGCGCCATGGCGGCAGCCGCATCCGGATCCGCACAAGGCAGCCCCTCTGGGTGCATACCGACGGGGAAGTGACCGCGCTTTCCGATGATATCACCGTAAACTGCAGGCGCGGGCTCCTGCGTTTTTACGCCTGAACCCGCGCCCTGTTTTTCATTGGATCGTTTCTGTGAAATAAGTTCCGCCAGGCTGCCTCAGTTGAATTTGAAAAATCTCTGGCAGAGCTTGTAGCCCTCCACCGTCACCTTTCTTCCGCTCTTTCCCGGCAGGTTGGTGCAGCTTCCCAGAAGGCCGTAGCGCAGCTTGAAGAAAAGCATGGCGTCCTTCTGTTTGATGTATTTCCACAGCTCGTTCTTTTTCTCCAGGTTTTCCTCCGTCTCGGAGCAGATCAGCATGATGGAGGACACCGTGGTGATGATGTCCAGATAATTGGTCATGTAGCTGCGCAGCTTTTTCTGGGAGGAAAGAAGCGGCTTTTTCGATACCATGTAATCCACCATCAGCCGGTTCACCTTCAGCTGCTGGTCGATCCTGCCGATCATCACCTTTTCATTCACGGACTGATCCGACCTGCCTATGTAGTATCTGTAGAAATTCACATCCAGGTAGTACATGTTCTTCACATAGGGAAGGGGCTCGTAAACGAACAGGTTATCCACATAGAAGGTGTGCTCCGGCAGCTTCAGTCCGCAGTCGCGCAGGAGCTTCGTGCGGAAGATCACGGAATGCATGAGGATGTACTGCCCCTTGTGAAAACGATGCACGTCCTTCCAGGTGAACACTTCGTTTTCCGGAAGCACATGCTTGTAGCGGATCACTTTCTTGCGCTTCTCGCCTTCCTTTTCATACACATAATTGGAGATCAGCATATCCAGGACCTGGTCCCCGCCGGCAAAGCCTCTCAGCGTTTCAAGGATGGTCTGATACGCCGTATCCAGCACCCAGTCGTCGCTGTCCACTACCTTGAAAAACAGGCCCTCCGCGTTCTCGATCCCCGTATTCACGCCGGAGCCGTGGCCGCCGTTTTCCTTGTGGATCGCCTTCACGATGGAAGGATATTTTTCGGCGTACTCGTCCGCGATCTGCGCGGTCGCGTCCTTCGAGCCGTCGTCCACGATGATGATCTCCACATCCTCTCCGCCGGGAAGCAGGGAGTCGATGCATTTTCTCATATACTTTTCCGAATTGTAGCAGGGCACCGTAATGGTCAAAAGTTTCATTGGTACTCTCTCCTGTTGCAGCGTTTACAAGTTTCTCTTCACGTAATCCAGATAAGCGGCGAAGGCGGAGGGAACGGGGATCCGGTCCAGCCCGTCCCGGTCCGCGAAGATCAGCCCGTCCCAGCCCCCTTCATAGGGCTCCAGCTCGTCCACCCACACGGCGTAGCCCGTCATGTGCCATTCCTTATGGGTAAAAATATGTCTGGCCGCAGGGAGCTTTCGGATGCGGATGGGATGCAGTCCCTTTTCCTTCAGAAAGGAAAGGGCTTCCGCCTGCTTCTTTTTCCCCTCTGCGGAAGGGAGCTCGTACATGCCGGCCAGCAGACCGGCCGCGGGACGTTTCCGGAAGGCGGCCTTTTTCTCATCCAGAAGGACAAAGACCGTTTTTTCCTCCACTGTCCGTTTCTTTTTCGGAGCTTTCTTCGGAAAATCCTGTTCCCTTCCCTCCGCGTGCGCCATGCAGATCCCGGCGAGGGGGCAAAAACCGCAGCGGGGCGCGCCGTTCGGCAGGCAGACCGTGGCTCCGATGTCCATCATTGCCTGGTTGAAATCTCCGGGCCGCTCGCGCGGGATCAGGGCGGAAAGCTCCTCCTCCACGCTTTTCTTCAACGTCTGGTTCGTCATGTCCCGTCCGTCCATGCGAAGCCTGGCCAGTACGCGGAGCACGTTTCCGTCCACCGCCGGGACGGGCCGGCCGCAGGCGATGGAGGAAATGGCTCCGGCGGTATAGGGGCCGATGCCGGGAAGGGTAAGAAGCTCCTCCACATCCTCCGGCATCCTGCCGGAAAAACGTTCCATGATCTCGCAGGCCGCCTTCTGCAGGTTGCGGGCGCGGCTGTAATAGCCCAGCCCCTCCCAGAGCTTTAAAAGGCGCTCCTGGGGAACGGCCGCCAGAGCCTCGATATCCGGAAGCTCCTTCATGAAGCGTTCAAAATAGGGCTTCACGGCTTCCACCCGGGTCTGCTGCAGCATGATCTCCGAAACCCAGACCCGGTAGGGCGCAGGGTCCTGTCTCCAGGGAAGCTGCCGTTTGTGCTCATCATACCACGGCAGCAGGTATGACGCAATATCGGACACGCTGCCTTTTTCTGCCTTCTCTCCCGGCAGGATCACGGGGATCCCGTACGAGATGCGCATGCCGTCCTTCTCCACCGTACAGCCCATGGCCAGGATGCGCACTCCCGCCCGCTTCGCGCGAAGGAGCGCTTCGGCAAATTCCGGCTGGGTCTCTTCGTTTGGCGCAAACCGGCGGATCCCTTCCATCTGTACCACAAAAAGAAGGACGGCCCCATACCCTTCCTTCTTCGCCTCCATCAGCTCTTCCACGTGCTTTACCGCCCGGGCGGAGGGGGCGTCGGGAAACAGGGCGGTATTATCCCGTTCCAGGTTGACCCCTTTCACCTCCACCCACACGGTCTGTTCCGGCGGGAAATCCCCGCCGGACCGCGTATCCTGACCCGAAACGGTCTTCCCATCGGAGGCGTCAGCTTTCAGGCGCAGCCGGAAGTCAAACCGGGAGGCTCCGAAACGGCATTCCGGACGGACCTCTTCCACGTCCGGATACAGGCCGCCCGCCCTCAGCCACTCCTCCGCCGCCCGGTTGGGAGCGGCGCTGTCCATGTTGACGAGCCTGTCTCCCTTTTTCACCGCCGTCAGGTCATAAGCCGTGCTGCGGGCGGGATTGCCGCTCTCCGCCAGATACACCGCCGCGCCCTCCTTCAGAAGCTCCCGGCATCTGCCCGTATTTTTCACATGTACCTTTTCCCGTTTTCCGTCCAGCAGGACGTAAGCGATAAAACGGTTCGGCCGCTCCAGGAAAATCCCTTCGCGGATCTTGTCATACTTCATGCGTTTTCTGTTCTTTCTGTCTTTTTCATCTCAATTCCCATTCCGGACCTGTTCCGGAGCGCAGCGACGGGGCGAATAGAAATCGCGAATGCGATTTCTATTCTGCCGTCAGCATCCCGGCCCTATCTCAGCCGGGTGCACTCATATTTTTCCAGCATGACGATGCAGTTTTTCAGCTCCTCATACCGTTCCATGAGCTCGCCCTCCTTCAGATCGATGTCCAGAGCCACCGCCATGGTGGTGAGCATATCGTCCGTTACCCTGCCGCGCATGTCCGTAAAGATGGCGAGCTTTTCCTCGTAGCTGTCCGCGTCCAGAAAAGCCATCAGCATGGGATCCAGCGCGGGTTCCTCCTCGGAAGGCGGAGCGGCCGGGCCGGATGCCTCTTCGGCTCCGGCTGCGGAGAGATCTCTGCCGGCTGCGGGCGCTGCCTGCTCCGGCTTCTCACCGGCGGGGACTGACTGCTCCGGCTTCCCGGCGGCAAGTGGAGACTGCTCCGGCTTCTCACCGGCGGGCGGCTTTAAGCCATCCTGGCCCATGATCTGAGGAAGAAGCGTAAAGCGCTGCCTTCCTGCCGCCTCCGGATGCTTTCTTTCGTCCACCCTTCCGGTAAATTCGCGAAGCGGCCTGGCCCAGATTTCAAAATCCCCGTACAGCGCCTGGTAGATCACCATACGCTCCCCGGTATCCGCATGCTTCGCCAGCGTGACCACCCGGTACAGGTTTCCCTTAAAATGCTGATAGATTTCGTTTGGCTGCGGGATCTTTTCCATGCTTTCCTCCCTGCCGGAGCTTTTTGCCCCGGCCGTTTTTTTTGCCCGGTCCTTATTTCAGCGCTTCTCCCACAAGGCGGTTCACCAGAGCGCCGTCCGCGCGGCCCTTCACCCGGGGCATCAGCTCCTTCATGATCTTTCCCTTATCCTTTGCCGTGGGCTCGCCGATCCCCAGGTCGGAAAGGACCGCGCTGATCTGGGCGCGGATCTCCTCTTCGCTCATTTCCGCGGGAGCGAACTCCTTCAGCACGGCAAGGCGCTTTGCGCATTCTTCCCTGATATCTTCTCTGTCCGCGGGAGCCAGATCCATGGTTTCCTGGGTCTGTTTGATCTCCTTTTTGATCACTTCGTTTTCTTCCGCCTCGGTCAGATCCTCACGCTTGTCGATGGCTCTGTTTTTCAGGGCGGCGAGCAGCATGGAAAGGGTATCCTTGCGCTCCTTGTCCTTATTCTTCATGGCGGCGACCATCTGCGCTCTTACTTCGTCAATTTTGCTCATGGCTGTTTTCGTCCTTTCTTATTTTTTCTTTATCTCTGTTTTCTGTCGGTTTTTCTGTCACGGTCTTCTGTTCGTTTCTCTGCCTGAAATGCCACTGCAGCGGATGATGAGCATTTCCACGCCCAGCCTGTCGTTCAGTCGGCCGTTCTTTACCGCTTCGTCCGTTTTCACGCAGTCCGCCAGCGCTTCCTTCAGGCTGCTCATCTCAAACCGGGAAGCCTGGTTCACATATTTTCCGGCGATAAAACCGCGCAGCCCCGTTTTCTCGCCGATCCGCCGGTTGTCATACCCTTTGGCGCGAAGCTCCTTCACCTGCACCAGCAGGCTGAACTGTCTTCCGATCAGGAAGAGGATCCGCATGGGCGGCTCCTTCAGCGCGAGCAGATCGTAATACAGCTCCAGCGCCTCCTTCTGCCTTCCTCCCGCGACGGCCTCGATCATGTCAAAGATCTTCCCGCTCAGCTGCTGCGTGCAGACCGCCTCAATGTCCGCCTCCGTGATCACGTCCTTTTTCAGAGTATAACAGAACAGCTTCTCCAGCTCCCTGTCAATGTTTTCCATGTCCGAACCGGTCTTCTGCAGAAAAAGCTCCAGCCCGGCCTGCGAGATCATCTTGCTTTCCTTCTTCACCCTTCCCAGGATCCAGCGCTTCAGCGTGGTTTCATCCTGTTCGCCGAATTCTACCGCGCAGCCGGCTTCCTTCACCGCTTTGAACAGGCGGCTCCTTTTGTCCGTCTCGGCTTCGTTGAAAAGAAAGAAGGCGGTGGGCGACGGGGCCTTCAGATAGTCCGCCAGCGCGTCCCCGCCCTTTTTGAACCAGCCGCTGTCCTGAATGAGGATGACTCTGCGCTCCGCGAAAAAAGGCATGGTCTCCGCCAGGTCGATGATCTGGGCCGGATTGATATCCTTTCCCTGGAAGGAGGAAACATTCATGGTATCCCCTTCCTGCGCCATGGCCGCCTTCAGCCTGTCGCGGTACTGATTCCGCAGATAGGCCTCCTGCCCGTAAAGCAGATAGGCCTGACGGAACTGTCCTGTTTTGATGTCCTCCAAAAGCTGCTTCATGCGCCGTTCCCTTCCGCTTCCTCCGTCAGTCTGCGTGCCTGTTCGATCCGGTTTTCAGGAATATCCACGCCCGTAAAATGCGCTCCATACCAGCATAAATGTCTGAAAAGCCCCCCGTCCCGGTTCCCGGATCTTTTGAAAAAAGCGTTCCGGACAGATATCCCGGTACTTCGCATAGTCCTCTGAGGCACGACTCCGGTCAGATTTCCATCCATGACCGATTTGTCCGTTTCTCATCTTTTCCTTCTCTTTCGCGGCCCGGACGGGCCGCATGAAAACCATAAAAGAATTGCCCGCGCAATTCTTTCAGGGAAGCATGCCTGTATCATATTTTTTACAGCGATAGTATTATACCATCAATTTGAAAAAATGGCGAGATGCATTTGCCGAAACGGGAATATGGAAAGTTACTGTTCAGCCTTCGGCAGAACAGTAACGGCATCCGGCCATTCCAATCGCTTCGCGATGGGCCGGATGCTTCCTGCCTGTACGTTTTCGTACGGTCTGCGCAGTAAATGCGCAGACCCGGCTGAACAGTAGCTATGGAAAGGAACAGTGAAAAAGAACCGCTTCTACGGCAGAAATCAGAAAAATGGCATTCTAACCCGTAGAAATCGGGATCTCACTACGGCCAAAACAGGGAATTCCAGCTTTTGTACCGTAGATTTTGGTGATTTTGTACGGCAGAAAATATAATTCTGTCATTTTTGCCCGTAGTGAGAGGGGTTTTTGGTGGTTTTTCTACGGCAAAAATCGGGAAAACCGGATTTCTGGCCGTAGTGAGAAGAGATTTTCTACGGTAAGAATCGAGAAAATCGGATTTCTGACCGTAGTGAGAGGCAATTTTCTACGGAAAAAATCAGGAAAACCGGTTAACTGCCCGTAGTGACTGGCAATATCGCCCGCAGCAGGGGACTTTCTTATGTCAGCCCGGTTCCGAAAGCCCGAAAAGGTGCGGAAAAGCTTCCGGCATCCCCAAAACACTTCCCTCAAAAGCCTTGCGCCTCCGGAAGCGTCCTCAGCCTTGCGCCTCCGGAAGCGTCCTCAGGACGCCTTCAATAAGACCTCCGTTCCTGTGAGCAGCCACGAATAAAGCCGCAGCAGAACGTCTGCTTTTCACATCCGTTCCGCTGCGGCTCCCTGTTTTTTGCTATTCTCTTTTATCTTCCGTCTGCGTTTTTATCCGCTTACTCCCCGATGGCCGCAGGCTGCCCGGTCATATCCCGATGGCCGCAGGCTGCGCGGCCATATTCCGGCGGCTGCAGGCTGCCCGGTCATTCCCCGGCGGCTGCAAGCTGCGCGGTCATTTCCGCCAGCTCCTCCGGCTCCATGGTCAGGTCGAAGCCCAGAGCCAGATACGTTAAGCCGTCCTTCTCCAGCTCGCAGTTGTAGGCCACGTTCTCCTCCACCTGCGCGCTTCCGTAGGAGAAGATCACGCTGCCGTCCTCCTGCGCCTGAAGGTCCTCCTCCGTCAGCTCATAATCGGGGGGCACGAACCGGTAGACCGTCCGGGTGACTGTCAGGCTGACGCCCTCCTTTTCCCCTGTCCAGACGGGCTTTACGGCGGAAGGCTCCGGAGCCGCCTCCTCATAGGGACGGGTGGGGTAGATCAGGAAGGTGATCTCCTGAGCGCCGTCGGTATAGGTCAGATCCACCGACTGATAGGAGGAAAGCACGTTTCCATCCTCGTCGTAATCGCTGTTTTCTCCGGGAAGCGCGTAAGCGAAGCGAAAGCCGTTGGAAAATTCCTCCAGGGAGGGGAAGGCAAAGCCCACCTTCTCTTCCACGCCGGCGATGGCCGCGTAATCGGTCACCTGATCGTTCCGGTTGGAATGGCTTTCCATGGAAGCCACCCTTCCTGCCGCCGCGGTCACGGAACCGATCAGAGCCACTGCCGCCGCGATCAGAACCGCCTTTTTTCTGCTGAATTTTTTCATAACCGTTCTCCTTTCCGCATTCCTGATGCGTCTGTCAATCTCTGTTTTCATGTCTGCGGGAACGCTGATCCTCTCCGCCTCTTCGCGGAACCATTCCGAGATCCTTTCGTCCGTTCTTCTTTCCATGATCTGCCTCCATGCCGATGCTGCGACAACCTGCTTCATGCGCAGTCGAGCGCATTTTTCAATCTTCACTTTGCATGCGATACCGCGCAAAGGAGCTTCCCGCCGGCTTCTTCCTTTGCCAGGTATCGTTCCAGCCTTTTTCTTGCCGTGTGGAGCCTGGATTTTACGGTTCCCTCCAGGCATCCCGTGATCCTGGCGATCTCCGGGGTGGTAAAATCGTTAAAATAGTAGAGGACCACGATGGTCCGGTGCTTTTCGTCCAGGCTTTCCACGGCCCGGCGGACCCGTTCCCGTTCTTCCTTTCCGAGGAAAGATGAGAGGCCGTCGCCCTCCTGCTCCCGGTCCGCGCGCGCGGCGATCTCTTCGTCCGGGATCTCGCGCCTGCCTTCCCTGCCGCATTTCCACGCCAGCCGGGTCAGGATCCGGTAGAACCAGCTCTTAAAGCCGGCCGGCTCCTTCAGCTTCCCCGCGTGCAGCCAGACCTGCACGAAGGTCTCCTGCACCACGTCCTCCGCGTCCGCCCGGCTTCCCGTCAGAAAGACCGCCGTACGGAAGGCCTGCACGTGATATCTTTCGTAAATCTGATCAAAAGCCGTCCGGCTTCCCGCCTGCAGCTGTCTTACCAGTTCCATTTCGCTCAAGGGTTTTCTCCTCCCGCCGCATCCGCGGCATATGATATGCGGCCGTACCTGCCGTCTCTCTGACAGGCGGCTCTTTCGGCCGTCTCTTTCGGTGCACCTGTCTATAAGAGGCGCCTGGGGCGCGGATGGTTCATTCTTTTTTTCTCTATTTTTCACCGGAAGAAACATCTTGTCAAACCCCTCCTTTTCTATTACAATGAAAATGCAGCGGCATACGGGGGCCTTTTCGCACGGCGTGCGGAAAGGAGTAAAAATGTCATATGGTTGCAGAAAAATTCCGGTACCGGTCTTGGTACTGGTATTTCTTTTATTATTCGGCGGCTGCGGCCGCGATGAGATCGTGGAGCTTGCGCCGGTAAACGGCGAAGCGGAAACATCGGAACCTGCGCCGGTAAACGGCGAAGCGGAGGCAGCGGGCGGCGCGCAGACGGCAGGAAATCTCCGGACAGACGCAGAACCGTCAGACACGGCACAGACGACCGCCCCGGCAGCGCAGGCAGACAGCGCGGCGGCGTCCGGAAGCATTGCGGCGGGCGGACAGTCCGGAGCGGAGGAATCGGAGACGGAGCCCGCCGTATGGATGGTGCATATCTGCGGAGCGGTGAACCGTCCCGGCGTCTACACCTTTCCGGAAGGGAGCCGGGTCTGCGACGCGGTGGAGGCCGCCGGAGGGCTTTCGGAGGACGCGGCGGAAAGCCTGCTCAATCAGGCGGCGCTTTTATCCGACGGGCTGCAGATCGTGGTGCCCACGCTGGAGGAAGCAGAAGGACTTTCCCGGCAGACGGCTTCGTCCGGTATTTTTTCCTCCGGCATTTCCGGAGCGGGCTCTGCGGCAGGAAGCGAAGAGGCTGGAAACGGCCTTGTGAATATCAACACCGCCACCCTGGAGGAGCTGATGACCCTGCCCGGGATCGGGCAGACCAGGGCGGAGGCCATCGTGGCTTACCGCGATGAGCAGGGCGGTTTTCAGTCGATTGAGGATATTATGAACGTGAGCGGGATCAAGGAAGGCAGCTTCGCGAAGCTGAAGGACAGGATCACCGTATAGACGGCCGCCCGGGGGCGGCGGGGAGAGAATGGAAAATGGCGAAAAAGGTTCTGGTTGTGGACGATGAAAAGCTGATCGTAAAGGGCATCCGTTTCAGCCTGGAGCAGGACGACATGGAGGTCACCTGCGCCTACGACGGGGAGGAAGCTCTGGAGGCGGCGAAAAAAACGGATTTTGACATCATTCTTCTGGATATCATGCTGCCGAAGCTGACCGGCCTTGAGGTCTGCCAGCAGATCCGGGAATTTTCCAACGTGCCGATCATCATGCTGACGGCGAAGGACAACGACATGGATAAGATCATGGGGCTGGAATACGGCGCCGATGATTATATTACGAAGCCCTTCAACATTCTGGAGGTAAAGGCAAGGATCAAGGCGATCATGCGCCGGACATCCGGCAGGGAGAAGGCTGCCGCCGCGCCGAAAACGGTGGTGAGCGGGGAGCTGAAGCTGGACTGCGACAGCAGGCGGGTTTCCATCTCCGGCAGGGAGGTGAACCTGACCGCCAGGGAGTTCGATCTGCTTGAGCTTCTCGCGCTGAATCCCAACAAGGTCTACAGCCGGGAGAATCTCCTGAAGCTGGTATGGGGAACCGATTATCCGGGCGACGTGCGCACCGTTGACGTGCACATCCGCAGACTCCGGGAAAAGATCGAAAGCAATCCGAGCGAACCGAAATACGTGCATACCAAATGGGGGGTCGGTTACTTTTTCAGGAACTGATTCATTTTTCCGCGCGGCGTCCGCCGGGACCTGCCGCGCGGAAACCGGAGGGCGTGAAAACGCTTCAGATTGGAAAAAAAACATGCTTTTAAGGCTGAAGACGCTTCTTGGCAAATTTCCCGCTCTCAGGAGCGTAAAAATCTACATGTTTCTGCTGATGCTGGCGATGGGCGTTATTCCCAGCTTCGTGATGCGCATCGGCATTCTTCAGAGCTATGAGGAACGGGCGGTTTCCCTGCGCATTTCCGACACGCAGGCGCAGTTTTCGATCATAGCGAACCATCTTCTGGCGAACAATTATCTGCAGGATACCTCCAACGCCGCGATCAACGCGGAGCTGGAGCAGATATCCACTCTTTACGACGGGCGCGTGCTCATCATCAACAACAGCTTCCATGTGGTAAAGGATACCTACGGGATCAGCGAGGGGAAAACCATCATTTCAGAAGAAGTGATCCGCTGCTTCAAGGGCCAGAATACGACCAATTATGAACGTAAGGGCGGTTACATCGAGATGACGATCCCCATCATGGATTCGGTATCCAGCGCGGCCGCTTCCGCGGATACGGCCCGGACGGCGGATACCGCCGTGCAGGGCGTGCTCCTTGCAAGCGTTTCCACGGAAAGCATCCGCACCACCATGGAGATCATGAACCGCAACGCCCTGATCATCGAGATCGTCATGGTCATCTTCATCTTCGGCATTGCCGTTGGCATTTCCTACATCCTGATCCGCCCCTTCAACCGGGTCACCCAGGCCGTCAACGAGATCCGGGACGGCTTTACGGACGAGCCCGTCAGCGTGAAGGATTACCGGGAAACGGAACAGATCGTGGACGCCTTCAACCAGCTTCTGTCCCGGATGAAGGTGATCGACGATTCCAGGCAGGAGTTTGTGGCCAACGTGTCCCACGAGCTGAAAACGCCGCTTACCTCCATGAAGGTGCTGGCGGATTCCCTGATGCAGATGGAGGGCGCGCCCATCGAGCTGTACCAGGAATTCATGCAGGACATCACTGCGGAGATCGACCGGGAAAACAAGATCATCAACGACCTGCTTTCTCTGGTGAAAATGGATAAGACCGCAGCCCGGCTTTCCATCGAGACCGTGGATATCAACGAGCTGATCGAGCTGGTGCTCAAGCGTCTGCGTCCCATTGCAAGGACAAGGGACATCGAAGTGGTCTTCGAGAGCATCCGGCCCGTCACAGCGGAGGTGGACGAGGTAAAGATCACGCAGGTTTTCACCAATCTGGTGGAAAACGCCATCAAATACAACAAGGAACACGGCTGGGTGAAGGTGCTTCTGGACGCGGACCATCAGTCCTTTACGGTGGAGATCTCCGATTCCGGCATCGGTATCCCTGAGGCCGATTACGATCATATTTTTGAACGGTTTTACCGGGTGGACAAATCCCATTCCAGGCAGATCGGCGGGACGGGGCTGGGCCTTGCGATCGCAAGAAACGCCGTCCTTCTGCACAGGGGATCCATCCGGGTCAGCAGCGTAGAAGGCGAGGGCACCTGCTTCACGGTAAAGATCCCTCTCACCTATGTAAAGCAGGAAACCGCAACGAAGTAAACGGGAGAGTGATATACGGGAATGTTTCTGTCATTTTTAAGAAAAAAAGGAATGCGGGCCGTCCCCTCTGTTTTTTTCCTCCTTCTCCTTTTTTTCCTCTGCGCCTGCGGAGACGGGAAGGAGCCGGAGGAGGGAAAGCCCTATGAGATTTATTATCTGAACCGGGAGGAAACGGCGGTTTCCTCTGAAACCGTTTATCTTGCGGAGGATCTGACGCAGGATGAACAGATCAGCGCGCTCCTTTCCGCCCTGCAGGCAGCGCCGGAGGATGTTTCCCTGAAGACCTCCGCCGGCGTCTCCTTTCAGATCAGCGGCTACCGGGTGGAGGAGGGGCAGCTGAACCTGGATGTGGACGAGGCCTACCGGAAGCTGCCCGCCACAACGGAGGTCCTGGTACGGGCTTCTCTGGTGAAGACCCTGATCCAGGCCGAGGGCATCAATCATGTGCTGATGACGACAGGCGGGCAGACCCTGATGGACGCCTCAGGCGCGTCGGTGGGGCCGATGACGGCGGACACCTTCCTGGATAACGCGGGGGACGCCATCAATCCCTATGAAATGGTGACGCTGAAGCTGTACTTTGCCAACGAAACCGGAGACAGGCTGGTGGAAACCACCAGAACGCTGGAATACAACAGCAATATCTCCGTGGAACGGCTGGTGGTGGACTGTCTGGTAAAGGGACCGGATACGGATCAGGCCTTTCCCACCATCAATCCCAATACCCGGGTGATCGGCGTGACGGTGCGGGACGGGATCTGTTATGTGAACTTCGATGAAACCTTCCTGACCCAGGTATATAACGTGACGCCGGAGGTTGTGATCTATTCCATCACCAACTCCCTTGTGGAGCTCACCAGCGTGAACCGGGTGCAGATCTCCATCGACGGCCAGACGGACCTGATCTTCCGGGAAACCTTCAATCTGGCAAACGTATATGAAAGAAATCTGGATCTGATCGGAGAGCCTTCCTCCGAAGACGGCGAAACGCAGACAGAGGAGGGGGTGACATGAGAAGACCGCTTGCAGCGGCGTCCCTCCTCTTCATCACGGCGGTCCGGCTGGTCACGCTTCTCTGGCCGCTGCCTGTTCCCGTGCCCGACCGGCCGGACGGGCAGCGGGCCGAATACACGGGAACCGTATCCGATATCGTCTGTTACACGGATACGAAAACCGGGGAACCGGTCCGGCTCGTCTATCTGGAAAACGCCGCATCCAGTTCTGTTTCCTCTTTCCAGGAAGCCGTTCCCGCTACCCGGGACGGCGGGATCCCTTCTTCCGATCCCGCGGGCTCTTACCAGATCATCTGCAGACTCTCAGAAAATTCTTATCTTCCCAAAATCGGAAGCCTGGTCCGCTGCGGCGGAGAGGTCAGTCATTTCCGGGAAGCCTCCAATCCGGGCGAATTTGACGCGAAAGCATATTATAACAGGCAGGGCTATGCCTTTGAACTGCGTGACGCCGCAGTCACCGGCACGGGACAGGACTATTCCCGCTTCCGTCAGCTGCTCTGGCAGATAAAAAGCCGAATGGGACGCGCCCTGGAGCTTCTGCTTTCTCCCGAAGACGCTTCCGTGATGAAGGCCATGCTTCTTGGCGAGAAAAAGGGCATGGATCAGGAGATCAAGTCCCTGTATCAGGCGGCCGGGATCTCCCACGTGGTGGCGATCAGCGGCCTGCACATCTCCATTCTCGGAATGGGCGTATACAATCTGCTCCGCCGCCTTTTCGGAAGGCCTGGACGCCCCGGCTCCGGCCAGCTTCCCGCCTGCGCGGTATCCGCTTTGTTCCTCCTGTCCTTCCTCTTCATGACCGGTTTCTCCGCCTCTTCCATGCGGGCCGGGATCATGTTCGCCCTCTCTCTGACCGCCAGGCTTCTGGGCCGTACCTACGATACCGCCACCGCGCTGGCCGTAGCCGCCGCCCTGCTTCTTACGGAAAATCCTGCCTGGATCGACGATACCGGCTTCCAGCTTTCCTTCACCGCGGCGCTGGCCGCCTCCATCGCCGTCCCTGCCTTTTCCCGCATGGATCCTCTAAAGGACTGGCTTCTGAAGCGGGACTCCGGCGGAGCGGTTCAGAGATACCGGCCGCGCGGTTCCGGAAAGCAGCTGCGGACGTTCGGGATCCGTCTTGCGGAAACCCTTTCTTCGGGCTTTCGTTCCAGCTTCTGCGTCAGCATGGTCACGCTTCCGCTGGTTCTTTCTTCCTTCTATGAATGGAACGTGCTTTCCGTCGCCGTCAATCTGATAGTGATCCCTCTCATGGGAACGCTTCTGGGATGCTGTATCCTTCTGGCCTCCCTGGGCGGGCTGCTTCTTTCCGCCGGCGGGGAATGGCTGCCGCTTCTCGCTCCCGCCGCGCTTCCCGTAAAGGGAATCCTTTTCCTGTACGAGACGCTCTGCCGTCTGGGTTCCACCGGGGGCATCGGCCTGTTTCGTCCCGGCGCGCCGCAGCTGTGGCAGATCCTTCTTTTCTATGCCTGCCTGCTCATCCTCTTCCTCTCTGCCGGAAGACTTCCCCGGATCGCCGGTTATGTCTCCTGCGCCCTCCTCTGCCTGATCTTCCTTGCTGGAAAGCCCGCCGGGGTCCAGGTCACCATGCTGGATGTGGGCCAGGGCGACTGCATCTACATCCGTACGCCGGACGGCAGCCATTATCTCTGCGACGGCGGCAGCACCTCAAAGCTGCAGACCGGAACCTGGCAGGTGATCCCCTTCCTGAAGCATCAGGGCGTCAGCCGGCTGGAGCTGATCTTTATCAGCCACTGCGACACGGATCATATCAGCGCCGTAAAAGAAATCCTGGACTGGGCGGGAGAAGGAAAGGTGAGGATCGGAGGGCTGGTTCTTGCCGCCTCCGGAACAGAAGATGAGATGCGCGCTTCTCTGATCGAGACAGCGCAGAAAAACGGCGTCCCTGTCTACCGGATGGAGGCCGGTGATCAGATCCGCCGCGGCAGCGCCCTGTTTCAGGCAGTCTATCCTTTTTCTGAAAAAAACACCTCCGGCAAAGCGTCCGCCGACAGGAACGCTTCCTCTCTGGTCCTCCGCTTTTCCCGGCTGCGCGGCTCCGAAGCGTGCCCCGGGGAAGCGGACGCGCCGGAACAGGGCCGTCCGGAGGAGGCTTTTTCCCTGCTCCTTACCGGAGATCTGGAGGCCGGCGGGGAAAAGCAGATCCTGGAGCGCTGTCCCGAGCTCGTATCCGGCTGCACCATCCTGAAAACCGCTCATCACGGCTCGGATACCTCCACCTCACAGGCGTTTCTTGACGCCGCCCGTCCGCAGGCGGCGCTGATTTCCTGCGGGAGGAACAATTCCTACGGACACCCCCACGAAGAGGTGCTTTCCCGGCTGGATGCCGCCGGCATTCCCGTATTCCTGACGGCGGAGCGCGGCGCGATCACCGTGCGGGAACAAAACGGGACCGTAACGGTGGAAACCTTCCTGCAGCCGGAAGACGGCCGGGCAGCCCGGGGACGGCTCAGGCCGTGATGATGATGCCTCCGTCATTGGCGTACATGCTGCTGATTCCTGCGGTATTCAGGATGAAGGAGCCGGCAAAGGAAACCTGCTCCATAATCATGCTTCTGACCCATTCCGCCTTTTCCGGATTGTTGCAGTGGGAGATCATCAGATACTTTTCCTGCGGATTCTTCACCTTTTCCGCCACCATTCCCGCCATGCGGATCAGCGCCTTCTTCAGCCCGACGGCCTGGCCGAGCTGGATGATGGTGCCCTCCGGCGTAGCTCCCATGACCGGCTTGATGTTCAGCGTGGAGGCCACCAGGGCCTTCACCCCGGTCAGACGCCCGTTCTTTCTCAGCGTTTCCAGATTGTTCAGGACGAACCAGGTATCCATCTCATCCCGGAAGGCTTCCAGCTTCCGGACGATCTCCTCAAAGGGAAGTCCCTGCTCCTCCAGCTCCATGGCCTTCATCGCGATCTGCGTCTCCCCGCAGGAGGCGGACCGGGAATCGATTACGTGGATCTTCTTCGCGTCCCTGCCGTATTTTTCCTCAAAAAGGCTCTTTCCCAGCAGCGCGCTGTTATGGCTGCCGCTCAGATTCGCGGAAAGGGTGACCACATAAACATGCTCCGCCTCACCTTCATAGCTTGTCCGGTAGCGCTCCGGCGACGGGCAGGAGGACTTGGGGCAGATGGGACATTCCGCCACCTTTCTCAAAAATTCCTTCTGGTCAAAGTTCTCATCGTCCTGTATCCGCCAGTCTCCCACCTCAAGACCGAGAGGCACCCGTTCAAAACGGCTGTCGTTCTGATATTCCTCCGGCAGTTCACAGCAGCTGTCCACTACGATCTTATAGCTCATATTATGATATCCTCCGATTTTTATCACTTGAGTATGTGGTTTTCATTACCACATATAATAACACCGATATTTATATCTTGTAAAGATGATTTCCGAAAGAATTTCATAGCCTTTCCCGTCCGATTCGTGTAAAATAGAAGCCGGCGGGCGCCGGAATTCCCGGGCGTCCGCCGAAAGAATAAGGAGAACATTATGATCGCACTGCAGATAAAAGATGTAAAGCATTTTATGGGCCGGATGCTCGGCACGGATTTCCTCGATTCCTTCCTGCTGGAGGAGGCGGTGGTTTCCACCTACAATACCTTCACCATAGACGGCCATATGAACCGGGATTTCTTCACCCGGGAGGAATGGGAGGAGCCGTCCGTCCGCCCCTACGGCTTTTCGCCCTGGGAGAGGATGCGCCCCATCCTGTTCGAGCTGATCCGGGGGAAAAAAACGCCCGTCAGCTTCCGCATCATCCTCCATCTCATGCCTCAGTATGTGCCTGGCGTCCTGAAGAGCGCCGAGACAGCGCTGACGGCGGAGCAGGTGAAGGCCCTCGTCCTCACCTGCCGGTACGAAAACGGGGCGCTGACGCTGATCACCGGCACCTCGTTTCACACCTTCCTTCCGGACAAAAGCGCGGATCAGCTCTGGGACCGGGCGGTGAAAGCCTTCCTGGACCGCCGGGAAGTGGACTACGACATACTGTGAGCCGGCTTCCTGCCGCATACGTTTCCTGTCCGGAGCCCGCTTCCTGCCCGTGTACGTTTCCTGTCCGGAGCGCTTTTCACGCCCCGGACGCCTTTCACGCCTCAGTCCAGTATTCATCCGCCAGGCGGCGCAGCGTCCTGACCAGCGTCTCATCCGCCTTTTCCGGGAAGGCGGCGGTCTCCGGAATATAGTCCGCCGCCTCCGCGCGGATGCCGAAAAGCGTCTTCAGCCAGACGCAGGCAAGCAGGTATCTCCCGTACAGATAGCTCATGTGAAAGCCGTCCCTGCAGAGGGAGAGCCCGCCCTCGGGAACCACGAAGGGTTCTCTGCCTCTCACATACTGGATCACCTCTCCGGAAGGGATCAGCCGCAGGCCATACTTTTCCGCCATGGCATGGTAGCATTTCCGGAGCCGCTCGAACATTTCCTGCTGGCTTCTGTGATACCGCATAAAATTGGAATGGGCGCTCCCGTGTTCATAGGCCCAGGTCTCGTGCAGAAGGATCTCCGGCTGATGTCCGCCGGCTTTCTTTCCCGTCTTCTCCCTCAGATACTCCAGGATCAGGCCGAGAAACGGCTCATAGCTGTCCATCCAGCCGCTGTCGTGGCTGGCCTGCTGGGTGATAATAAAGTCCCACTCCTCCTCCTGAAGGGCCTCTTCGATCGAGATATGCCGTTCTGTCAGGACGCCGTTCTTCTGATACTGATAAGCGGCCTCTCCCGTTTCCATGTTTTTCCAGTGCCGTTCCAGCGGGCAGCCCCCGATATAAAGATTCACCACCTTCGTGTCCACTCCGGCGGCCTTTGCCGTCTGGTGCAGATATTTGGTCGCATCCTCCGAAAAGCTGTTCCCGATCGCAAGTATTTTCTTCATTTCCTTCATTTCCTCCTCGCTGTAAGGGCTTTTTCCCATCCATGCGGATCTCTGCCCGTTATGGGAAAATTTTCCCGCATAATTTTCCATCTGTCAAGCCATACTGTCAGTTAGAAAAAACCGGCACGGACCCGGTTCGTGCCGGAGAATAAAAGAAGCCCGCCTGTCGGCGGCGAAGAAAAGAGGTAAGGATGGATTATCTGAATGCTTTCTGGATCGGCGGTCTGATCTGCGCCCTGGTTCAGATCCTGATGGAAAAGACAAAGCTGATGCCCGGCCGGATCATGGTGCTTCTGGTCTGTACCGGAGCGGTCCTTGGCGCGCTTGGCATTTACGAGCCCTTTCTGGAATTTGCGGGGGCCGGGGCCAGCGTGCCGCTTCTGGGCTTCGGAAACACCCTCTTTCAGGGGGTGAAGGAGGCTGTGGACGAGGCCGGTTTTCTCGGGCTGTTTACCGGAGGCTTCCGGGCCGGGGCGGCCGGAACGGCCGCCGCTCTCGTCTTCGGCTATCTGGCCTCCCTCCTCTTCAGCCCGAAGATGAAGAAATAAAATAAGGAAACGCCCCTGCGTTTCACTCTGCGGAAGCTTCCACGAGGATGGCTCCGCCATTGTAATCGACAGCCGAATCGTACAGGATCCCGTCATAATATTCCAGAAGGAGCTGTACCACGCGGCCATAGCTTTTCATGCCGTCGGAGACGCCGTTTACCACCAGCGTGGTCTGGGTAAACTGGTTGGAAGCCGCCTTCACCACCGCCGTTTCCACCACTGCCTTCTCCTCCACCTGCTCCCAGGCCTCTTCGGTGAGGAAGATATCGTCCGCTTTTACGGCCTGCGCGACGGCCGGGCAGTCAAATTCCTGCTTTCCGGAAGCCTTTTTATATTCCTTTTCCACATAGCCCAGCACGCTCAGATAGCCGCTGTAGCGGAAAAACGGGTCGTCGGAGCGGATGCAGGCCAGATATCCGATGAAATTCGCATCGTCCTCGTAAATGAACCCCTTCAGGTGGGCCAGCTCATGGCAGAGCGTGGCGGGAACGTTCACGACGTACATGCTCGTGTTGTAGTTGGCTTCCATGGAGAAGGGAAAATAATACCCCATCATATACTGCTGGCTCAGAAAATCGGAGGCCGCGATCCCCTTTGCCCTGGGATAGTAGCCGGAAAGCAGCCCGTACTCCTCTCCCAGCCCCTGCATGGCGTCTATGGCCTCCTGCCTGATGTCTCCCCGGCAGACGAGAAAGCCGTTCTCATCCCTTTGAAGCTCTCCCGCAAGGGCGTTCAGCTCCCCGACGATATGGTTTCTCACCTGGATGAGCTCCCGGTCCGTATAGGTCCTCTGCGCCCTGTCCGGCATATAGGTTTCGTCAAATTCGGAAGCGTGATAGAGGATGAAGCAGTTCCAGGTCATGATCATGAATACCAGAAGAAAACCCCAGGCATAAACCCGGCAGAAAAAAGAAATGAGCCGCCTCCCTCTTCCCTTACGGACGAAAATACGCAGAACGCAGGCTGCCGCCGCCGCTGCGGTAAGCAGGACGGCCAGAACGATCATCCCCTCTCCCACGGAAAAGGGAAAGACCGACATCAGCCTTCCGTAGACGTTGACAGAAAGCGGAAACAGATGCCTGACATGCCAGTCGCAGAACGCCCTGCTGTTCCAGGCAAGCACGTTCACCGCCGCCGTCAGAAGAAGTAACGCTGCCCATATTTTTTTCCTCATGTAATCCCCCGATTCCCTATCCTGTCTGCAGCGGTTTCCCCCGCCGCCGCAGATCGTCTCCAAAGTACCTCCTGTTCCTTCTGCTTTAACTATACTCTCCCTCAGATGGGAAAACAACCGAAACACAAAAATGCCGTGAAATGTTTACACGGCATTTAAAGTGTTCATATCTCATTTACAATTTTCCGCCTCCCGGTCTTCGGCGCAGGAAAGCCTTCCGGAAAGCTCCTCCACGATCGCGCGGATGCTTTTTCCGCCGCACTCTACAGTCAGGTCAGCGTATTTCTCGTAGAGCGGCACCCGCTCCTCATACAGCTCCCGCAGCGTCTGTCCCTCCTTCAGAGCAACGCCGCGCTTTTTCAGGTCGCCGAGCCTGCTTTCGATCTCCGCAAAGGAAAGCTTCAGATATACGACTGCGCCCGTCTTTTTCAGATGCTCCATCGCCTCCGCGCCGTAGATCACGCTCCCGCCTGTGGCGACGACGCTTCCGTTCTGCGGGAGGCTTCCGTTGACCTCATTTTCAATGGCAAGAAAGCCCTCCAGCCCTTCTTCGGAAATGATCTCATGGAGCAGCCTGCCCGTTTTTTCCTGAATGACCAGATCGGAATCCAGAAACCGGCGGCCCAGATTCTTCGCAAGGACCACTCCGACGGTACTTTTCCCCGCTCCCGGCATTCCGATCAGGACGACGTTTTCCTTTCCGGACAGGCCGGCTTTCACGCCCGGAGCCCGGCGGCTTCCCACGCTCATTCCTCCAGAAGCGCGGTGACCTCCACCTCGCAGAGCACGTCTTTGGGAAGCGCCTTTACCGCCACGCAGCTTCTTGCCGGTTTTTCCGTAAAGTATTTCTCATATACGCCGTTGAACGCGGCAAAGTCCGCCATATCGGCAAGGAAACAGGTGGTCTTCACCACATGGGCGTAATCCGTTCCCGCCGCCTCCAGAATGGCTCCCACGTTCTTCATGACCTGCTCGGCCTGGGCCTCGATCCCCTCCGCCTCCACCTGGCCGCTTGCCGGATTGATGGGGATCTGGCCGGAAGCGAACAGGAAATTCCCGGCGGCAACCGCCTGAGAATAGGGTCCGATCGCCGCAGGGGCTTTCTCTGTCGTAATCTTCTTTAACATCTTTGATTCCTCCTGGAAAATTTTTTGTTTTTTCAAATGTCCGCTTATCCGCGCCGCCGTCCGTTACCAGGGGATCTGTGTCCCGTCGTTGCCCACGAAAAGCGGTTCTCTGTCTGTTCTGTCCATTTCTCCGAACAGCCGTACCAGCTGTGCGGCCGCATCGTAAGGATCCAGATCCGCGTTCTGTCCGCCCATGTCCGTCCTCATCCAGCCGGGCTGGACAGCGAGCAGCCGGATGCTCCGGTCCGCCAGATAATTGTCCAGAAGCTTCGTTGCCATGTTCAGCGCCGCCTTTGACATGCAGTAGTCAAATTCTTTGATCCTGCCTGCCGTTCCGATGCTGCCGCTGTCGGAGGAAATGTTGACGATCATTCCCGTTCCGTCCGTCGGGATCAGGGAAAGGAACGCCTTTATGACCCGCAGAGGCCCCAGCGCGTTTACGTCGTAAACCTCCCTGCACTCATCCAGATCCGCTTTCTCCAGCACCTCGTAGGAGGTCGCCGAATGAATTCCGGCGTTGTTGATCAGCAGATCGATCCGGTCCGTCACCCTCTTCACCTGTTCCGCCGCTTCCTGTACGGACGCCGTGTCCGAGACATCCATGGCGACCGCATACAGACTGTCCGGATATTCCTCCTTCAGATCCGCCAGGCTGTCTGTCCTGCGGACTCCGGCGAATACCCGCCAGCCGTCCTCCAGATATTTTCTGACAAAATTTCTTCCCAGTCCGCGGGACGCTCCCGCGATCAGCACATTCTTTTTCTGCATCCTCTTTCCCTCCGATCCGGCGACATGACGCCCGGCGCTGAATCTCTCCGTTTTCATTCCGCAAAAGTCACCGTCACATAGAAGCCCCGTTCATTTTCCACTACGGCAGTCACATCGCCCTCTCTGGCAAGCAGTCTTTCCCGGAAAGGGTAATTTGCCGACATGGCAAGGGAAGGATCGATCGTATAATAATAATTGCTGGGAAGCAGCCCTTCCGTTACCGTTACATGGTCCCCTTCCTTCAGAAGGCCGGGCCGCTCCATCTTGAATTCCATGGTACGCATGAGATCCCTCCTTTCCCGCGTTTTCTATTTTAATCTGTCCGTACCGCTTTCGCAAGTGGTTTTTCCAGCGCAGTGCAGCGGCGGTTTTTCCAGCACAATGCAGTGGCAGATTCCCGGAACGGCCCTCCCTTCGTTAAAGCTGGTTTTGGAAAGCAGCGCCCCCGTAGGCGCGAACAGCACCCGCTTCCATACGCCCTCCTCCAGCATTTTCAGGATGTAGGCGGAAAGCACCACGGCCGAGCAGCCGCAGCCGGAGCCGCCCGCATGGGTGTCCTGCTCCTTCGCGTCATAGATCTCAATGCCGCAGTCCATATGGTTTCCGGAGATATCGATCCCTTCCTTTTCCAGCAGATCCAGAAGAACCGTCCGGCCCACGCTCCCCAGATCCCCGGTGATGATCTTATCATAATCCTCCGGCCTCCTGCCGAAATCCTGCAGATGCTGCCGGATGGTATCCGCCGCGGCGGGCGCCATGCAGGCTCCCATGTTCATGCTGTCCTTCAGGCCGAAGTCCACGATTTTTCCCGGCGTCATGCCGGTAATGGCCGCCCGCGCCGGCTTTGCGGAATCCGCCCGCTTCGCGAGCAGAAAAGCGCCGCTTCCCGTCACCGTCCAGGTGGCGGACAGGGGGCGCTGGTTGCCATACCCCAGCGGATAACGGAACTCCTTTTCCGCGCTGCCAAAATGGCTTGAGGTCACGCAGGCCGCCCTCTCCGCGAAGCCGCCCGCGATGATAAGCGAGGCCAGCGTGAGAGAAAGGGCGCAGGTAGAGCAGGCCCCGTACAGGCCGAACAGCGGCCGCTCAAAATTTTCCAGACCAAAGCTCGTGGCGATCTCCTGCCCCAGGAGATCGCCCGCGAACAGGAAACGCACCTCCTCCTGCTTCCACCCGGCTTTTTTCAGCGCCAGGGACAGGGCCTGCCGCTGCAGGCAGCTCTCCGCATCCTCCCAGCTTTTGCAGCCGAACAGATCGTCGTCGTCCTCGCCTGTCAGATCGAACAGATTCCCCAGCGGGCCTTCCCCTTCCTTTTTTCCTGCCACAGACGCGCTGTCGATTAGATAGACCGGCTCATTGAACACGACGCTCTGTTTTCCCAGAATCGGATTTCTTTCTTCTTTCTTCATAGATCAACCTAACCTCTGCATGCTGCCGCCCAAAGGCGGCATTTATTTTTGAGGGCCGGATATCGGCTCCCTTTCCTCATAGTATAGTATCCGGATTTTTGCCGGAAAGTATGCAAAGACTGCGGCCGCGTGTCCGGCACGCCCGTCGGGGTCCGGCAGCCGCGTCAGCGGCGCAAACTCTCATCCTGCCGTTTTCAGATGCGTATTTTCCCTGACTGTGTTAGAATGGAACAAAGCTTTTTCGGGAGGAAACAGGTTCATGAATGAAAATAAAACCATGATTCAATACTTTGAATGGTATCTGCCGGAAGACGCCGGGCACTGGAAACGGGCCGCGGCGGATGCGGCGCATCTGAAGGAGGCGGGCTTTACCGACGTATGGCTGCCTCCCGCCTATAAGGGGGCGCAGGGGAAGTCGGACGTGGGCTACGGCGTCTATGATCTTTACGATCTGGGAGAATTTGACCAGAAGGGAAGCGTTCCCACGAAGTACGGCACCAAAGACGAATATCTTGCGGCCGTAAAGGCGCTGCATGAGGCGGGGCTTTCCGTGCTTGCGGACATCGTCCTGAACCATAAAATGGGCGCGGACGGCTGCGAGACTGTGCTGGCGGAGGAATGCGACGATACCAACCGGAACGAGGAGGAAGGGCCGGCGCAGGAGATATCCGCCTGGACCAGCTTCCGGTTTCCCGGCAGGGGAGGAAAATATTCCGGTTTTCAGTGGAATCATACCCACTTCACCGGCGTGGACTGGGACGACCGCAGAAAGAAGCATGAGATCTTTCAGTTTGCGGGCAAGGAATGGGACGATGAGGTGGATCCGGAAAACGGGAATTACGACTATCTGATGGGCGCCGATCTGGATATGAACAATCCTGAGGTGGTATCAGAGCTGGACCGCTGGGGCGAATGGTATCTGAATATGACCGGGGTGGACGGCTTCCGGCTGGACGCGGTCAAGCACATCCGGTTTCCCTTTTACAGCCACTGGCTCATGGAGCTTAGGAAAAAAACGGGAAAACGCCTTCCCGCCGTCGGGGAATACTGGAGTCCGAACGTGAAGTCCCTGATCCATTATCTGGATGAATCCGGCCTGGTCATGCGGCTGTTTGACGTGCCGCTGCATTTTCACTTCGTACAGGCCTCCTCCAGCAACGGCTGCTTTGACATGAGCCGGATCTTCGACGGAACTCTGACCGCCGAACGGCCCGACCGGGCGGTCACCTTTGTGGATAACCACGATACCCAGCCGGGTCAGGCGCTCTCCTCCTGGGTGCAGGGCTGGTTCAAACCGCTCGCCTATGCCATGATCCTCCTGCGCCGGGAAGGCATTCCCTGCGTCTTCTACGGGGATTATTACGGCGTTCCCCATGATCAGATCGGCCCTGTGGGCGCGCAGCTGGACGCTCTCCTGCGCCTTCGCCGGGATGCGGCGTACGGGGAGCAGATCGACTATTTTGACGATTACAACATCGTCGGCTGGACGCGCCTGGGAGAGGAGGACCGCCCCGGCTCCGGCTGCGCCGTCATCCTGACGGACGGCCCCGGCGGCAGCAAAAACATGTGCATGGGCGCACGCTTCGCCGGATGCGCCTTCCGGGACGCGCTGGGAAACCAGAAGCAGACGATCGTGCTGGATGAGAGCGGAAGCGCCGCTTTTTCTGTGGGCGGAGGCTCCGTCTCCGTGTGGGTTCCCGACGTCCGGTAAGGGGGACCCGGAAGCCGAAAGGGCGGGCAGGCCGGACACGGAACGAGCTGCCGGAAAGACTGCCTCTTTTTCTGCGGCCGGCAGAGGCTCCGGCCTGCCTGCCCCTTTCTACTCCTCCGGGGTGAGGGATTCGATCTGTCCGTCTCTCACCTCAACATCCACTTTCCTGTCCCTGTAATAATACTTCCTGTCGTGCTCGCCGATCTCCCGGATCACCCGGCAGGGATTCCCGTATGCCACCACGTTGGCCTGAATGTCCTTCGTCACGATGCTGCCCGCGCCGATGACGGTATTATCCCCGATGGAAACGCCGGGAAGCAGGACGCAGCCTCCGCCGATCCAGACATTTTTTCCGATATGAACCTCCATGTTATACTGGGCCTGCACGCTACGAAGCGCGGGATCGATGGGATGTCCCGCCGTCGCGATGGTCACATTGGGGCCGATCATGGTATAGTCTCCCACATAAATATGAGTATCGTCCACCATGGTCAGATTGTAGTTGGCATATACATATTTCCCGAAATGCACATGCTTCCCGCCGAAATTGGCGTGAAGCGGCGGCTCGATGTAACTGCCCTCTCCGATCTCGGCGAACATGTCCTGAAGCTTCGGGAAACGCTGATCCATATCCTTCGGCTGGATCTGGTTATACTCCCACAGTTTCTGCATGCAGACCACCTGTTCCGCCATGATCTCCTCGTCTCCGGGCGGATAGATCCTGCCCTCCATCATTCTTTTTTTCGCTTCCTTTGAATTCATGGTATGTAGTTCTCCTTTTTTGTTGTTCTATTGTTTTCTTTTTCAATGTCTTCCAGAAATTCTCTGATCTGCCCTGTTCTCCTGAAAGAAATCATTCTGGAGGGATACTTTTCATATAAACTCCAGATGTACTCTCGCCTTTTTCGGTGCGATGTCCAGATATATGCCAGCAGCTTATAAAACATTCTGTCACGCTTCTCTTCCTTTTCCATTCCTTCCGCCAGGTCCGTCCGTTTCCGGCCATGCCTCCGCCAGACTCTCCACATACATAGAACCGGATTGATATCAAAAAACAGAATCAGCTCTGCTCTCTGAAAACGCATTTCCATTGTTTCCCTGTGATTGCCATCTATAATCCAGGAATCTCCTGTGACAAAATCCCTGTTTTTTGCTTCCCATTCTTCTTTGGGCGGATATTTCCATCCGGACTGCCAGCACTCCTTATCCAGATAAATAACCGGCATCCCGGTAATCTTTTCCATCCGCTCTGCCGTCCAGGATTTACCGCTTCCGGAATTTCCAACCAATATAATCCTGTTGTATTCCTTCCCCTGATACCTCATCTTACCGTTCTCTTTCTTCCCGCATTCTGGCAACGAAGTCCTCTTCCGACATTTTCATGCGTCTGGCCGCTTCATCCGTCCGCAGAAGACCATCCCTTACAAGAGAACTGAAGGCGATAAAAGAACCCCATTCCACGCCTCTTTCCTCAATTTATTCAAAAAGCGGTACAGGCTGCCCCGCTCTCCGGGATCCTACCAGACGGTATTTCACATAATACTCTTTCTGCGCTTCCAGATCAAATCAGGAGACGTTTCCCACATCCCTGACCATTCTCCCACCGTCTTCTGCAAAATTCTCGCTAGGACCGGTCTCGCGCTCAACAGCCGTTTCGCATGTGTATCATACTGCGCCCGCAGTCCGGCGATGGAAATTTCCTCAGCAAGAGGTGTTTTTCGGACGCTGAGTCCACGTTTTCTCTCTGTCTGCCTTTCCGGCATGCTGCATTCTCTGCTGCATGATAAACCATAATCTTTTCTTTCGTTTCCCGTCATTGTCCTCCCATCTGCGGCAGGGAACGGGGTGTTTCCTCTTCTACAGAAAATCTGTTATAAGCACAGTGCCTTCCCTATTTTCCGGGTTCCCGCCGTCTATACTTTGTACTGAGTTTTTTCGGCAGAAACTGCCAGAATGTGTGATTACACGTTTGAAGCCCGAACAGAATTTCCGGCTTCCAAAAGACAAGTTCAGCATATCTCACGGAGAAGAGGATGTCAATGGTTTTTCAGACTCTTAGAAAAATCTTAATATTTCCCTGTTGAGCTATGATTTCAGGAATGAAAAAAGGGGCCTTTTCTGCCCCAGAGCGCATCTTCCCGCCAATTATGTTCTGCTCAGGCCGGGCCATATCGCTTCCGGCCTGTTTTCCCTTCTGCCTGTGTTGTCTGTGAAGATCCGGCCCACAGTCATGCAGGTACTAAAGGATTCCCGTCACTTTCCCCGCCCAGTAAATCACCCCCAGCACCCAGGACATAAAAATCCCGTACAGGATCACAGGACCGGCAATGGTGAAGATCTTGCAGCCCACGCCGAAGACCTGGCCTTCCTTCTTAAATTCAATCGCGCAGGCCGCCACGGAATTGGCAAAGCCGGTGATCGGAACCAGCGCGCCGGCGCCGCCCCATTTCAC
>DXDD01000162.1 GCA_019115665.1 Candidatus Eisenbergiella pullistercoris | reverse complement strand
GTATTGTCCGCATAGGCCGCAGCAATGTGGCCTTTTTCTCTTTATGGAGACAGGCAGAAGAGGCCTGATGAAAAAAGGATTCCCTAAGAATGGAATTTTCGGAGAGATTGAAAAAAAACGAGGACTTCCGGACGGTTTACCGGAAGGGAAGGTCCTGCGCCAACCGCCTGTTTGTGATGTATGTGTTGGAAAATAACAGCGGAGGGAACAGGATCGGAATATCAGTGAGCAAAAAGGTCGGAAACAGCGTTGTGAGGCATCATGTCACAAGGCTGGTTCGTGAAGGCTACCGGCTGCAGGAAAAGAGATTCAATAGCGGTTTGGATATCGTAGTCGTGGCCAGATCGAATGCCGCTTCAGCTTCCTTCCGGGAGGTTGAGAGCGCGCTGCTTCATTTGGGAAGGCTTCATCGGATCCTGAAGGATCCCGGAAAAGCCGGATCGGATTGAGAGAGCGAAAAAAGGAAGAGGTTTTGATTGGAAGGGAGACTTTTGCATGAAAACTCTTCTTATTGTTATGATAAGGGGCTACCGGAAATATATTTCTCCCATGAAACGGACGAAATGCCCCTATTTTCCCACCTGCAGCGAGTATGGACTTGAGGCGGTGGAGAAATACGGAGCCTTGAAGGGCGGGCTTCTTGCCCTGTGGAGGATCCTGAGATGCAACCCCTTTTCCAGGGGAGGTTATGACCCGGTTCCTTAAAGGAGGCGGAAGAAGGAGGATTTAGATTTTGTCTGCGATACTTTTGACGAAGGACGGTACGCCGGTGATCGGATGGATCGCCGTCATTCTGGGACAGATCATGGAGTGGATTTTCGATCTTCTGAATCTGATCGGAATTCCCAATATCGGCCTTGCCATCATTATTTTCACCATTGTTGTATACATGCTGATGCTTCCTCTGACCATCAAGCAGCAGAAGTTTTCCAAGCTCAGCAGCAAGATGAACCCTGAGCTTCAGGCGATTCAGAAAAAGTATAAGGACAGGAAGGATAACGATTCCATGATGGCCATGCAGAATGAAACGCAGGCCGTCTATGCGAAATACGGGGTTTCCCCCATGGGAAGCTGTGTGCAGCTTCTGATCCAGCTTCCGATCCTGTACGCTCTGTACCGGGTCATCTATGCGATTCCTGCCTATATTGACAAGGTGAGGGACGCTTTTTTCCCGCTGGTGGACAAGCTGATTTCCATGGAAGGAAGCGCGGAGTTTATTCAGGGCTTCCAGAACGCCGCCATGTATACGAAGCGTTTTACCAACGAGCAGTATCTGGCGGGAGATACCACTTATATCCAGAACGCCTTCATCGATGTGCTGAATAAGGCGTCCACGCCGGAATGGGCCTCTCTGGCGGAAAAATTTCCCAGTCTGGCCGGAGATATTCAGAATACCACGGCGAAGCTCGCGGAATATAATAATTTCCTTGGAATGAATATCGGGGACTCCCCTTCCTATTATTTTTCCAATGCCGTGGCCCAGGGAAGCATCCTGCTGATCATTGCGGCTCTTGCCATTCCCGTGCTTTCCGCGGTGACGCAGTGGATCAACGTCAAGCTGATGCCCCAGGCTTCCACCTCTGACGGAAGCGACCAGCAGAACAGCATGATGGCTTCCATGAAGATGATGAATACGATCATGCCGATCTTTTCGGCGGTGTTCTGTTTCTCTCTCCCTGCCGGCGTAGGCCTGTACTGGGTGGCCAGCTCCGTGGTCCGCAGCATCCAGCAGATCGCGGTCAACAAGCATATCGACCGCATGGATCTGGACAAGATCATTGAAAAGAACAAGGATAAGGCCAAGGAGAAGATGGAGAAGCGCATCAAGAGGATGGAAAAAGCGGGAATCGATCCCAAGACCATCAATCAGTATGCGAACATGAATACCAGAAACGTACAGCCGCAGGCTTCCAAACCGAAGCGCTCCATTGCCCAGAAGGCGGCGTCGGCTCCGGCGCTGACCCAGGAGGAAAAGGACGAAGCGGTCAGGAAGAATACGGAGATGTATAACAGGAAGGCTCCCAAGCCCGGAAGCATCACAGCCAAGGCGAACATGGTAAGGATCTATAACGAAAACAACACCAGGCCGGAAAAGAAGGAACGGGACAGATCAGAGAAGAAGGAAGCCGGTAAAAAATGATCGGGAGGTAAATATGGAATTCGTGGAATTTACTGCAAAAACCGTTGACGATGCCATCACGGCTGCGTGCCGGAAGTTTCTTGTCACCAGCGACAGACTGGAGTACGAAGTGAAGGAAGAGGGTTCCTCCGGCTTTCTCGGCTTTAACGCAAAGCCCGCTAGGATCCTTGCGCGGGTTAAGGAAACCCTTGAGGATAAGGCGAAGGCCTTTCTGGAGGATGTGTTTGCCGCCATGCATATGACGGTTCTTGTTGAGGTTTCCTACGACGAGGATGAGAAGACGATGGATATCGATCTCAGGGGAGACGATATGGGCGTCCTGATCGGCAAGAGAGGACAGACGCTGGATTCCCTTCAGTATCTGGTTTCCCTGGTGGTAAACAGGGATACGGAAGACTATATCCGTGTGAAGGTGGATACGGAGAATTACCGGAACAGAAGGAAGGAAACCCTAGAAAATCTGGCGAAGAACATCGCCTATAAGGTGAAGCGTACCAGAAGGAGCGTATCTCTGGAACCGATGAATCCCTATGAGAGAAGGATCATCCATTCCGCCCTTCAGAACGATAAATTTGTTACGACCCACAGCGAGGGAGACGAGCCCTACCGTCATGTGGTGGTTACGCTGAAAAAGTAGGAAAGAACAGGCCGGAACAGACTGGATTCCGGCATGGAGGAATAATGAAACAGACCGAGACGATTGCAGCGATTGCAACGGCGCTTTCCGATTCCGGCATCGGGATCATCCGCATCAGCGGGAGCGAAGCGATTTCGGTCGGTGACCGCGTATACCGGTCTAAGAATGGCTGCCATAGTCTGAAGGATTATGGCAGCCATACCATTCATTACGGGTTTATTATGGATGGGCAGGAAATCCTGGACGAGGTCATGGTAACGGTCATGAAAGCGCCGAAAACCTATACGAGAGAGGACGTTGTGGAGATTAACTGCCACGGCGGCGTTCTGGTGATGCGCCGGATTCTGGAGGCGGTCCTTAAAAACGGAGCCAGGCTTGCGGAGCCGGGCGAGTTTACCAGACGGGCCTTTCTGAACGGCCGCATCGATCTGGCAAAGGCGGAGGCGGTGATGGATCTGATCCGTTCCCGCAATGACTATGCCAGAAGGGCTTCCATCAGCCAGCTGGAGGGTTCGGTTTCCGTCTGCATCAGGAGGCTGAGACAGGAGATCCTGGACGAGCTCGCTTTCATCGAATCCGCCCTGGACGATCCGGAGCATATCAGTACGGAGGGCTATCCGGAACAGCTTTCCGGAAAGGTGGACGCGCTGATCGCAGAGTGCGGAAGGCTCATTGCTTCGGCGGAAAACGGGAGGCTTTTAAAGGAAGGCATCAATACGGTCATTGTGGGAAAGCCGAATGCGGGAAAATCCTCTCTTTTGAATCTGCTTGCCGGAAGAGAGCGGGCCATCGTGACGGAGATCGCGGGAACCACCAGAGATGTGCTGGAGGAGGCGGTCAGCCTTCACGGGATCAGTCTGAATGTGATCGATACGGCGGGCATCCGTTCCACCTCTGACGTGGTGGAGAAAATCGGAGTGGAAAAGGCGGAGCAGTATGCGAAGGAAGCGGATCTGATCCTGTATATGGCCGATTCCTCCATTCCCATGGATGAAAGCGACGAGCATATTCTGAAGCTGATCGAAGGGAAAAAATGCATCGTTCTCCTCAACAAATCCGACCTGACGCCGGTATTGACGGAAACAAAGCTGAAGGAGAAGCTTCCCGCCGGCGTTCCGGTGGTGAAGGTATCGGTAAAGGAAAGAGAGGGGCTGGATGCCTTTGAAAACGTCCTTTCAGAAATGTTCTTTTCCGGAGGACTCCGGTTTAACGAAGAAGTGGTCATCACCAGCATGCGCCATAAGGAAGCGCTTCAGAATGCTTCCGACAGCCTTCTTGAGGTGAAAAGAAGCCTGGAGGCCGGCATGCCGGAGGACTTTTTCTCCATTGATCTGATGAGCGCCTACGCTTCCCTGGGAGAGATCATCGGCGAAGAGGTGGGAGAGGATCTGGTGAACGAGATCTTCAGTAAGTTCTGCATGGGGAAATAGAAGGCTTTGGAAAGGGGGAAGGAAGATGGAACAGATGTCTCTGTTTGATATGGGCTCTTCCGGATGGAAGGGGGAAGGCTTACATGCTTCGGATCCGCTTGCCAGCAGGCTCCGTCCGGAAACCCTGGAGGAGTTTGTGGGACAGAAGCATCTGGTCGGAAAAGGGAAGGTCCTGCGCCGTCTAATCGATCAGGACAGCATCTGCTCCATGATCTTCTGGGGGCCTCCGGGCGTGGGAAAGACCACCCTTGCCAGGATCATTGCCGGAAGGACAAGGGCGGAATTCATTGATTTCAGCGCGGTGACCAGCGGAATCAAAGAGATCCGCCAGGTGATGCAGCAGGCGGAGCAGCTGCGCCTGACCGGACGCAGGACCATTGTGTTTGTGGATGAGATCCACCGCTTCAACAAGGCCCAGCAGGACGCTTTTCTTCCCTTTGTGGAAAAGGGAAGCATCATCCTGATCGGGGCCACCACGGAGAATCCTTCCTTTGAGGTCAATTCCGCTCTATTGTCCCGCTGCAAGGTATTTGTCCTGCAGGCCCTTTCTGAGGAGGATATCACGGAGCTTCTGCACCATGCCCTCACGGCGAAGTCCGGATACGGCGGGCAGAAGATAGAGATCCCGGAGGAGGTTCTGAGGGCGGCCGCGGTCTTTGCAAACGGGGATGCGAGAACGGCGCTGAATACGCTGGAGATGATGGTATTAAACGGCGAGATCCTTCCGGACGGGACCATCCGCATCACGGAGGAAACGCTGGAGCAGTGTACCAGCAGGCGATCCCTTCTTTATGACAAGAAGGGAGAGGAGCATTACAATCTCATCTCCGCGCTTCATAAGTCCATGCGCAATACCGATCCGGACGCCGCCGTTTACTGGCTTGCCCGCATGCTGGAAGCGGGGGAGGATCCTCTGTATGTGGCAAGAAGGCTGATCCGCTTTGCCAGCGAGGACGTGGGGATCGCGGACAGCAGCGCGCTGACGGTGGCGGTTTCCGCTTATCAGGCCTGTCATTTCATCGGAATGCCGGAATGCGGCGTGAATCTGACTCACGCCGTGGTTTATCTTTCCATGGCTCCCAAATCCAACGCTCTTTATCGGGCTTATGAGGACTGCAGGGAGGATGCGGCGGGCATGCTGGCCGAGCCGGTTCCCCTTCAGATCCGAAACGCTCCAACCAGTCTGATGGAGGACCTTCATTACGGGGAAGGCTACGTTTACGCTCACAGCACTCCGGAGAAGGTCGCCGCCATGCAGTGCCTGCCGGATTCTCTGAAGGGAAGAAGATATTATCTCCCCACGGACGAGGGAGAGGAAAAGAAGGTGAAGGAGAAGCTGGAGCGGATCCTGAACTGGAAGAGAGAACAGGAGCAGAAAAAATAGGGGTGTTTTTCGGGAACGCTTTTCTTCTGTTTTCTGTTATGTTAAGATGAGAAAAACCGGGGTTACGTTCAGAGAAAGGAAAAGGGGTGCACAGGATGAAAAAGGAATCGAACGCGGGACTGTTTTTTCTGCTCGCCGTCGGGATCGTCGGACTTGGACTGTATTTTGGAGCGGCGGAGGACTACGGCAGGGGAGAACTTCAGCTGTATCATATCGTCTGCTGGGCGGTTCTGATCGCCGCGCTTCTGCGTGTTCTGGAGCTTGTCTGGGAACCGGTCCGCGCGTTATGGGATCTTGCCTGGGGAAAGACAGAGACGGAAGCGGAAAAGAAAATGCAGGCTTCTTTTTCTCATGGGAATGAGAAGGCCTTTGAGCGGGAGCGTTTTTCTCAGGATGAGGAGATCAGCAGGGCGGACGGCGTTATCATCATGCCGGACCGGGGATCCGGATTATATCTGGACGATTCGTTCAGAAGCGGAGACGGAACCGGGAGAAATTCTGCGGAGGAGGCGGCTGTCAGAAGCGTTTCCCATACTCCGGCAGTCATTCCGCCGGATCCCTCCCCGATCGGAAAGGGATCCGGAAAAAAGAAGGATAAGAAGAAGTCCAAAAAGAAGGACGGAAAGAAAAAGAAGAAACAGTGAGCAGAAGAAGCAGGAGGAGTTGAAACGGCATGGCGCAGGTCATGGAACGGGTGGATGTATGTGTGGTAGGAGCAGGACATGCGGGATGTGAGGCGGCGCTCGCATGCGCGAGGCTGGGGCTGGAAACCGTTATTTTCACGGTGAGCGCGGACAGCATCGCTCTGATGCCCTGCAACCCCAATATCGGCGGTTCTTCCAAGGGGCATCTGGTGAGAGAGCTGGATGCGCTTGGCGGAGAGATGGGGAAAAATATTGATAAGACCTTTATTCAGTCCAAGATGCTCAACAGATCCAAGGGACCGGCGGTCCACTCTCTGCGCGCACAGGCGGATAAGGCGGAATATACCAGACAGATGCGCCGTGTTCTGGAGAATCAGGAGCATCTGACCATTAAACAGGCCGAGGTATGCGAGCTGCTGACTGAGGATGTTTCTTCTGCAGTCGGTGCTTCGGAGGATGAGGGGAAGAAGCGGATCACCGGCGTTCGTATTTTTTCCGGCATGATCTATGAATGCCGCGCGGTCATTCTCTGTACGGGGACCTATCTGAACGCCAGATGTCTCTGCGGCGAAGCGATCACCCATACCGGCCCGAACGGCCTGCAGCCCGCCGTATATCTGACGGAAAATCTGGAAAAGCTCGGTATCCGCATGAAGCGTTTCAAAACAGGAACACCAGCCAGAATGGACGGAAGGACCATAGATTATTCCAAAATGGAGGAACAGCCGGGAGATGAGAGGATCGTTCCCTTTTCCTTTTCCACGGACCCGGAAAGCGTTCAGAAGCCGCAGGTTTCCTGCTGGCTGACCTATACGAATGAAAAAACCCATGAGATCATCCGGGCCAATCTGGACAGATCTCCTATTTACGCGGGTATCATAGAGGGAACCGGGCCCAGATACTGCCCGTCCATTGAAGATAAGGTGGTGAAGTTTGCGGAAAAGCCGAGGCATCAGGTTTTTCTGGAGCCGGAGGGACTTTCCACAAATGAGATGTATGTGGGAGGAATGTCTTCCTCTCTTCCGGAGGATGTTCAGCTTGCCATGTACAGAAGTGTTCCTGGATTGGAACACTGTAAGATTGTCCGGAATGCATATGCGATCGAATATGACTGCATAGATGCCAGACAGCTTTATCCCACGCTTGAGTTCCGAAAAATATCCGGTCTGTTCAGCGCAGGACAGTTTAACGGAAGCAGCGGATATGAGGAGGCTGCGGCCCAGGGTCTGATCGCGGGCCTGAATGCCGCCCTCGGGATTCTGGGAAGGGAGCCGGTGATACTGGATCGTTCCCAGGCATATATCGGCGTTCTGATCGATGATCTGATTACCAAGGATAATCGTGAGCCATACCGGATGATGACTTCCCGTGCGGAATACCGGCTTCTTCTCAGACAGGATAATGCGGATCTCAGGCTTCGCGGGATCGGTTATCAGGCAGGGCTTGTATCCGAAAGGGATTATCAGGATACCTGCCGCAAAAAGGAACGGATTGAAAGGGAGACGGCCCGTCTCAAGTCGGTTATGGCAGGCGCTTCTGCTCCTGTACAGCGCTTCCTTTCAGAGCATGGGAGTTCTCCCTTAAAGACAGCCGCCAGCCTTGCGGAACTGATCTGCAGACCGGAGCTTAATTACGGGCTGCTTTCGGAGCTTGATCCCGGGAGAGAGAAGCTTCCGGCCGATGTGATCGAACAGGTGGAAATTGAACTGAAGTATGAGGGATATATCGGCAGACAGCGGAAGCAGGTGGAACAGTTCCGGAAGATGGAAGAGAAGAAGATCCCGGACTGGCTGGATTATGACGAGGTTCCCAGCCTTCGGCTTGAGGCGAGACAGAAGCTGAAGGAATTCCGTCCTGTGTCGGTGGGACAGGCATCCAGAATTTCCGGTGTTTCTCCGGCTGACATATCTGTGCTTCTTGTATTTCTGGAGCACTATGGAAAGCGGAGAAGCATTGAGAATTGAAATGAGGTTTTCTATGAATCATGATTTGAAATATGATCTGTCTTCCTTCAGGGAGGATTTGAAAGAGCTTTCTGTTTCCCTGACAGGGGAACAGGAGGAGCAGTTTCTTTCATTCTATGAGCTTCTTGTGGAATGGAACAGCTTTATGAATCTGACGGCTATTACAGAATTTGATGAGGTTATGAAGAAGCATTTTGTTGACAGCCTTACTCTCGTGAAGGCTGTTCCTGCGCTTCTGGATCCTGCATCGGCGTCCATAGGGAATCTCCCCGGAAAGCTTTCTCTGATCGATGTGGGAACCGGAGCGGGTTTTCCCGGAATTCCCCTGAAGATCGCTTTCCCTGAACTGGAGGTCACTCTTCTTGACTCCCTGCAGAAGAGAGTAGGATTTCTGAATGAGGTGATATCCAGACTGTCGCTTACGGGAATTACTGCTGTTCATGGAAGGGCGGAGGATTTTGCCAGGCCCGGCAGGCTGAGAGAGAGTTTTGATATCTGCGTATCCAGAGCTGTCGCCACTCTCTCCACGCTTTCTGAATATTGTATTCCCTTTGTGAAGAAGGGAGGCTGCTTTGTTTCTTATAAAGGTTCCGACGTGGAAGAGGAGGCTGCTTCTGCGCGGGAGGCCGTCCGCATTCTCGGCGGAGAAGAGCCGAGGGTGTTTTCCTTTTTCCTTCCCGGTTCCGATATGGGAAGAAATCTGTATCTGATCAGAAAGAAAGCTCCCACGCCTGGAAGATATCCGCGTAAGGCGGGGCTTCCGGCGAAGGAGCCGATTCATGGCTGAGTTCTTTCTTATTTATAAAAGGATTTCCAGCTGATCCAGAACTGCCTTTGATCTTTCCAGATGAGGATACTGCCTGGTGTAAGAAACAGGG
>DXDD01000017.1 GCA_019115665.1 Candidatus Eisenbergiella pullistercoris | reverse complement strand
GCCCGTTCTGCAAAAATAAGCAGAAGCTGGACGCGATGGTGAACGGCTACGGATATTCAAAGCTCTGACCGGAAGCAGGGCGGGCGCTGCAGACATCAGAAGGCAGGAAGGCGCGTTTGCCGGGCCTGCCGTGCATAAAACCAGGCGGCAGCTTCGGCTGCCGCCTGGTCTGTGTACGCCCGCCGGGGCATGTTCTGTCCGGAAAAGACCGTGCAGGATTACCTGGCCTTTTGCGGAAAGAAGCGTCGGACTGCGCTTCAGGCCTTCTTGGGAGAAGACGCCCGGACGAACAGGATCAGCCCGATGGTGAAGGTGACGATCAGCACGCCGATGCCCTTGTTGACGCTTCCGGTCAGCTGGCTGACGATGCCGATCAGGGTGGTGCCGATAAAGGACGCGCCCTTGCCGCAGATATCCATGATGCCGAAATATTCGCCGGACTTTTCAGCCGGGATGATCTTGGTAAAGTAGGACCGGGACAGGGCCTGAATGCCCCCCTGGAACATGCCGACGCAGACCGCAAGGATCCAGAAGTGCAGCTGGGTGGACATGAACAGCGCGAACACGGTGATGCCCAGATAGGCCGCGATGCAGATGACGATCAGCTTTTCCGGCGCATGCTTTCCCGACAGCCTTCCGAAGAAGATGGAGAAAGGGAATGCCACGATCTGCGTGACCAGAAGGGCGATGAGAAGCCCGGTGGTATCAAGTCCCAGAGCCGTTCCGTAAGCGGTGGCCATGTCGATGATGGCATAGACGCCGTCAATGTAGAAGAAGAAGGAAAGAAGAAACAGGAAGGTCTTCTTTTCTTTTTTTATGCCCCGGAAGGTTTCCGCCAGCCTGTGAAAGCTTCCGGCGATGGCGGTCTTTCCGCCGGACTCGGAGTAATGCTTCTGCCGATACCGCCTTAACAGCGGGCAGGAGACGGCGAACCACCAGGCGGCCACGATCAGAAAGGCGATCATCATGGAGGAGGAAAGCGTGAGTCCGAAGGCGTCCGCGCCAAGCACCAGGACGAGACAGGCGGCGAAGGGAATGCAGCTTCCGATGTAGCCCAGGCCGTAGCCGTAGGAGGATACCCGGTCCACCCGCTCCGGCGTGGAAACATCCGGAAGCATGGAATCATAGAAGATCAGGCTGACGGAATACCCCACGCGGGTGACGACGAACAGCGCCAGAAAGAGCAGCCAGCCGTGCACAAAGCCCAGCAGGACGCAGCCGGCCACGCCCAGCAGGAGCGAGCCGAGAAACAGCTTTTTCTTGTAGCCCTTCTGATCGGCCAGCGTTCCCAGCACCGGCCCGGAAAGCGCCACCAGAAGGGTGGCGATGCTGGCGGCGTAGCCCCAGCTTGCCAGGTAGTCCACGGAGGAGATCCCGGCGTTTTCCGCCAGATAGTTGAAATAAATGGGAATGATGGTGGAGACCATCAGGGTAAAGGCTGAATTTCCGATGTCGTAGAGGATCCAGCTTTTTTCCAGCTTTGTCAGTTTGAATGCCGTGTTGGAATCAGGATTCATTTTTTCAGGCTCCTTTTCATAAAAATTCGGTCGTGTGCGGCGGGACGGCGGCCCAGGCCGAAGGGCGGCGGCCCTCAGCCGAAAGGCGGCTCTCAGCCGAAGGGCCGCAGAAGGAGATCGTTCAGTCCTTCCTTTCCTTTGGCGTACAGCCGGTAGCTGCGGATCAGATCCGCGGCGGCGGGGAGCGCCAGCCGGTAAAGCCTGCCCAGCCTTCTGTTGCTGCGCGCGCAGGCCGGATCGGCATGCAGGGGGATCATCACGCCCCGCATGGAGGCGGATTTTCCGCTCGCTGCAAACACCGCTTCAATGGCAAGCCGCTTCGGCAGATGGGGCGCGGTCAGCAGACGGCTGCAGACGAGCATGGAGCGCAGGGTTCTGAGGATCTCCTGCGGCGTGCCGCCCTCTTTTTCAAAAAACGCCGCGATCACCCGGGCGTTTCTGACGGAAGGAATGATATGCCCGGCAGGGAAATGGGACAGGGGCTCCAGACCGTCATGGAGCATCAGCCTGCGGTCAAATTCCGCCTCCAGCTCCATATGGGCGATGCCCGTGCGCCTGACCTGCGCCTCCACATAAGGGTGGCAGAAGCTGTCCAGGGCAAAATGACAGAGGAAGCCGTACAGATAGGAAAGCCCGGCCTGCCGGTTTCCCGCCGGCATGGCGGCAAGGGCCTTCGCCGCGGGGATAAAAAAGGACGCTCCCGGCTCTTCGTGCATCCGGTGGCCCATGCGGTTCAGCGCAGAGGAGGCAAGCGGATGGTGGTAAAAGAAAATGTCCGGCCCGTGCAGGCCGATCAGAAACGGCTCCGGATACCGGAGGATGGTCTGCTGCTCCTTGTTTCTCAGCAGCGGACAGACCTGCCGGCCGAAGCGGTAGTGCGCGTACGCGGATGGCATGATGATCGCTCCTTTGTCTTTGGATGATTTCGCGCAGCCGTCATGCAAAATGGAAACGGCGGAGCGCTTCCGGGGACGGATGCACAGAATAACGAATTCATTATGACACATTTTCCGGAGGAAGAAAAGGGAGGGAAGGTAAAGAAACGGTAAAAAAGGTGGTGGGGCGGCATCTGCTGCCGGGCTTCTTTCAGACAGGAATTTTCCGCGCGCAGGAATTGCGTTCAGAAGACTGTGTAACCGGTTTCTTGTAAAAACCGAATAGCAAATGAACATAAGCTTAATAGCGATCATGCGTTGGCAGATTGGACAAAATCGAATCTTTTTTCTGGCGTAAAACAGATGGATATTGTATACTTTTCACA